>JAQWJH010000112.1 GCA_029248455.1 Flavobacteriaceae bacterium
TGACAGTGGAGGTGTTCAAGAGGAAGCGCCAAGTCTGGGAAAACCTGTACTAGTAATTAGAGACAATACAGAAAGACCAGAGGCAGTAGAAGCAGGTACAGTATTGTTAGTAGGTACTAATGAAGAGTTGATTGTAACGAAAGCATTGGGCTTATTAAATAACGAAGATAACTTTAAGAAAATGTCAAAATTGCACAATCCATATGGCGATGGGCTGGCATCAAAAAGAATTGTAGATTTCATAAAAAACACAAAATAATGAATCCAGAAGTAGTTACCATAGGATTAGGATATATAGGATTACCCACATCAGCATTAATAGCATCGCACGGAACAAATGTGTTAGGTGTAGATATAAATCAAAATATTGTTGACACCATAAATGAGGGAAAAATTCACATTGTTGAGCCGGATTTAGATAAGATTGTATCTACAGCTGTTTCAAAAGGAAATTTAAAGGCTTCAACCAAAGCAATTAATGCTGAAGTATTTCTAATAGTTGTTCCAACTCCATTTAAAGAAAATCACGAGCCAGATATTTCATTTGTTGAATCTGCTACCAAAGGAGTTATCCCACTACTTAAAAAAGGAGATTTATATATTATAGAATCTACATCTCCAATAGGGACTACTGAAAAAATGCAGCAACTCATATTTGCATCAAGACCTGAACTGCAAGGAGCCATTCATATCGCTTATTGCCCAGAAAGAGTATTACCAGGAAATGTCATGCATGAACTCGTTGAGAATGACCGTGTTATTGGTGGGGTAGATCAAGCCTCTACTCAAAAAGCAATCTTATTTTACTCTAAGTATGTTAAAGGTGAATTACACGGAACTAATGCTCGTACTGCAGAAATGTGCAAACTGGTTGAAAACTCATCTAGAGATGTGCAAATAGCCTTTGCAAATGAGTTATCGCTTATCTGTGACAAAGCAGATATCAATGTATGGGAATTGATCTCTTTAGCAAATAAACATCCAAGAGTTAATATTTTGCAACCCGGATGTGGAGTAGGAGGGCATTGTATTGCTGTTGATCCTTATTTTATTGTTTCTGATTATCCAATGGAGTCAAAAATCATAGGAACGGCAAGAGAGGTAAATAATTACAAATCTTTTTGGTGTGCAGAAAAAATTCAAAATGAAAAACTTCAATTTGAATTAAAGCATGGTAGAAAACCTAAAACAGCTTTAATGGGCTTAGCATTCAAACCCAATATTGATGATTTAAGAGAATCCCCAGCAAAATATATTGCTCAGAAAGTACTTCAAAATTCCAATAACGAGGATCACTTTATCGTAGAACCTAATATAGAAACCCATTCTGTTTATAAATTAACCGATTATAAAAAAGCAGTAAAAGAAGCAGATATTATCGCTCTTTTAGTAGCGCATGATGAATTTAAAAAATTACATATTTCCGGAGACAAAATAATTTTAGATTTTTCTGGAGTAAAAAAGTAAAAAAAAATAAAAAAAAAGATGAAAACAAGAGCGATAGTTCAGGCAAGAATGTTAAGTACTAGATTAAGAGGTAAATCCCTTATGTCAGTAACAGGCATTCCTATTTTATATAGAGTAGTAGAAAATATCAAAA
Organism: Flavobacteriaceae bacterium; assembly: GCA_029248455.1. GTDB lineage: Bacteria > Bacteroidota > Bacteroidia > Flavobacteriales > Flavobacteriaceae > MAG-121220-bin8. Next base: position 1,601 of record JAQWJH010000112.1, read on the forward strand.
AAATAGATTTCATTGATGAAATTGTAATTGCTACAACAAGTTTAGAAGCAGACAAACCTATAGTTTCAGCTGCACATGCTCTAAATGTAAAAGTATACCAAGGTAGTAGTTTAAATGTTCTTGACAGATACATTAAAGCATCCAGTGATATGAATGATGATGATTTAATAGTAAGGTTTACTGCTGACAATCCTATTGTCATAAAAAGTATTGCTGAAGAATTACATGAGAAAGCAAAAAATAAAGACTACGTAGCTATTGAAAACCTATCGCATTTAGTTCCAGAGTTTATCAAAGTAAATGCATTGAGAAAAGTTAAGGAAATATCTGATGACCCAATCGACATTGAACACGTAACTCCATTTTTCAGAAGAAAAGAAGGAAAGTCATTATTTGATGTTGAATTATTACCAAATGATTATTCTAGTTTAAGACCTGAATTGGATAAATATTTAACGATAGACACTGGAAAAGATTTAGTAAGACTTGAGAAAGTATTTGATGGGATAAAAAAAGAAAATGACCTTGATGAAATTTATAGCTTCATTGACCATAATATAAATACAGGTTTAGAATCTGAAGTACCTACAGTGAATCTTGACGGAACTGTTCTTGGAGAAGGATTTCCAACATATATTATTGCTGAAATAGGTCAAAACCATAATGGATCTATTGATTTAGCAAAGAAACTAATAGACATGTCAAAAAGATGTGGAGCAAGTGCTGTGAAATTTCAGAAAAGAGATATTCCTTCTGAATTAACAAAAGAAGCATTTGATCGCGTTTACGATAACCCAAACTCCTTTGGGAGAACATACGGAGAGCATAGAATGTTCTTAGAATTATCAGAAGAAGCACATAAAGAATTAAAGGAATATTGTGATTTAATAGGAATGACGTATTTCTGTACACCCTGCGATGTGCCATCGGTAGAACTTTTAGAACGTATTGGATGTCCATTTTTTAAAGTTGCCTCTAGAGATTTGACCAATATTCCGTTATTAGAGAAGCTAGGCTCTATAGGAAAACCAGTTATTATTTCTACAGGAATGGCTTCCATTGAAGATATAGATGTCGCTATTGAAACTTTACAATTACCAAAAAATAAGCTTGTTATAACCCAATGTACATCTCAATATCCGTGCGATGTTAGAAATGTGAATCTGAGAGTTATGGCTACCTTGAGAGATAAATATAAAGTAAATGTTGGATTGTCAGATCATACCTCTGGGGTGATTATTTCTTCAGCAGCAGCAGCAATTGGCGCTCCTGTAATAGAAAAACATGTCTCTTTAGATAGGACGATGAAAGGTACAGACCAACCTGGGTCACTTGAAGAAAGCGGTTTACATAAGCTAGTTGATTACATTAGAGCTATTGAATTGGCAATGGGAAGTGATTTGAAAGAAATAAACCCAGCTACAAAAGCAGCCAAAGAGAAACTTGCAAGAAGTGTAACATCCAAAAGAGATATTAAAAAGGGAGAAGTATTAACAGATGATATGCTTTGTTTGAAATCACCAGGAACTGGTATTAAATGGAACGATAGAGAAATAATTTTAAACAAAAAAGCATTACTAGATATACCAGCTGATGTAACCTTAGAAACATCTAATTTTGAGTAACCCGATCAAACTTTTTTTGACAGATATTGACGGTGTTTGGACAGACGGCGGAATGTATTATGACGAAAATGGAAGTGAATTTAAAAAATTCAATACCTCTGATAGTGCTGGAGTTTTATTCTGTCGATTGTCTAATATTCATGTAGGAATAATTACAGGAGAAAACAGTCTAGCTGTTAAAAGAAGAGCTGAAAAGTTAAAAATAGAACACTGTTTTTTAGGAATTAAAGATAAAGTTAAAGTAGCTGAAGAATTACTAAATGCACTAAATATAACTTGGGAAGAAGTTGCTTATATTGGTGATGATATCAATGATATTCAATTATTGAAGAAGGTAGGATTAAGTGCTTGCCCAATTAATGCACCAGAATACATCAAGAAATTGGTAGATTGGATTATCCCTACAAAAGGAGGAGATGGAGCATTTAGGCATTTTGTAGAGAAATATTTAGTAGGCGAAGAATTATTAGACAAGGCTATAGAAAAATACTTAAAAACAAAAGAATTTAAACAATGAAGTTTTTAATAGTAGGCGGAGGTTCTATAGGGCAGCGACATTTAAATAACCTGAAAAGTTTAGGTTATGACAATCTATATTGCTATAAACGGAAGTCTTCATCAGACTTTGAAGAAAAATACAATTGTAAAGTCATTACTAATTTTGATGAAGTACAATCTATACAGCCAGATGTAATTGTAATTTGTAACCCAACATCTATGCATGTAGATTGGGTAAAAATTGCAAATAACTTAAAAGCACATGTATTTGTTGAAAAACCTCTGACTCATTTAGAAACACAATTAGATGATGTAAAATCAGAATGGAATAATAATTCTGTCTTTTTTATTGGTTTTATGCTAAGGTATCATCCTTTGGTGAAAAAGATCAAAGAATTGATTGATTCCAATAGATTAGGAAGAATTTATTCTGCCAGATTAGAATTTGGGAGTTGGTTACCTTATTGGCATCCATGGGAAGATCATAAAATTTCTTACGCTTCAAATAAAAATATGGGAGGTGGTGTAATTAATACTATTACCCATGAATTGGATTTGGTCCAATATTTTTTTGGAAATCCAATAAGTATGAAAAGCAAAAAAGCAAACTTTGATTTTCTTGATATTGAAGTAGAAGAGATTGCAGAAAGTATTTTGATTTATGAAGATAAGTTAGTCACTTTGCATGTAGATTTTCTTCAAAAAGATTACGATAGAAATATTAAAATATTAGGAGAAAAAGGAAGAATTATATGGGATTGGCATACCAATAAAGTAGATGTAAAACTTCATAAAGATACAGAAGAAGAACATGAACTAAATGATTTTGATGTCAATCAATTGTATATCGATGAAATGAAAGATTTTATCAATTTGATTGAAAATAATTGTATAAATCATCCTTTGGATTTTAAACATGCTGTTTCCAATACAGAATTGATGTTAGAAATGCATAAAGAAAATTAAAAGCTACCTAACAAAACTCATTAACCCAATAGAAAAAATGAAAAAAGTCACTGAATTATTCTCTTTAGAGGGAAAAAACATTGTAGTAGCAGGAGGAGCTGGACAAATAGGTTTTGCTATGGTGCAAATTTTAGCAGATGCAGGAGCAAATGTTTGTATAGCCGATATCGACAGTGAAATGGCAATTCAAAAAATAGAAAAAGATTCAAATATAAAAGATAAAGTGTCGGTTATAAAATTAGATGTATCTAGTTCTGACTCAATAAACTCTTTTGATAAAGAATTGGGTGCTATTAAAATCCATGGACTTGTTAACTGTTTTCATTTTAAAGGAAATACTAGAAAATTGGACACATCATCTAACTTTTTTGCAGATTTCGAAAATTATCCAGAAGAAGCGTGGGATTTAGTCCATGATGTAAATTTAAAAGGCAGTTTTTTATTGAGTAAAAAACTATTACCAAAAATGAAAAACTGTAATGCTGCTATTGTAAACATATCTTCTACTTATGGAATAGTTAGTGCAAATAAGAGTATTTATGGAGATTCAGGAATTAATTCACCGGTTGCCTATGCAACTTCAAAAGCAGCTCTAATTAACCTAACTAGATATATGGCTACACATTTAGCAGATGTTGGAATAAGAGTTAATTGTTTAAGCCCAGGAGGTGTTTTTAACAATCAAGCAGAAGACTTTTTTAAGAACTATTGTGAAAAAACACCACTCGGACGTATGGCAAATGCTGAAGACTATCAGGGAGCTATATTGTATTTAATAAGTAATGCATCATCATATATGACTGGAACAAATTTAGTAGTTGATGGTGGTTGGACTGCATGGTAATTAATTTATTTAAATTATGAACAAGAAAAAACTAGAAAATTTATTTGATGATCTATTCCCTTTAAACAGATCAATTTTAGGAGAAGATTATAGAAACAGCCTTGATTTGTTAAAAAAATATGTGCCATTTAAGTATTATGATTTTAAATCAGGTACTAAAGTTTTTGATTGGACTGTTCCAAAAGAATGGAAGATAAATGAAGCTTATATATCAAAATTAAACGGAGAAAAAATTATTGATTTTACAAATAGTAATCTTCATGTTTTAAATTATTCTTCTCCTATTGATAAGATTATTTCTCTGGAAGAACTTAAAAACAAAATATTTACTTTAAAATCAAAACCCAAAGCTATTCCATACGTCACTTCTTATTATAAAAAAAACTGGGGTTTTTGTATGTCTTATAATGACTTTAAAAATTTAAATGATGCTGAATACAAAGTCAAAATTGATTCAAAATTTACAGATGGTAATTTAAGAATCGGCGAAGCAGTTTTAAAGGGCTCTAGTAAAAAAGAAATCTTAATCACGTCTTATCTATGTCATCCCAGTATGGCTAACAATGAGTTAAGTGGACCTTTGTGTTTAGTTTATCTTTATAATAAATTGAAGAATAAAAAAAACAGGCAATTTACATATAGATTTATTATTAATCCTGAAACGATTGGATCTCTTTGTTATTTAAGTGAAAAATATGATATATTGAAAAAAAATGTTATTGCTGGAGTAGTTTTAACTTGTTTGGGTGGTGATAGAAAAAAACTTAGTTTTAAATTATCCAAATCCTCGGATTCAATCTTTGATAAGTACTTTTTAAATATTGGTCAGTCGGATAAAGTAGATATAAGAAAATTTACTGCTTTTGGTGGTTCAGATGAGCGACAATTTAATTCACCAAGGATTAATCTTCCAATTTCTCAAATTTCAAAAACTATTTATGGAATGCATGATGAATATCATACCTCATTAGATAATAAAGAATTTTTAAATTTTAACGAATTTTATAAAAGTTGCAATGATGTTTTAAATCATTTTATTGGTATTGATAACGCAAATTATTATTATAACTCAAAAGGATTTGGTGAATTATTTTTATCAAAAAGAAACTTATACCCTACAATTAATTCCGAGGAAACAAGAGTAAATAAGTCTAACGATGATATAGAAGATAATAATAGAATGCAAAAAACAATTATGTATCTTTTGAATTATTCAGACGGTAAGCATAGTTTAACAGATATAGCTAATCTTTTAGAGGAACAAATAGATTACGTTGAGAAAATTTTAAATATTCTTTATAAAAATAAACTTTTACAAAAACTATGAATGCAGTTTTATTAACGGGAAATCATCCTAGACATATTTATTTAATTAATTTGTTAAATAAAAATAAACTCCTAAGCGGAGTTGTTATTCAAGATAGAGAAAATCATTTTCCTAAGCCTGATGAAAATTTAACTGAAAGAATTAAGTATCTGCACAAGAAACATTTTTCAAATAGGTTAGTTGCTGAAAATGAAATTTTTAATTCTGAAGAATTATCTGATGTAAAAACTTTGAAAATAAAAAATTCAAGCGATTTTAATGAATCTAAAACGGTTGATTTTATTAAAAACTTGAAGCCAAAATTGATTGTTTCATTTGGAATAGGTGTTTTAAGTTCAAATACTATAACTTCTTTAAGTTGTGAAATGTGGAACTTGCATGGTGGATTATCACCTGATTTTAAAGGAACTATTACTCATTTTTGGCCATCTTATCTGTTAAAACCACAATATACTGGTTGTACAATTCATCAACTTAAACCAAAGATTGATGCAGGAGAAATTATTCATCAAACTGGACCTGTAATGATTAAAGGAGACAATTTACATATGTTTTCATGTAAGACACTTAAAGAAGGCTTTTATTCTTTAAAGTCACTGATTAAATTTTTTTTGGATGGTCGTAAAATAGATGCTTACCCTCAGAAGAGAACAGGAAAATTATGGCAGAATAAAGATTGGAGTCCTTATCATTTAGAATTAATATACGATTTTTATAATGACTCAATTGTTGATTTATATATTGACGGAAAACTAGGAGATAACAAGCCAGATTTAATTACCAATAAAATTTTTCAATGATTAATAAAATATATAGATTCTTTATAAACTTTACAAAGCAATTAGGAATTAAATTTCAATTAAATTCACTATTCTGCAATTATAATATTGAGAACAAACGTGATAAACATGTAGTCATTTTTTCTGCAATTGGAAAAATGTATATTACATACTATGAAATTATGTTTTATCACATTTTAAGATTCATGGGATATAATGTTAAATATTATATTTATAATTATGACAACCCAATTAACGAACTAACAACTCAATCAATTTTTGAAAGTGGAAAAGCAAAATTTTTTATAAAAAAGAACGTAAGTAGTAGTATTAAAGTTTTAAAATCTGCAAATGTTAAATTTGAATTTATTGACTATTACCCAAATATTTTTGATCTAATCAATTTTAAAAAACCTGAAACATTAAATGAAATATTTGAATTTAAATATGAAAATGTAAATTTTGGTCACATAACTAAAAGAACACTATATCGATATTACAAGAGCAAAAATTTTAATGAAAATGATTATAACACAGCATTAAAGTATTTAATTGTAGCCTTGGGTAATTATCATTTTATTCATAAGATCAATTTTAAAAATAATAAAATTGATTTACTGTTTATGTCACATGGTATATATACATCGTGGGAGCCTATAAAGATGTTGTGTGAAAAATATTCTATTAATTATGTATGTTATGATCGTGCAAAAACAGCTAATCATATAATTCTTAACAAAAATCAAGAGGCCCCTAATTGGGATTTTTCATCTTCATGGAGAAAATATATAAAAAAGAAATTAAACAAAAATGAAGACCAATTAGTTTCCAAATATTTTCTCGAAAGAGAATATCAAAAGGGTGATGTATTTTCTTATAATTTTTCAGGACGAGAAGATGGGTCAAGTCTTAAAAGAAGATTCAATATCCCTGAAGATAAATTAATTATTACAATTTTTTCAAACGTAATTTGGGATGCAGCTAATGTTTCAAGAGATATAACATTTGAAGATACATTAGACTGTATAATAAAGACAATTGAAAAGTATAAGAATAATAATAAAGTTCATATAGTAGTTAGGACTCATCCAGCGGAAAAAGTTTTAGGCACTAATGAAGGGTACAATGATTTAATCAATAAACATCTAGATAACAAAAAAGAAATTAATAATTATACAATAATTAAGCCTAATGATAATGTAAATTCATATTCTGTAATTGATATTTCAGACATTGGTATTGTGAATACTAGTACAGTAGGCCTTGAATTTGCCATGTCAGGAAAACCTATCTTATTAATTTCAGAAACACACTATAGGAATAAAGGATTTACTTATGATATCTCTAGTCAAAAACAGTATTTTGATATATTAGACTCTTTGATTAATAAAATTAACTTAAAACCTAATCAAGTTGAAATATCAAGAAAATATTTTTATATGATGATGTTTCTTTACCAAAAAAAACCCCCTTTAAAATATGAAAACGGTATTTTTTGTGGTTACAATTTTAAAAATTTTTCAGATTTAATTAATGATGATTTTGTTAAGGAATTCATTTATATGATTGATAACATAGATTCAATAGATGATTTTGTTAATTGGTAATATTAATATGAGTAATGTCTCACGGTTATGGAGGGGAACTTTATCCATCAACAAAAATTCAATTCAAGAACAATTTGAAAAAATAAAGAATGCAGAAGAGGCTTTACATGTGAAGCATTTTATACATCAGCGACAAAATGTTAAATATTTAATTAATGCTTGTCCAGATCAGTGTTTTACATCCGAAAAAGATTTAAAAAAATGGTTAGACGATTATGAATTGGACAACAACATATTATCAAAAAATAATCAAATAAGTTCAAATTTATTTTTGGAATCTTTTGAAGAACTTTCAGATAAATTATCCAATAATTAAAAAATGAAAAACTTATTAAAACTCTTATCCTTAAAGTTAGTTGCTTCAATTTTAGGTCTTTTAAGTTCAATAATTACGGTTTATATTTTTGGAGCTACAAGATTAATAGAAATTTATTTTGCTGCCCAAACTTTAATTTATTTAGTAGCATCATTAACCCAAAGTGGTCAATTGGCTGAGGTTTTTCTACCTGAATATCATAGATTAAATAAAATCTCTAAAAAAATAAGTTTTAATGCTTTAAATGTTGTTATAAACCGATTTTTCATATGGGGTGTTGCTATTTCATTAATGATCTTCTTAGCAGCACCTATTCTTATGAAATTGACAGTACCTGGTTTTAGTTTAGCTGAACAGGAAGAGGCTATTTTAATTTTCAGGTTTCTATTACCTTATTTATTACTACAGTTTTTTAATTCTTTTATTATTACCGTTTTAAATGCAGAAAAAAAATATGGAAGAGCTGAGTTAATTGGGCTGGTAAATATTACTATTAATATTTTAATGTTGATTATTTATCACCAAACTCTTGGTATATGGGTGTTGGTTATCTCAGCTCTAATAGGGAAATTTTTGGAATTTTTATTTTATTTAATTCAGTTATATAAAATCGGATATAAATATAATTTCATCTTTTCGATTAAAGAATTCAACCATTTGTTTTTTTTTAGTACAATGAAAAGTACAATTATGTATGTAGGTGCTACTCAAATTTATAATATGGTTCTAACCGCTAGTATTTCTTTTCTTCCAGAGGGTACATTTGCAGTTTTTAAATATGTTAGTAATTTAGGTAATAAAGTATATAATGTATTTATCCAGCCGTTTATCGTCTTGTTTTTCACACGGTTTTCATTGCTAACGCAACAAATGAAAGATACTAAGGAAGAAGTTGTTAAAAATATCGTTGGTATTGTTAGTGCCAATATAGTTATTTTAATTGGCACAATATTGTTAGGAGATATTATCATTGATCTGATTTGGGGTGGTAATAAATTTGATATTGATGATGTAAAACTTGCATACGTTTTTTTAATTTTTAACGTTTTAGCAATTTTCATTACTAGTTTAGGAAGTATTTATAGAAAAATGGCTATTTCACATGGGAAAGGAAAAGTTTTATATACGTATTGGACATTTTCGCAAATACTGTCAGCTGGATTTGCATATATTTTAATTAAATACTTTAGTGTTGTTGGTATTTATATTTTAATGCCGTTAAATGCTTTTTTTATGGCTGTAGTAAGTTATTTTGTATATATAAAGATTAAAAAATCGAATTATGGTTTAATTAAAAATTATGTACCGGAATTATTGCTTATTGGCTTAGCATCAACAATTAAATATTTAGGAGAATTTTATATTAAACCGTTATTTAACAAAGAATATTTAATCGCTTTTTTTGTTCTTACCACATTACTGCTATCATTATATCCAGTCTTGGTTATTTATAAAAAAATGAGAGTTAGTGAATAATGATAAATAAGTAAATTAATTACATTATTTAATAAATATCAATACAATAATTTGCTTGGGAAAATGAACACAAAAACATATAATTATTACGCATCCTTCCCATCTACTAAATTTGATATAGACAAGGAAAATCCATTCTTAATTATCGTCGATAATGAAATGGAAACACTCGGTTGGAAAAGTAAAATTATAAATTTCAAGTTTATTCCACTTTTTTTAAACAGGAACAAAATTAATTTTTTGTGGTTTCATTGGCCAGAAAGCATATGGAGAAGCAATAGATTATTTATGAAACTTATTAAGGCCTATGTTTTTATTTTAAAGTTACATTTTGCCAAATTAATGGGATATCAAATAATATGGTCTTCACACAATGTTATGCCTCATACACTAGAAAATTCAAATTTTGAATATTTCATGAGAAAATTTTTAGTGAACAATGTTAGTTTGGTAGTAGGACATTCAAGAAATACTGAAAATTCACTAAATAAAAAAAAATTAATTCCATTTAAATATACTTTATGTTTACATGGTACTTATGATAATTTATATGAAAAGGATAATAAAAACATAACAAGAAAATTCCTAGGGTTTAATAAAAATGATAAGATTATTTTAATTAAAAGTGGAAGAACAAAAAAGAATTTTGATGCAGCTTGTAATTTTTTTAGTTCAATTAAGAATGAAAAATTTAATAACATTAAGTTTATTATAATCGGTAATGAAATCGAAACCAAACATGCTGATTATTTTGTCTCTGGGTGGCTAACTAATAGTGACTTGGGAGCATATCACAAAATCTCTGATTATGTGTGTTTACCGTACACTAATATCACTTGCTCTGGCGCATATTTTCTTTCACTGACTTTTAATAAGCCTGTTATAGCTCCAAATTCAGATTTTTTTAATATGCATACACATAATGACACTTCGGTATTGTATGATAGTTCAAACGAGCTTAGAAAAAAACTTAAACTTATAGATGCTGATAAAATAAAAATTAATTACGGCTTAATTTCAAATTTAAAAAATGAGTTTAAGTGGTCAGACTCTTTGAACATTCTTGTGGGTGTATTAAATAAATTTTAAAAATATGTTAATAAAAAGCATAAAAATAAAATGAATAATAAATTTAAAATAGGACTTTTAATTTCTAATAACGATTTAAGCTGCAGTAATTACAATTTAATTGATTCCCTGTCAAAAAATAAGGATATTGAAATAATTGTGCTTTATTCTAAATTATCAAAAAATAAGGAAAAATTTTTTAGAAAATATATTTTAAAATTAACTAGGAAAAAAATTAATGCATTGTTTTTTCATTGTATAATAACAATTGAAAAATATATATTTAAATTAATTTATAAGAACACAGAAAATACATATGATTTAAAGACTTTAAATTTAAAAACTATATTTATCAATCCTGTTTTTTCAAAATCAGGATTATTTATAAGTTATGATGAGAAAAATATTAAAATATTAAAAAATCTATCTTTAAACTTGATTATAAGGGTTAATACACCTGGTATTTATAAAGGAGATATACTAAATGTATCTAAAATCGGCATATTATCATTTCATCATGGAGACAACAATTGGAATAGAGGCGGCCCTGCTGCTTTTTGGGAGGTTTATAAAAAGAAAGATGCAACTGGTTTTATAATACAGTTATTAACTTCTGAATTAGATGCAGGAAAAGTTATATGTAGAGGAGAATACATGACAAAAGAGTTTTATTATACTAATAAACAGAAATTATTAAATGACTCTTACTATCACATGGAAAAGGTAATAAATAATATAATTGCTGGAAATAAAATTAAGATTGAAGATCAATACCCCTTTGATGGTGAAATATTAAAGATCCCAAATTTCAAAATAACATTTCATTATTTTGTTTTATTTATTTTAAAATTATGTAATAAAGCTTTCAGGAAATTATTTCCAAAACAAAGAATTTGGTCTATTTATTTTAGTAGAACAAGTTTTAAAAATTTAAAATTTAAGAAAGCTATTAAAATAAAAAATCCAACTGGTAAATGGTTTGCCGATCCTTTTGTCTATAAATTTAAAGAATCTTCATTTATATATTTTGAAGAGTTTAATGTAAAAGACAATATTGGATCAATTTCATGTATTGAACTGTTAAATGATAATTCTTACAAATATCTTGGCCAAGTTGTTAAAGAAAAATTTCATCTTTCATATCCTTTCTTGTTTGATTTTAAGGGCGTAATTTATATGGTGCCTGAGTCATCAAAAGACAATTCTATAAGACTTTACAAATGTGTGTCTTTTCCTTTGAAATGGACTTATCAATATAATTTAATGGATAATATTAATGCCGCTGACACAAATATATTTTTCCACGATAATAAATATTGGCTGACTACAAACGTAGATCCAACAAATAAAGGAGACCAGAACTCGATTTTAAATTGTTATTATTCTGATAGTCCAATTTCTAAAGAGTGGATTGAGCACAATAATAATCCAATACAGTTCAGAAATGGCGCAAGAAATGCAGGTTATGTAAATAATAAAAACATCAAAATCAGTCAAAAGTTTTCATTTAATGAATATGGAAAGTCTTTGGAAATTTCAGAAATAGAGGAATTGAATATTAATAGTTATAAAGAAAAGAAGCTTCACGAAATTCATCCAAAATTTTTTAAGAATGCTATTGGAATTCATCACCTTTCGTCTAATGATGAATACACGGTTTTTGATGTCAAAAGTTACAAGTAATTGTTTGTAATTCGTCATATATTTAATATTTTGAATTATTAAATTCTATCTACCAATGAAAAAAATAATTGTAAAAATACTTTCTGTTATAATTTCTTTTGAGGATTATCTGATACAAAATTTTATAATGCATATGCCTATAATGAAAATAAGATATATAGTACTTAAGTTAAAATTTAAATCTATCGGAAAAAATACGAGTTTTCTTATGGGTCTTGGGTATAGGAATCCAAAAAATATTGTCATTGGTTCAAACACAGTTATAAATAAAAATGTATTGTTGGATGGAAGAGGAGGTAAATTAATTATTGGTAACAATGTTGATATTGCTCAAGAAACAAATATTTGGACTCTGCAGCACGATCCAAATTCTAACTCACATAATTCTATTGGAGATAATGTAACAATTGAAGATTATGTGTGGATTGCATCTCGTGTCACTATTTTACCGGGTGTCAAAATAGGTAAGGGGGCAGTTATAGCTTCTGGAGCTGTTGTAACAAAAAATGTTTCTAATCTAACAATCGTTGGAGGAATACCTGCAAAAAAAATTGGAATCAGAAAAAATAATTTAAGTTATAGTTTAAATTATAAGCCTCTATTCAAATAAATATAGATTTGAAAAGTACAATTATTTTAATGGCTAATTTTTATAAACCTCATATAGGAGGAGTTGAAAATTCTCTTTATTATTTGTCTAAAGAATATATCAAATTAGGCTATAAAGTAATAATATTAGTAAGTGATTCAGGCCTAACCAAAAAAGATAGGTTACCTTTTTATGAAAAAGTAAATAATTCTCTTGAAATTTTTAGATTTAGAACCTATTTTCCAAAATTCTATTTAGATTACTTATTAAAGTTTCCGTTTGAATTATTAAGAATTAAAAAAATAGTTTCTTTTTTAATGAATGATAGATCTATTAAAAAAATTATTTCTAGACATTGGATTACATCACTAGGTACCATAATTTCAAGGAATAAAGTAACCTATGTTGTTCCTGGGATAGCTATAAATCAAGATCTTCTTTCCACAAAAGATATTAAGTCTAGAATGATAAATTTATTAGCTATCAAACCTCAAATTTTTCTACAGAAATTTGCGTTAAAAAAATCTAAACTTGTTGTTTTTAGCAAGAATATGAAAAATCAAATATTAGATTTTCTTAAAAACCAGATTAAATTAATAGAGATATATGATCCAGGAGTTGATTGTGATAAATTTGAAAGTCAAATAAATCCAAATATTCGCGAAAAATATAATATTCCTGATAATAGTTTTACTTTTCTTGTTGTGGGTAGATTAATTAAAGATAAAGCAATTCAATATGCTATTGAAGCCTTAAGTCTCTTAGAAAATAAAAATACACATTTACTGATAGTTGGAGAAGGTCCTGAAAGAAATTTTCTTGAAACCTTGACTAAAAAATTAAATATTGATAACAGGGTAATTTTTGTCGGAAAAATTAAAAAACATATAGAGAATTTTTATTTTGCATCTGATTGCTATTTAATGACATCTGTAAAAGAAACTTTTGGACAAACAATTTTAGAAGCTTTGGCATCTGGAATTCCTGTCATTGGGTGGAAAAGTGGTGGTGTCATTAAGACAGCAACCTCAGAAATTATAAAAAACAATATAAACGGTTATTTAATCGATTTTAAACAAAAGAAGTTAATAATGGCCATGGAAGACATAAGTAATTCTTCAAAAAATGAGATTAATATGTTCAGATTGAATAACAAGGCCCTTGCAAAGAAAAAATATTCTTGGAAATTAATTGCTTCAAAATTAATTAATGAAAAATAAAGGTTTAAAATTTTTATTAGTTTTCATAATTATATCCTTGGTTAATGATTTCTGGGGGAATGTTATTGGGGTTCCAACTCTTAATCAAATCTTTTTGGCTGTTATTATTTTTAATTTTAGATTCAAAAAGATCTCATCCTTACACACTTCATTAAAAAAAATTCATTTGTTGTTAAGGTTTTATATAATTCTACTTATTCTCAACGCTATTGTTACTTATGGACAATATAGTTCAGGAATCACTGTTCATACGACTATAATTAAATCAATAATTATAATTTGTTTATCTCCTTATTTAAAAGATGTGTCAAGTTTAGATATTAAGTATTTTATTAAATATTTATTTTATTCGCTTTTGATTTTGGTTTTTTTACCAGGTCTTCTAGAACTGTATTTAAATAAAAATATAATGAGTTTCGCTGGCGGGTTGAGTGATGAAGTATTTTATATAAGAGCATTTACTAATGATAAAGTAGATTTTGGTTTCAATTTAATTATGCTTATAGGGGTATCTTTTGTTCGTTATAATAACAACTTAAATTCTATAAAAAAATACTTTTATATTATCGTTTCAATAATTTCTACGGTATTACTGATCTTTTCATTTTCATCAACTAATATCTTAGGATTAATTTTAAGTGCTTTTATATACTTATTTTTTATTTCTAAAAATAAAATTCGTAGTCTATTAATAATTTTTTCCTTTGGCTTAATAACTTTTTATGCAACCCAAAAATACCATTATATATTTATAGAAAAGTACATTTTAACATCTGTTAAAGCAGAAAATTCAGAAGAATTTAGATCTATTGCGTTAAAAGAAAGTTATAATTTGTTTTTAGAATCACCATTTTTTGGATATGGTGCTGAGTCCAATGGATATTTATTGAGAGAGAGATTAAGATTGTCGTCCTCATACAAGACAATTAGCTCCCATAATATTATTACAGAATTTACAAATTTTGGATTAATCGGTGCTCTACCAATTTTACTGGTTTTTATTTATGTCTTTTTTAGGGTTTATAAACAAAGAAAAAATATTTCACCCTTATTTATAATTTTTATCTTTCTTACAGGTCCACTTATAGCAAGGTTACTTTTTTATTTCCATAGATTTGACAGGTCATTATATGTGATTTGGATTTTATTAGGTACAGTCATTATTTACAATCATAGAAATGATATCAAAATACAAAGTAGGAATAATAGTTAGTCGAATCGATTTTGGGGCTGCCGAATTATTAGAAGTTAATTTAGCTATTGAATTATCTAAATTAGGTTTAGAAGTTTTTTTGTTACCTCAATATTCAGAAAAAAAGTTTAATGATTTAAAATATGAGAAAAAAATAAAAAATAATAATTTAAAAATTATCAGATTAAATTTTGATATGCCTATAAAATTTATTGCTAATATTCAAAAAATTAGAGATCTAAAATTAGAATTTATTATTTCTCATAATAAAGGGGGGGATATCATTGGAACATTAATATCAATTTTTAGTAAAACCAAACACATTAAAGCATTTCATGAGTATTATAATAATAAAATTAATCTTTCCGTTATTAATATGTTATGGAAAATTTCTCTAAGGCTGGTAAATTTTACCTTTCACATCTCTTCATATGTTCAAAAAAAAAATATAGCCACCTTTAAATTAAACAATAATAAATCAAATGTAATTGATAACGCAATTCACTTTAAAGAAACAAATACTCCATTTTCATTAGAAAGATTCTCTTTACCAAAAAATAAAAAAATTATTTTATCTATTGCAAGGGTGGTAGAATACAAAGGTTATAAACATAATCTAGATATTTTAATTCCTATTCTCAAGAATCGAGAAGATTCAATTTATGTGTTTGCAGGAGATAATTCTGAGGATTTATCATTTTTTAATAAAATAAATGAAATAATTATAAATAATAATTTACAAAACAAAGTATTTTATTTAGGTCAAATAAATAATGTGATTGGTTTAATGAAAAAATCAAAAGTACTAATACATTTTCCTGAAAGAGAAGGATTCGGTTTAATTATATTAGAGGCATTGTTTGCTAATTTACCTATTGTAGCTTCTGAGGTTGGAGGGATTCCAGAATTGTTACATAACACTTTTTATAAGCCACTCTCACTATCAAATACTTCAAATGCACGAAAAACTATTGAAAAGTATTTAGATTCAAATGATATTATAAATCATGACATAGAAAAAATTAAGAATAAATATTCTCATTCTAGGAGAGCAAAAAACATTTATAAAATTTTTGATAAACTATCAATTTAAAAAAACCTGCAAAATATGTGTGGAATATGTGGTCAATTTAATTTTAATGAATCTAGAATTATTAAAAAGGACTTTGTTGCTGTTAATGATTCATTAATTCATCGAGGTCCAGATAATGGTTCGATAAAAGTATTTGAAAATGTCGCACTAGGTCATAGAAGACTTAGTATTATAGATTTATCTGATAACGCTAATCAGCCAATGTCTAGCCATGATGAAAGATATTTTATTGTATTTAACGGTGAGGTTTATAATTTTCTGGATATAAAAAAAGATTTAGAAATAAATGGAATTAAATTTTATACGAAATCAGACACAGAGGTTATATTAAATGCATACATGCATTATGGTGATAAATGTTTTTCAATGTTTAACGGAATGTTCGCCTTAGCAATTTATGATAATATTAAAAAAGAATTAATCCTTGTTAGAGATCAATTTGGAATTAAACCAATTTATTTCTATCAAGACGATAACAAGTTAATTTTTTCGTCTGAAAAAAAGGCAATATTAAAATCTAAAGATGTAATCCTTAACATAAACAAACAAGCACTTTTAGAATATATGTGGTATGGAAATCCTTTAGGAAATAATACTTTTTACAGAGAGATTAACGAATTGGAGCCTGGAAATATTATTAAAATATCAAAAGATAAAATAACAAACTTTAAATATTTTAATATTAACTCGATAAAGGAAATAGATATTTCAGAGCAGGAAGCTATAAATAGGATTAAATATTTATTTGAAGAGAGTGTAAAACGGCATTTAATAAGTGACGTTCCAGTTGGTGTTTTTTTAAGCGGAGGTATAGATTCATCCGCAATTACCGCCTATGCCTCAAAACATTATAAAGGTAAACTGAAAACTTTTAGTATCTGTTTTGATTATGATAAAGGTGTGAATGAGTTAAGCTTGGCATCTAAAGTTGCAAAAAAATTTGGTACTGACCATACTGAGGTTAAAATTTCAGGAGATGATTTAATTAATGTATTAGAATCTCTTGATATGTCTCATGACGAACCTTTTGGGGATGCTGCAAATATTCCATTATATTTAATATCTAAAAAATTAAAAGGTAAAATAAAAGTAGTTCTTCAAGGGGATGGAGGTGATGAATTCTTTGGAGGATACAGTAGATATAATACTATTAAAAATAAAAATAAATGGAAAATTCTTTCGTTTTTACCAAAACTAATTGAATTAATTCAAACAGAAAATACTAAAATATTAAGATTTCAAAGATTTATTGACGCAATCACTCAAAAAAATCAATATGTAAGGAATGCACTTTTGCTTACCATGGAATCCAAATATAGAAATCCAATAAAAGTATTTAATGAATCTATGAAAAATGAACTAAAAAAACTTAATCCATTTGAAAGATATAAGGACATATATTGTAAATATCCTAAAATTTTAGATTATAGTCAAGCATTATTCTTCACAGATTCTCAAATAGTTTTAAAAGACACTTTTTTTGAAAAAGTAGATAAATCTACTATGGCTAACTCTATGGAAATTAGAATTCCTTTTTTAGATAAAGAATTAACTGAATTTGCTTTAAGTTTACCTGCTAAATTGAAAACAAAAAAAGGAGTACCAAAATATTTGTTAAAAAAAGCTTTTAAAAATTTAATTCCAGATGAAATTTTATATGGTAGTAAAAAAGGTTTTGGAGTCCCTTATGGATACTGGCTTAAAACATCACTAAAAGAATATTTTTTAACACAATTAAATACAGATCATGTTAAAAATTTTATTGATATTAAAGTTGTTGAAAAAATGTTTTATGAACATCTAAGAGATAAAGGAAATCATGGTTTTTTGTTATGGAAAGTTTTAATACTTTCCATTTGGTTAAATAAAAATAAAAGAATATTTAATGTCTAAAAATATACTATTTGTTGGCGCTTTCAATAGCAGAAAGACTAAAAATTTAATCGGAGGTCAATTGTTTGCTTGTGAATCACTTTTAGAATCTTATCTTTCTCAAAAATATAATTTTATTAAATTATGTACATCGCAAAGAAGCATTCCTCCCCCAAATATTTTAATTAGAATTTTTGATGCATTAATTAGGATTCTAACATTATTAAAAATATTGATGTTAAACAAAATTGACATTGTACTTGCTTTTACTACCAGTGGATTTGGATTTATAGAAAAAGGTTTAATGATTATAATTTGTAAAAAATTCAATATCAAAACTATTCTATTCCCTCGATCCGGTCTAATGGTAAATGATATGAAAAATTCAAACTTTCAAAACTATCTAAAATATGTACTTAAAAGCACAAATGTTTTAATAACCCAAGGGGAATCATGGTTAGATTTTTATAAGAAATATAATAATAATAATAATACCATTATTAAAGTTCAACAAAACTGGATTAATCATAAAAAATACCGATTTATAAATAGAAAATTTGATAAAAAAGAATTAAACATTTTATTTTTAGGCTGGATAACAGATGAAAAAGGAGTGTTTGACTTATTATTAGTTTTTAAAGCCATCATCCAAAAAACACAAGGGTTTACTTTAAATTTGTTGGTAGCAGGTATGGGGAGAGACTATATATTATTAAAAAACAAGATTGAAGTATTTAAATTAAGAAATAGAGTTAACTTGTTAGGTTGGGTTAATGGAGAGGATAAGCTAAAATTATTACAAATGACCGATATATACGTATGTCCATCATATTTTGAAGGTCTTCCAAATTCTTTATTAGAAAGTATGGCTAGTGGCATTCCCTCAATTTCAACTAATGTAGGAAGTATTTCTGATGTTATTTCTCATGGACACAACGGATTTTTATATGATCCAGGGGACAATAATAAACTAGAATCATTACTTTTTAATCTTATAAATGATATTGATTTGAGAGAAAAATTTTCAAAAAACTCAGTAAGTCATATTAATAGCAATAATACCATTAAAATTGCTAGTGAGATGATGGATAACATCTTTTGTAAAATCTAAATCAATGGCAAATAATTCTATTTTACAAAAATTAATGGGATCTTCATTTCATGTTGAAATGGTTATTAGAAGAATATATTGGTCTAAAATTACTCAGTTCATAAGAAAAAGATTTGTAGTTACTGATTTAGGCACAAAAAAATCAACTATAATTAATCTTGAAAATATTAATAATCATTTAAAAAAAATTGGCCTTAAAAAAGGAGATATATTAATAGTTCATTCGTCTTTTACTCCATTTGAAAATTCAGGTATATCACCTTTTGATATAATTAATATGCTTTTAGACCTTGTTGGAAAAGAGGGTACTTTGGTAATGCCAGTAATTCGTTCACATGAAAAGTATAAAAAAAATAAAAATATAAAAAATGATAATTTAGAAGTAGTAGAGTTCGAATATAATGTTAAAAAGTCACCAGTTAGAACAGGAATAATTCCATTTTATCTGATGAATAAAAAAAATGCAATTACAAGCTTAATACCATTTAATACAATTACTTCTATTGGGTCAGAGTCAAAGCAAATGATTAAAGATGAACTATTAGATAAATTTCCAACTCCCAATGGAATTAATTCACCATGGAAATATTGTACTGACAGAAATGCATTAGTTATTTCATTGGGTATTGATTTGACACACAATTTAACTATTCTTCATACTCCAGAGGATGTAATGAATGAAAATTGGCCTGTAAAAGATTGGTACAGAAAAAGAAAATTTAAGATTACAAATAAAGACTTTGTTTTAACAAAAACCTTTAAAGAAAGAAAGCCTGATTGGGGAAAACTACATTTTGGAGAAAGAACTCTTGCTAAAGACCTATTGGCGGAGAGCATAATGAATTCAGTTTCCATTGACGGAGTATTGTTAGAAAGCTTGAGGTCTAAAGATCTTTTTAATTATTTAAATTCAAGAAATCATAGTGGTTACCCTTATTTTTGGATAAAAAAACATTTAAAATGAAAATAATTAATGGATTAAAGTCACTAATAATAAATAAAAATGAATTAGTGTTAAGTAATTTACATGGATTATATATTTATGATTTGATTACAGAAAGTTTAAAAAAAATCTATAATTTTAAATATACTCTAAGATCAATAATATCTTGTCTTTCAAGACCTCTAAGAAGGTTGTTACGTGAGGACATTTCTTTGGCAATTCTAGAAGACAATGAAAATATTTTATATGTAAAAAATAAAAAAATAACTTCTTTGAACATATTAAGCTCAACTATTAATTACGAAATTAAATTACCTAGGGGTTCAAGGCCACTAAACTTATTAAAAATTGAATCAAATGAAAACTTTGATAAAGGCATATATTTTGGAGAATATTTTAGTAATCCGGAGAAAAATAAGGTAGATGTTTTTAAGATTGAAAATGGAAATTTAAATTCAGTATTCACTTTTAAAGAAAATACTATTAATCACATACATAATCTTGTTGTTGATCACAATAATAACTGCATATGGATATTAACAGGTGATTTTGGCAGTGGCGCCGCTATATATCAAGCTACAGATAATTTTAAAACTGTAAAAAAAATTGTCGGAGGATTACAGAAGTTTAGGTCTTGCGTAGCTTTTCCAACTAATAAGGGTTTACTGTATGCTACAGACTCACAATTTGAGCCTAATAATATTAGAATTTTACATGAACAGAACAATAATTGGATAGATAATAATATTAATAAAATTAATGGTCCGTGTATTTATGGGACTTCTGTTTCTGATAAATTCTATTTTTCGACATCAGTTGAAGCTATTAATACAGGAAATTTATTTAGTAAATTAGTAAGAAATAAAAGAGGTCCTGGAATAATTAAAAATCAAAGTGAAATTGTGTGTGTAAATTCTGAAGGAAATATTAGTACAGTTTATGAAAATAAAAAAGATAAATTGCCTTACATACTTTTTCAATTTGGTAATATATTGTTTCCTAATGGAACAAATAATACTAATAAGTTGGTATTTACACCAATTGCATTAAAATCAAATGATTTTGACACTATAATTATGGATTTATAAATTTAAAAAAATGGAAAAAAACGAAAAAATTATTAATTTTTTGGAAGAATTTTTAACGGAAGAGTTAGATGAAACTATCAAACTTTCGTTAGATTCAAAATTGTTTGGAGGAGGGGGGCCTCTGGATTCAATGGCCTTAGTGACCTTAATTGTTGAGTTAGAGGAATTTCTTGAAGATGAATATAATGTTAATATAACATTAGCTGATGAGAAAGCGATGTCAAGAAGAACAAGTCCTTTTTCAAGAGTAAGTTATTTGATTGATTATCTAAATGAAAAAATAAACAATGAATAAAAAAATATATTTAATAACCGGTGATAGAAAAGGAATAGGAAGAAGTCTATCAGAATATTATTTATCAAAAGGTCATTTAGTAATTGGTTGTAGTAGATCAGGGTCTGATTTAGTTCACAAAAACTATGACCATAAAATATGTGATGTGGCAGACGAAAATGCAGTAAAGTATTTAGTTTTATTTATTAGAAAAAAACACAAAAGAATTGATGTTTTAATAAACAATGCTGGAATGGCTTCTATGAATCATATTTTGACTACACCTGTTATTACATTTCAAAAATTAGTTGATACGAATTTTAAAGGAACATTTTTGTTTATTAGAGAGGGATCTAAAATTATGAGAAAAAATGGTGGTTGCATAATAAATTTTTCGACAGTTGCTTCTCCACTCAATTTAGAAGGTGAAGCAATTTACGCTAGCACCAAAGCAGCAATTGAAAAACTAACAAAAATTTCAGCTCACGAATTAAGTTCATTTAACATAAGGGTAAATTGTATTGGACCAACTCCTGTTCTCACAGATTTAATAAAGGCTGTGCCTAAAAATAAAATTGAAAAACTTCTTTCAAGTCAAGCAATAAAGAGGTTAGGAAGATTTGATGATGTTAAAAATGTAATTAACTTTTACTGCTCGGAAAAAAGTAATTTTATAACTGGTCAAACAATCTTCTTAGGTGGAGTCTAAATTTTTATATTTATGGTAGATATATTTTTAAATAAACTTAAAAAAATACCCTCGAACAAACAGGCTATTATTTTTAATTCAAAAACACATTCTTACGGAGAATTATTAATTAAAATAAATGATTGTTATAATATTATATTAGACGCTTTTGATCATAAAAAAGTAGTTGTTATTTTAGGTGATTATTCATTTAGTTCAATAGCTATTCTTTTTGCACTTTGTAAACATAAATGTATTTTCATACCTATTATTTCTGAAAATGAACAAGAAATTAAAAAAAAAATAGAAGTTTCAAATCCTGATTATATAATTGAATCTAGTTCTTTTCAAATAACATCTTTAAAAGGAAACAATCATTCTCCTAACTCTTATTATGATGATTTATTTAATTCGAATAAATCAGGTTTAGTATTATTTAGTAGTGGAAGCACCGGAAACCCCAAAGCTATGGTCCATGATTTTGATAATCTAATTTCTACATATAATGTAAATAAAATAAAGAATCTAAATTTTCTTGTTTTTCTTCTTTTTGATCATATTGGTGGTCTAAATACGATGTTAAATATTCTATCAATGGGATCCACAATGATTATTCCCGAGAAGAGAGAACCCGAATCAATTGCCAAATTGATAAAAAAATTCAAAGTTAATATCTTCCCATCTTCCCCTACATTTTTAAATTTGATGAACATAGGAGGGATTTTCGAAAATTATGATTTATCCTCATTAAAATTAATTACATATGGAACTGAACCTATGTCTGAAAATTTATTAAGTATTTTAAAAAATAAACTACCTAAAACAAGATTAATTCAAACCTTTGGCACGAGTGAAACAGGGATAATTAAAACGAAAAGTAAATCCTCAGAAAGTTTACTACTTAAGTTTGAAGATAATAATCAAGAAATTAAAATAATGGATGGTGAACTTTGGATAAAAAGTAAAACAAGGGTTTTAGGATATATCAATCACGATAATAATTCTTTTACAAAAGACGGATGGTTTAAAACCGGAGATTTAGTTGAGGAAAGGGAAGATGGGTATTTAAAAATAATTGGAAGAAAAAGTAAAGTTATCAACGTAGGCGGGGAAAAGGTTTTACCAATTGAAGTTGAAGAAGCTATTTTAACTCTTGATTTTGTTTTAGACTGTACAGTGTATGCCAAAGAAAGTCTTATAACTGGCCAAGCTGTTGCAGTAAAAGTGGTAGTTAAGTCTTTGATCCTAGATATTAAACAAATCAAAAAGAATATAAAATTACATTGTAAAAAGACTCTTGAAAGGTATAAAGTACCAGTTGAAATAATAATAACTGACAAAATAAATTTTACATCCAGATTTAAGAGAAAATTAGACTAATTACTATTATTCAAATCATTTGAATTATTACTCTAAAATTTAATTAAATAAATTAAGAATATAACTAAACACAAAATATAATTATAACTCTTTTTTAAATAATACATGAAACAAATACTACAATCGTTTAAAACAGGGGTTACAGAATTAGCTGAGTTACCCTCACCGAAGGTAAAATCAGGTCAACTGTTAATAAAAACAACACGAAGCTTAGTATCATTGGGTACAGAGCGCATGTTGGTAGAGTTTGGTAAAGCATCTTTGATACAAAAAGCTAGGCAACAACCAGAAAAAGTGAAAATGGTTTTAGATAAAATTAAGAGCGAAGGTTTAATACCAACAATAGAAACGGTTTTTAATAAACTAGAACAACCCTTGCCATTAGGCTACTGTAATGTTGGAGAAGTTTTGGCAGTTGGTAAAGGCGTAACAGATTTTAAAGTAGGTGATAGAGTTGCTTCTAATGGACAGCATGCGGAGTTTGTCTCTGTGCCACAAAATCTGGCCGCACATATACCAGATAATATTTCTGATGAAGAAGCTGCTTTTACGATTATAGGCTCTATTGGTTTACAGGGTATTCGTTTGGTAAACCCAACAATAGGAGAAACGGTTGTAGTTATAGGTTTAGGACTTATAGGGCTTTTAACTGCAGAAATGTTAGTGGCAAATGGTTGTAAAGTAATTGGCTACGATTTAGATGATGCTAAAGTAGAAATTGCAAAAAGCAAAGGAGTAATTGCATTTAACCCATTAAAAGGAATTGATCCTGTTAAATTTGTACAAGAAAACACAAACGGAATTGGATCAGATGCGGTATTAATTACTGCATCTGCAAAAACAAATGAAATTATATCTCAAGCTGCTAAAATGAGTAGAAAAAGAGGTAGAATAGTTTTGGTTGGCGTTATTGGATTAGATATTTCTAGAGCAGACTTTTATGAAAAAGAATTAAGTTTTCAGGTATCTTGTTCTTATGGCCCAGGAAGATATGATGATGGTTATGAATTTAAGGGAATAGATTATCCATTACCATTTGTAAGATGGACAGAAAAAAGAAACTTTGAAACAGTATTGCAGCTTATCTCTTCAGAAAAACTTAAAGTAAAAGAATTAATTTCTGAAGTTATCCCCATTGAAGAGTATGATAAAATTTACGGCAATATCGGGAATTCAAAATCAATTGCTTCAATTATAAAATACAACGAAAATAATACTCCGAAGCATACAATTGTCATCAATAAAAAAGAGAATACCCCAACAAAAGGTGGTATAGGAATCATAGGTGCGGGTAACTTTACAAAGATGACAATGTTGCCAGCTTTAAAAGGAACCAATGCAAATATTAAGCATATTGTTTCTTCAGGTGGAGTTAATGGAACAGCATTAGCACAAAAGTATAATATTTCTCAAAGCACTACAGATTACGATTTAGTGTTAGATGACAAAGAGGTAGATTTAGTGATGATTACTACTCGTCATAATCTGCACGCTGAAATGGTAATCAAAGCATTAGAAAAAGACAAGCATGTTTTTGTTGAAAAACCTTTAGCTTTAAATAACGAGGAGTTAGCTGCTATTGAGGCATCTTATAGTAAGAATAATGGTACATTAATGGTTGGTTTTAACCGTCGTTTTTCACCACATATTCAGAAAATAAAATCATTAGTTAGTAATGCACCTATAAATATTGTAGCAACAATGAATGCGGGTGCAATACCGTCAGAATTTTGGGTTCATGACATTGCAATTGGTGGAGGAAGAATTATTGGTGAAGCGTGTCATTATTTAGATTTAATGGTCTTTTTGACAGGAAGTAAAATAGAAGCTGTTTGTACGAATGCTCTGGGAAAAAATCCATCGGAAAATACAGACAATGCCTCTATTTTAGTAAATATGGAAAATGGTTCTACAGGAGTTGTAAACTATTTTGCTAACGGTGCAAAATCATACGCAAAAGAACGTTTGGAAGTTTTTTCTCAGGGAAAAGTTTTTATAATGGATAACTTTATAAAGACTTCAGGTTTCGGGGTAAAAGGTTTTTCAAAATTTAGAACAAAAATCGATAAAGGACATAAAGCACAATTTGGTCAAATAGTAGAGAAGATAAAGCAAGGTTCTGTAGAATTAATACCTTATGAAGAGTTAATAAATGTAACTAAAGCAAGTTTTGCAGCAATAGAAAGTTTAAAAGAAGGTTCTTGGGTAACTATTGAATAATTTTTTCTTGAGAAACATATGATAAATAAAATAAAGAGAATAACAAACTTCATTTCTAATATGGGAATGAGGTATATCTTTTTTAGAGTTTCTTACTTAATTAAGACCAAGATGGGGCGGCAAAAAAAAGCTTTTCCCACAAATCCTGATTTTAAAAAATATATTAGCTTACAAGAATGGAAAGATAATTTACTCCCATTTTTTTTCTATGGAAAGGAAATAAAAGGGCTACAAAAACATCCTTCCGAAGATTTAAAAAAGAACTTAGAAGACCTGAAAAAAGGCATATATACTTTTTTTAATAAAACTAAAATTGGTTTGGGGGTTGATTATGATTGGGTAACAAACCCATTAACAAATTATAAATATAATATAAATACACATTGGTCAAAAATAGAAGATTTATCTTCAGAGGCTGGGGATATTAAATACGTATGGGAAAAAGCTCGTTTTTCTTTCTTATACGATGTTATTCGATATGATTATCATTTCGAAGAAGATCAATCTCAATTTGTATTTGAGCAGATTGAAGATTTTATTGATAACAATCCTATAAACCAAGGTCCAAACTACAAGTGTAGTCAAGAAATTAGTTTGAGAATACTAAACTGGACGTTTGCATTTTATTACTACAAAGACTCAAAATATCTAACGGAAGCATTGTTTGCTAAAATTATGCACACAATTTATTGGCAAATACACCATGTTTATCATAATATTCATTTTTCAAGAATTTCAGTAAGAAATAATCATGCAATTACTGAAACTTTGATGTTGTATTTATCAGATAAATTATTTCCTTTTTTTCCAAATGTAAAAGGTTGGA
Organism: Flavobacteriaceae bacterium; assembly: GCA_029248455.1. Taxonomy (GTDB): domain Bacteria; phylum Bacteroidota; class Bacteroidia; order Flavobacteriales; family Flavobacteriaceae; genus MAG-121220-bin8. The sequence continues at coordinate 28,286 of JAQWJH010000112.1, forward strand.
GTAAGAAAGGTAAATATTGGTTTGAACAAGAGATAAAATATCAGATTTATCCCGATGGAACGTTTTTACAGTTTTCTATGAATTACCATAGAGTTGCTGTTCAATTATTAACCTGGGGTATTAAGCTAGCCAAATTAAACGATGATGTATTTGATTCACAAGTCTATGATCGAGCTAGGAAATCTCTTATTTTTTTAGATGCTTGTACTGATACTATTTCTGGAAAGCTGCCAAATTATGGATCAAATGATGGGGCATTATTCTTTAAATTATCCGACGATGACTATCGAGTTTACCGATCACAATTAGATGATTTAAGGGCAGTTTTAGATGGATTTACAAATTACAATTCTAAAAGTTCTTTTTGGTATGGAATTCAGCCAGAAAACATAGAGCCTAATAAGATCTCAGAACTTAATGAGTTTAAAAATAGTGGTTATTATATTATCCAAGAAGAAAATACAAAAACTTTTATTCGATGTGGATCTTATAATGATAGACCTTATCAGTCAGACAATTTACATTTGGATATTTGGGTTGATGGAGAAAATATTTTAAGAGATAATGGTTCTTATAAATACAATACGGATAAACAATTGTTAGAATACTTTACAGGATCAGAAGGTCATAATACTCTTAGTATAGCAAATAAAAATCAAATGCAAAAAGGTGGACGTTTTATTTGGTATTTTTGGGTTAAATACGCTGAAGCATTTTTAAAGAAGGAAAAAAATAATTTTAGCTTCTCAGGTAGAATAAAAGGTTATAAACAATTAGGAAATAATATTTTTCATCAACGAAAAGTAATTAAAGCTTTTGGTAAAAATGAATGGTTAGTTGAAGATAAAATTGAAGGAATAAAAAACCAGATAAATTACCAATATTGGCATTTTCCAATAGATTTAAAAGAGAGAATTAGCATATCTTCTGTTGATGAAAATAATACTATTTTAGAGCCATATATTGAACAAAAATGGTATTCAGGTTATTATGGAGTGAAAGAATCATCATTAAGACTTTCATTTGCATCGAAAACAAATATATTTAAAACAAAAATTACCTTTACTGTATGAGAATACTACTAATTCATCAATATTTTTTAGAAAAAAGTGATAGTGGTGGTTCTCGTTTTAATGAAATGACTAAAACATGGTCAGATCTAGGCCATGAAGTAACAGTTCTTGCTGGTATGGTTCATTATGCCACGGGCAAAAAACCACAGCTATACAAAAGAAAATTCACTTATAAAGATTTACAATTTCATAAAAATGTAGATGTAATTCGTTGTCATGTTTCAGAAAGTTATAATGTGAGTTTTTTAGGAAGATTATGGGCGTATTTTTCATTTGTTTTTTCAAGTATTTATGCAGGTTTATTTAAAACTAAAGGCAAGTATGATGTTATTTTAGTTACTTCGCCACCGCTTTTTGTTGGTATTACAGCTTATGTCTTATCACTTTTTAAAAGAATTCCGTTTGTTTTTGAAATAAGAGATTTATGGCCAGAATCCGCAATAGATACTGGAGTTCTTAAGAACAAAATGATTATAAGATTTGCTTATTGGTTCGAGTCATTTATTTATAAGAGAGCAAAATTAATTAATGTGTTAACTCCAGCTTTTAGAGATAAATTAATTCAGGATAAAAAAGTACCAAAAGAAAAAGTCATTTTTATACCAAATGCTGCTGATTTCTCTTTGGCAAATAAAATACAAGAAGATGATAATTTTGATTCAGTTAAGTTTAAATACAATTTAGGTTTAGCAGATAAGTTTGTAATCACTTATGTTGGAGCCCATGGAGTAGCAAATCATTTAATTCAATTAATAGATGCTGCTGAAAAACTAAAAGATACTAGTGTAGTTTTTCAATTAATAGGAGCAGGTATGCAAAAAGAAACATTAAAAGAAGAAGTTAATAAAAGAAAACTAAAAAATGTAATTTTCAGAAACCCAGTCCCGAAAGAAGAAGTTTTTAAATATATTTTAGCTTCTGATGTTGGAACTTCAGTCCTAAAAAGAGTAGATACATTTAAAACTATCTATTCAAATAAAACTTTTGATTATATGTCTTGTGAAAAACCTATTCTTTTAGCCATCGACGGAGTGTCTAGAGAGTTAATAGAAAAATCTGAAAGTGGCATCTATGTTGAACCTGAAAATACAAAATCAATTATTAACGGAATTAAGGTTCTGTTAAGTATGAGTGATAAAGAACTATTATTGATGGGTAAGGCAGGATATGAATATTCAAAAAAACATTTTGATAGAGAATTTCTAGCAAAAAAATATTTAAATAAAATTTTTGAAATAAAAAACTATCATGAATAATATTCTAATAACTTCTGCTGGCCGAAGAGTTTCTTTAATTAAAGCTTTTAAAGAAGTTTCAAAAAAACTTAAATTAAAATCAAAGGTTTTTATTACTGATCTAAACCCCAATATTGCCCCGACTTCATATTTTGCGGATGATTCATTCAAAATAGGGTTATTTACTGACTCAGATTATATTAATAATCTATTAGAAATCTGTTTAAAAAATGAAATTTCAATTCTAATACCTACTTTAGATACGGAATTAATTCTATTAGCTAAATCAAAGTCACTTTTTAATGCAAACGGAATTAATATTATAATTTCAGATTTAAAATTAATTAAGATATTAAGAGATAAAATTACTACAAATACCTTTTTTAATTCTTTAAAAATAAAAACTCCAACTATCTTTAATAAAGAGAGTATGAAATTCCCAGTTTTTTTAAAACCACTAAATGGCAGTAATAGCAAAGGGATTTATAAAGCAGAAAATATTAATGAAATAAAGCCATCTGATCTTGATTCCAAAAACATGATGATTTTAGAAAATATTGATAATAAAGTTTATGACGAATACACTATTGACCTATATTATGATAAAAACTCGAGTTTAAAATGTGTAGTTCCTAGAATTAGGTTAAAAGTTGTTGGAGGAGAATCAAATCAAGGTATTACAAAAAAGAATGAAATTTTAGATTATGTGAAAGATAGATTTGGTTTTTTGGATGGTGCTATCGGTTGTCTGACACTCCAAGTATTTTCAAATAAGTTGAACCCTTTAGATATAATAGGAATTGAAATAAATCCTAGGTTTGGAGGAGGTTATCCTTTCTCATTGAATGCAGGAGCTAATTTTCCGGAGTTTATCATTAGGGAATATATTTTAAATGAACAAATTGAATATTTTGATAAATGGAAAAATAATTGCTTAAATATTCGTTATGAAAATGAAATCGTAATAAATGATTGATAATAATACACATATTGTTTTTGATTTAGATGATACCCTCTTCAAGGAGATTGACTTTGTTAAATCAGCATATGTCTATATTAATAGTTATATTAATTCTAGATTTAATATAGACCTTTCAAAAAACATTAAAAAGTGTTTATCCGGTGAAGTTAATTTTTTTGATCTTATTAATTCGAAATTGCATCCAGATCAGAACTTTCCAATTGAAAAATATTTAGAACTTTATCGTTTTCATTACCCTGAAATCAAGTTGTCCAAAGATACTTCTGTTTTTTTCGAAAAGATTTTGAGTCACAATATAGATTTTTCAATAATAACGGATGGTAGGTCTATTTCTCAGAGAAATAAAATAAAAGCTCTAGGTTTATATGATCAAGTAAAAAATATAATTATTTCAGAAGAGACAGGGTTTGAAAAACCACATTTTAATAATTTTAAAATATTAAATCGTATTTATTCAAACAAAAAATTAATTTATATAGCAGATAATACTTCTAAAGATTTTTTAGCCCCAAATTCTTTAAATTGGGATACTATATGTTTAATAAATAATGGGCAAAATATTCACCCACAAGATTTTAATTTAAGTATTGATTATTTACCAAAGATAAAAGTAAATTATTTAACAGAAATAAATATATGATACCATTATCAGTACCAAATATTGACGGAAATGAATGGCAATATGTTAAAGATTGTCTCGATACTGGATGGATTTCCTCTGCTGGAGCCTATGTTACTAAATTTGAAGAGGCTATTCAAAATTATACAGGAATAAAATATGCAATAGCTTGTATGAACGGAACAGCTGGTTTACAAGTTTCTTTGAATCTTGCGAGAGTCACCAACAATGATATTGTAATAGCACCAAACTTAACCTTTGTAGCTACACTTAATGCGATTACATATTCAGGTGCGCAAATAGCCTTGATAGATGTTTGTGAAGATTCTTGGCAAATGGATGTTGATTTACTTCAAAGATGGCTAGAGGAAAATACAATAACAACAGTTGATAATGGAAAAACAATAACTACAGAAATAATATCAGGAAAAAAAATCGGTGCAATCATGCCAGTTTATGTTTTAGGAGGATTTATCGATGTTGACAAATTAATAGAAATCAGTGCTACTTATGGTATTCCTTTAATAGAAGACAGTACAGAGGCACTAGGAAGTTTCAAAAAGGGAAGGCATGCAGGAACATTTGGTTTAACTGGTGTTTTAAGTTTTAATGGTAATAAAATAATTTCTACTGGTGGTGGTGGAATGATTTTAACAAATGATAAAGAAATTGCCAACAGAGCAAAACACATTACAACAACTGCTAAAACGGATCCTTTAGATTATTTTCATGATGAAGTAGGTTATAATCACCGCTTGGTAAATGTTCTTGCTGCTATTGGGGTTGCACAAATGGAAAACTTTGAAAGCATCCTGAAAAGAAAAAAAGAAATTGATGCCCTTTATAGAAGTGAACTATACGGAGTTGGAGATATTAAATTTCAGGAGAATGATCCTAATTCAAATCCTAATTGTTGGTTATTTACCTTTCGTACAAAAAGAATGAGAAGCTTGCTAGAATATTTAAACAAGAATGAAATACAAAGTCGTCCGTTTTGGACTCCAATGAATAATCTTCCAATGTATAAAGATTTAATGTATATCAATAGTAATGATATATCAAATAAAATATTTAAAGAGTGTATTAGTATTCCCTCTTCATCGAATTTAACAACTGAAGATCAACATAAAGTGATTTCAGAAATTAAAAAATTTTACGAAAAATGATGTTACCAAATATTTCCGAGTTTATTAAGAATTATGTAACCAAAAGAAAAAATAGTTTTTTCTTGAATGACTTGATTAACAACAAAGAAAAACTAACTCTAGAAATTAAAGGAAAATCTATTTTAGTTATAGGTGGTGCAGGAACTATTGGGTCATCATATATCAAGGCTGCACTTAGATATCATCCCTCTGAATTAATTGTTGTTGATACTAATGAGAATGGTTTAACAGAATTGACTCGTACACTTAGGAGTGATTCTAGTATAATAGTTCCTGCACCACCTATAACTAAAATAGATTTTCCTTTAATTTCTAGAGTTAGTTTTTCTTTGTTGTTAATCAAGTCA
>JAQWJH010000121.1 GCA_029248455.1 Flavobacteriaceae bacterium
GAAATAAAAAGTAAAATAATTAACAACTTCCCTAATTCAAAATTCTCAAAGATTTTACAAAACGCTAATAGCTTGGTCGTTGAAGAAGAGTTTCTAATCAAAAAATTGGACAGCCTTCAAAGTCTTTTTAAAGAACAAAAATTTAAATTGGTAATAAATGAAATTGACAAGCAATTAAACTTTATTGAAAGTCAAAAAATTTCATTGGATTATGAAGTATTAAAAGCAGCTTCTTATGGAAGGTTAGAAGGAATACTTTATTATGGAGAAATGCTTAAAGAAATTGTAAACAAATACCCAAATTCATCCAGAGCAAATGAACTTAAAGGTATTAGTGAAGAGATCAATAAAAAATGGAAATTAAAAAAAGACAATGAAAAATCAGGGAAACACCTTTTAGTTTACACTGTCGATAGTGAGTCACTGAATCAGGAAGTTTTTGGAAAAATCAAAAATGTTTTGGGTAATTCTACACGAGTTTCATTGGACGTTTACAACCAGACTACTAATTTTTTAGTAATAGGAGATTTTTTAAATTTAGAAAACGCGAATAAATCAAGAGACTTTCTCGAGGAAAAAATAGAATTATTAAAACTTAATAATAATTTTGTAGTTTTGTCTTCCCAGTATAAGAACATGCTGATATACAAGACTTTAGATTTGTTTATAAAATAATTTATGGCTTTTAGTTTAACTAACAATAACGACATGCAACAATCAAGAGATTCTAATTCAATAGATATTATAGAGAAAACAACAAAAGTAGTTGGAGACATAACTTCTAAAGCAGACTTTAGAATTGATGGAAATGTTGAAGGCACAATAACCACAACGGGTAAAGTTGTTGTTGGTGAGAATGGTGTTGTTTCTGGAAAAATTACTTGTTCAAATTCTGATATCGCAGGGTTAATAAAAGGAAGTTTAGATGTTTCAGGAATATTGTCGCTGAAATCCTCTGCAAGAGTTGAAGGAGATGTTGTGGCTGGAAAACTTGCAGTTGAGTCTGGCGCTAATGTTGATGCGAATATTTCAATGAAGGGAGCAAAAAAAATGAAAGCTTTAACAAGTGATGAAAAACAAACGCCCACAGAAAAAACAGCGTAATCCTTATTTAATTTTTATCGGTCTTGTTTTTCAAATGGGAGTAATTATTTTCTTCTTTTCTAAGATTGGAAAACACTTAGACAATTCTTATGATTCTGAAAAATTACTGACCTCAATCTTTACAATCACTGGTGTTATTATATCATTTTACATATTAATTAAACAGTTGAAAAGTATAAATAGTAAGCTCTAATAAGCTATATTTTTTTAATAGATGAAATTTTGTTAAAATTTTACATTTCTAATTTTTATTTTTTAGTTTATAACATTACATTTGCGGCATTATTTTTTAACCCTGACTAAGACATAAAATTGAAGAATTTTATAAAATTATTCCCAATTATAACTTTATTCTTTGTAGGATCATTTTACTTACAGGCTTCATTTGAAATAAATACAAAAGAAACAAACTCTAAGGGTTCAAAAAAATCTGAAATTAAAGAATATATTAATCACCATTTAAAAGACAGCCATTCTTATTCTTTAACCTCTTACACTGATGAACAAACAGGAAAAAAAGTTTATATAGAAATTCCTCTTCCGGTAATTTTATATGATAATGGGTTTCACTTTTTTATGTCATCATCTCTAAAACATGGAAAAAAAGTAGTTGAGAGTGATGGCAACTATTACAAATTAAATTATCACGACAGTAAAATTTATAAAACAAACAAGCAAGGAGTATTTAATTTTGATGAGAATCATCATCCTACTAATTATGCGCCACTAGATTTTTCAATAACCAAAAATATAGCAACTATCATATTGGTTGCTATTTTAATGTTTTTACTTTTTAGAAGCTTGGCAAATTCTTTCATTTCTAATAATGGTATTTCCAAAGGAATAGGAAGGTTTTTTGAACCGATCATATTATATATACGAGACGATATTGCTATTCCAAATATTGGAGAAAAAAAATATAAGGATTATATGAGCTTTTTATTGACAGTATTTTTCTTTATTTGGTTTCTAAACATGTTAGGATTAACTCCGCTTGGCGTGAATGTTACAGGAAATATTGCTGTAACATTTTCCTTGGCTTTACTAACTTTTTTAATTACAAATTTAACAGCAAACAAGAATTATTGGGGACATATTTTTTGGATGCCTGGAGTGCCAATGCTTATAAAAATAGTACTAGCCCCAATTGAACTTTTAGGAGTTTTTATCAAACCGTTTTCGTTACTTATCAGGCTTTATGCTAATATTCAAGCTGGTCACATAGTTCTGTATAGTTTAATTGGTTTGATGTTTATTTTTAATAATATGATAGGATCAAGTCTATCGTTTGTATTAGCATTCTTTATTTCAATTATTGAAATTTTAGTAGCGCTACTACAAGCATATATTTTTACAATGCTATCGGCATTATATTTTGGGTTTGCAGTTGCGGAGGAAGATCATTAAAAAAAGAATGTTTAATTAAAATTATATAAATATGGAAATACCAGTAATCGTAGGAGGAGGACTAGTAGTAATCGGAGTTGGAATTGGGATCGGACTAACAGGAAAAGGAGCTATGGAAGCTATTGGCCGTCAGCCTGATGCCAGTGGAAAAATTCAAGTTGCTGCTCTTATTTTAGCCGCTCTTGTTGAGGGGATAGGTTTTGCTGCGCTTTTTGCGCTTTAAGCCAATTATCAAACTTTTTTCAGTGCTGTAATATTAATTACCGTACTGAAAAAAGATAATTTAAAAATTAAAAAATGGAAAAACTTTTATCCGAATTTTCTATCGGTTTATTTTTTTGGCAGACAGTTATATTTGTCTGTCTAATTTTTTTGCTTAAGAAATATGCGTGGAAGCCTATTCTTGACTCTGTTAATGAACGAGAGGAGGGCATTAAAAATGCATTGCTTTCAGCAGAGAAAGCAAAAGAAGAAATGGCTTCATTACAATCTGATAACGAGCAGACTCTTAAAAAAGCTAGGCTTGAAAGAGACGGCTTACTTAAAGAAGCTAGAGAAATTAAACAAAAATTAATTGACGATGCTAAAAATGAAGCTAGCGCAGAAGCAAAAAAAATATTAATACAAGCTCAAGAGACTATCAAAAGCGAAAAGAATGCAGCCATTGTTGATTTAAAAAATCAAGTTGCTAACCTTTCAGTTGAGATAGCTGAGAAAGTTTTAAAAGAGAAACTTTCAAACGATAAATCCCAAATGGAATTAGTCAAGGAGTTAGTTAAAGATGTTTCTCTTAAATAAATGAAATCAAATCGTGCCGCCATAAGATATGCTAAAGCTCTTCTGTTAGAATCAGTAGAAAAGTGTTCTGTTGAAAAAACTTTTCAAGACATGGAACTTGTTACTAAAACTTTTAACAATAATATCGAGTTAAAGCATATGGTGGATAGTAATATTATAAAAAATAGTATTAAAGTATCCTCTCTAAAATTAATTTTTAAAGAACTTAGCAGCATCAGTTTGAGTTTGTTAAATGTCTTGAACGACAATAATAGGCTAAATATATTCGATTCTGTAGCCTTAAAATATAAAGAGCTTTACAACTCACACAAAGACATTCAGCTTGCTACGGTGACCACTGCGGTGCCTTTGTCTAAGGATTTAGAAAATCAGGTTTTGTCTACTGTTTCTAAATTAACGAACAAAAAAACTAACCTTGTAAATAAAATAGATAAAACCTTAATTGGAGGTTTTGTTTTGAGGGTTGGGGATATAGAATACAATGCTAGTTTTAAAAATAAATTAAAAAGCATTAAACAAGAATTTAATAAAAACACGAACTTATTAACAACATAAATTATGGCAGAAATTAAGCCTGCTGAAGTATCAGCAATATTAAAACAACAATTAACAGGATTAGACGCGTCGGCATCATTAGACGAAGTTGGAACAGTATTACAAGTAGGAGATGGAATTGCACGAGTTTATGGTTTATCAAACGTGCAATATGGAGAACTTGTACAGTTTGACTCCGGGCTAGAAGGAATTGTTTTAAATCTTGAGGAAGATAATGTGGGGATTGTTTTATTAGGACCTTCCAAAGAAATCAAGGAGGGCGATACGGTAAAAAGAACACAAAGGATAGCCTCTATTAATGTTGGAGAAAAAATTGTCGGAAGAGTGGTTAATGCTCTTGGAAAGCCAATTGACGGAAAAGGAAACCTTGAAGGTAAGCTCTATGAAATGCCACTTGAGAGAAAAGCTCCTGGTGTAATTTTCAGACAGCCAGTAAACGAACCGTTACAAACAGGGATTAAATCAGTTGACGCTATGATTCCTGTTGGAAGAGGTCAAAGAGAACTAGTTATTGGGGATAGACAAACAGGTAAAACAACTGTATGTATTGATACAATTTTAAACCAAAAAGAATTTTATGATGCAGGAGAACCTGTTTATTGTATTTATGTAGCTATTGGTCAAAAGGCTTCAACAGTTGCAGGTATTGCTAAAACTCTTGAAGATAAAGGTGCGATGGCGTATACTACAATTGTTGCCGCCAATGCCTCTGACCCAGCTCCAATGCAAGTTTATGCTCCTTTTGCTGGAGCAGCTATTGGAGAGTTTTTTAGAGACACTGGACGTCCAGCCCTTATAATTTATGATGATTTATCTAAGCAAGCTGTAGCTTACAGAGAAGTTTCATTATTATTAAGAAGACCACCTGGAAGAGAAGCTTATCCTGGCGATGTTTTTTATTTGCATTCTAGATTGTTAGAAAGAGCTTCAAAGGTTATTGCTGATAATGACATAGCCAAAGAAATGAATGATTTACCAGACTCTTTAAAGCCTATTGTTAAAGGAGGCGGTTCACTTACGGCTTTACCAATTATTGAAACACAAGCAGGAGATGTCTCAGCTTATATCCCAACAAATGTAATTTCTATTACAGACGGTCAGATATTTTTAGAATCTAATTTATTTAATGCTGGGGTAAGACCAGCTATTAATGTGGGAATTTCCGTTTCAAGAGTGGGTGGTTCAGCTCAGATAAAGTCTATGAAAAAAGTTTCAGGAACTTTGAAATTGGATCAAGCGCAGTTTAGAGAACTTGAAGCCTTTGCTAAATTTGGATCTGATCTTGATGACGCTACATTAAATGTGATTGAAAAAGGTAAAAGAAATGTAGAAATTTTAAAACAAGCTCAAAATGATCCTTTTACTGTTCAAGATCAGGTAGCAATAATTTTTGCAGGTTCAAAAAATTTACTAAAAAAGGTTCCTGTAGAAAAAATCAAAGAATTTGAAAAAAAATACATTGAGTTTTTAAATTTAAAACATAAAAAAACAATGGAAACAATCAAATTGGGAAAATTAACTGAAGACGTTATTTCTGTTTTAACAAAAACAGCTGAAGAGTTAAGTTCAACCTATTAAAAAAAATAATGGCGAACCTTAAGGAAATTAGAATTAGAATTGGATCTGTATCTTCCACGATGCAGATAACAAGCGCGATGAAAATGGTTTCTGCAGCGAAATTAAAAAAAGCTCAAGACGCTATCACTGCAATGAGGCCATATTCTAATAAGTTGTCAGAGCTAATGAATAGTTTTAGCGGTTCTTCGGAGGATAAGTCTTTCAGCTTAAAAAGAAAAATTAATAAAGTTTTAATAGTGGCAATTAGCTCTAATAGAGGTCTATGCGGAGCATTTAATGCTAACATTTTTAAAGAAGTCAATAATTTAAAATCAAAGCCAGAGTATAAAAACTCTGACATTCACTTTTTAACTATCGGGAAAAAAATAAATGATTCGCTCTCTAAAACTGAAAAAATCATTAAAAACGAAAGTGAATTATTTGATAATTTAAACTATCAAAATGTTTCATCAATTTGTGAAAATTTAATGACTTATTATTTAAGCCATGAATATGACCATATTGAATTAGTTTATAACAGTTTTAAAAATGCCGCCACACAAATTATAAAGTCTGAGCAGTTTTTGCCTATTCCAATTTCTGAGTCTAACGATTCTTTAAAAATGGACTATATTTTCGAACCTTCCCAGGAATCTATTGTCAATACACTCATACCAAAGTCTTTAAAAATGCAGTTATTCAAGGCTGTTAGAGACTCTTTTGCTAGTGAACATGGCGCTAGAATGACCGCAATGCATAAAGCAACAGACAATGCATCTGAGTTAAGAGATGAATTAAAATTAACATATAATAAAGCTAGACAAGCCTCTATAACAAATGAAATTTTAGAAATTGTTGGTGGAGCAGAAGCTTTGAATAATTAAAAAATTTAAGATTTTCCAATAATTAAAAATCTTTAATTTGTTTGTATTTTAAATGTATGGTTGTTAAAGTAATTAATAAATCTTCAAATCCTCTTCCTGCCTATGAGTCATCATTTTCTGCTGGAATGGACATTAGGGCCTTTCTAGAATCACCAATTGTTCTACAACCGCAAGAGAGAGTCCTTGTTAAGACAGGATTATATTTAGAATTAGAAAAAAATTTTGAAGCTCAGGTTAGACCAAGAAGTGGCCTTGCATTAAAAAAAGGAATAACTGTTTTAAATTCACCAGGAACTATTGATGCTGATTATAGGGGAGAAGTAGGAGTAATACTAATTAATTTATCATCCGAAAATTTTAAAATCAGTTCTGGTGATAGAATAGCTCAGTTGGTAATTTCTAAGTATGAATCAATAAAATGGAAACTATCACAATCACTAGGAGAATCCAAAAGAGGAGACAAAGGCTTTGGAAGCACAGGTATTAATTAAAATAATATGAAAATAATTATTCCAATGGCAGGCAGAGGTTCAAGGTTAAGACCTCAAACTTTAATTACTCCAAAACCTTTAGTTCCAATAGCAGGAATACCAATATTAAATCAGTTAGTTAGCGACACGATAAAACTTGTTGATGAGCCAATAGATGAGATGATTTTTATAATAGGAGATCCAATTTTTTTTGATGAAATTGTTGAAAAAAACCTTGATTTACTGGCCAAAAAATACAATTCTAAAGCTACTATTTTTAGACAATTAAAACCTCTTGGGACCGGCCATGCTATAATGTGTGCAAAAAAATCTTTAAGCGGAAGCGCAATTGTAATTTATCCAGACACATTAATTAGAGCAGATCAAAAGTTTGATAAAAATGCAGATGCCGTTATTTGGACCAAACAGGTAAGCAACCCTGAGGCATATGGAGTTGTTAAGTTAAACGAAAATAATGAAATCATAGATTTAGTTGAAAAACCAAAAAATTTTATTTCAGATTTAGCAGTTATTGGAATTTATTATTTCAAGGAAATATCACAATTAAAAGAAAAACTAGAGATGGTTATTTCTAAAAATAAAATGAACTCTGGTGAGTATCAAATAAACGACGGCTTATTGGCAATGATGAAAGACGGGAGAAAATTCTTAGTTGGAGAAGTAAAAGAATGGCTTGATTGTGGAAATGTAAAAAAATGTATTGCGGCAAACAAAGCTATTTTATATGAAAACAATAATAATTTTGTTTCTAAGAAAATTAAATTAATAAATTCTAAAATTATTCACCCCTGCTATATTGATGAACATGTGATTATTAAGGACTCCTTTGTTGGGCCTTATGTTTCAATAGGCAAGGGTTCAGAAATTATAAACTCATCAATTTCTAATACCATTATTCAAGCTAATTCTGTTATTAAAAATGCAGATATCGAAAAGTCTATGATTGGGAATAATTGCACATACGACGGACAGGGTCGTGAAATTAATATTGGAGATTTCAGCGAGTTAATTTAACTTGCTTAAAATGAAAAAAACTATTCTTTTATTTTCATTACTATTAATAGGGTGTAAACCTTTAAAAAACAACGAAAACAAGCCTGATTTAAAAAAAATATCAACTAAATCGCTATTGAGTCAAGTAATAAATAAAAAACCTGAATTCGATTTAATACAAATAAGATCTCAGGCAACTATTTTAAATAATAATTCAAAAAATCAATTTAATTTAGGAATCAAAATAAAAAAAGATGATAAAATTCTAATTGAAGGATCTGTTTTAATCCCTTTATTTAAAGCTTTTTTTACAAAGAATAGTCTCGATTTTTATGAAAAAATATCTAAGACTTACTATAAGGGTGATTATAAGTACCTCTCTTCTTTTTTAAACAATGACATAACATTCAATTCTTTTCAAAATATTTTTTTAGGACAACCTATTACAGATTTAGAAAGTA
>JAQWJH010000006.1 GCA_029248455.1 Flavobacteriaceae bacterium
AATTGGAATTTCAAATGCTGAAAATATTGATTTAGTAGACTTTTTCAATTCTAAATTAAACTAAATTATTTAGGATTATAGGTACGGCTAGCGTTAGCATAAATTTCACTCTTATCAAAGCTCATTTTTTTTGTTTCAAACTTTGAATACATTTCCATCTGGTCGCTGTAATGTGGTGAATTTTTATGGTCACTTGCCCCATAGGAAATTGAGGACTCAATGTGTGTTCCAGTTTTATTAAATTTCACCATTTGAATATAAGACTCTCCGTGAGTCACTCTTATCTTGCCATCTTTGTATGGAGTGGCATTCATTGCTGTTATAACATCTGGAAGTCCCCAAATAGGAATTTCTTTATCTCCTCTGACTAGTTTTTGATAATCTCCCAATTTAACCTTTGTGGTTTTGAAGTATTTGATCATTTTCTTTTTAACTAGTTTTAGGTTTTCATGAATAACCTCTTTGCTAAACTTTCTGTTGATGTAGCTTTTATTGTAGTACCTAACTAGGTTGTGATAAAACATAGCGTAAGTTCCTGCTCCAACAGATTCTATATCAGTTGTTCTGTTCCAATTTTGAATCTCAACTAGTAAATCCTTTATTTCAGGATAATCATCTGGAATCATATTAAATAATTCATTGATATCCATAAAATTATAATTGAATGGCGTTGGGAAAGTGTTATCATACTTTATTTTATTGAAAGTATCGTAATTGATTGAATCATACGAATTTATAAGATTAAAAATTCTAGTACTTCTATTGTTATCATATGTCTCAAAGTTCATTGTTTTGGAAAAGTTTTCCGGATTTGGATTTTCGTCGAGTGAAGTTGACTTGAAAGGACTATGATTGGCATTGTATACATAGCCTGATTTTGGATTGATAACCTGTGGAAGTTCTTCTGTTTTATAATATTCAGTCCACAACGTTTGTTTAGTGTTGCCCGGTACAACCCCTTTCCAAAGATACTTTTCACTTCTTTTAGGTATGATCCCATTTGACATATAGAAAATGGTGTCATTTTTATCGGCATAACCAATATTATAGCCAGGAATTTCATTCATTTTTAAAATATCGTAAAATTCTTTAAAACTTTTTGCCTTGTTCATTTTCCACCACTGTTCAAGACCTCGTATTTTAAATAAAGTAGGTGTTCTAACAGAGTAGTACCCAGTTTTATTTTTTAAAGTTGGTCCATAAATACTTTGGTAATATTTTTTTCTAACCTTAATATTGAAACCAAGTATTTTGATAAAAGCTTTTGCTCTAAATTTTTTTAATTTTAGAATCTTATCATCAAACTTATATTCACTTTTATTTACCATTTCTAGTTGAAAAACATCTGTTTTATCTGGGTAATTAACGGTGTGGGTCCACCCTAAATTTTTGTTAGTTCCAGTTAATATACATGGTGAACCTGCAAATGTGGCTCCAATAATGTTAGTTCCTTCTTCACTGACAAGATGAGCTTCATACCATGAAGTGGGGCCGTCAAGTGGTTGATGGGTGTTGATACCTAGGTAAGTTTCACCATTTTTTGTGATACTTGTGTTAAAAGCAAATAAATTTGATCCAAGATTATTTTCTTTAAAAAACGACAAATCTTTTAAATTATTCTCTACAATTGATCTTACAGCTCGATCCCCTTCGCTAGAAATAAATAGCTGTAAAAATGAATATTTAAGCATTTTTTTTGGTGTAATGGGAAAAAGTTTTTTCACCAGAACTTGATCTGGATGTTCTTTTGCAAATTTTGTTATGCCTTGTGCGTATCCCTCAGCAATTTTTATAAAATCTGGATCTAGGGTGTTAAATAAGCTATCAATAACATAGTCAGATCGAATTAATTGACTTAAAAAATCAGCAGCGGCACCATTTAATCCTAAATGCTTACTAAGTAAACCATTTCCAGCTAGGTAAGCCTGTTGAATTGTTTTAAAATCATCTTCAGAGTGTGCCCATGCTAGTCCATAGGCAACTTCGGCATCAGTTTTTCCAAAAATATGAGGCACTCCATATTGATCTCTTACTATCTCAATATTTTTAGGGTTAATTTGTGAAAAGAGTGTATTAAAACTTAATAGGAATATTAGTATATAGAGTTTTGTTTTTTTCATATTTATATGGAATCAATAATCATACCGCTTTATGTAAAAAATTTATGTTTTAATCCTGAATAAAATTAATCATATATTCGTAATATTGTTACTCTATGATTAAATTTATTAAAGGAAGAACTAAAGCAATTTTCTACTCAGTCAAAGGTGCCTTTCATTTAATTAAAACTGAGCATTCGATTCAGGCGCAACTGTTTTTTTCAGTTTGCTTTATTATCGCTGGATTTTATTTTGATATATCTAAAATAGAATGGTTATTTCAAGTTTTAGCTATTTGTTTAGTACTATCTACCGAGTCTCTTAACACTGCCGTTGAAAAATTAGCTGACTTTATTCATCCAAACTACCATAAAAAAATAGGTGTTATAAAGGATGTTTCTGCAGGAGCAGTTTTTTTTGCAGCCGTTTTTGCTATTGTAACAGCTCTTATTATTTATTATCCTAAACTTATTTAAGTTGATTGTATAATTGATCAATTTTCCTAGCAAGCAAGTAATCCAATTCACTTAAACAGCCAGTGTCGTGTGTTTGTAGAACTATTTCTAATTTATTATAAGTATTTGTCCAAGTAGGGTGGTGGTTAATTTCCTCTGAGATGATTGCAATATCTTTCATAAAATTAAAGGTTGTTATGAAATTTTCAAATTCAAAGGACCTTGATAGTTTATTGTTTTTAATTGACCACTTATTGTCTATTTCTTTATTGTTTTTCATTTTTATAAAATATAAGGGATAATTGCTTTTCTATTTTTAGGATAGTTTTCAAAATTTATTTTATACCAATTGTGATGGGATAGGGCTCTTGGTACTAAATTAATGAATGTCCAGACAAAAAAGGATAGGCTTCCAATATTAAAAGTCATTAATGCAAATCCAAACCACTCGGTAAGTTCTCCAAAAAAGTTAGGACATGAAATTTTATTAAATAATCCACCTTTTGGAATAGCGTAGTTATTAACCTGTGTGTTTTCTCTTAAAGAAATTAATTTATTATCTGATAGTATATTTAATACTAAACCAATAAAAAAAATAAAAAAACCTGTGAGTATCAATAGTGAATTAGAAAAAGAATAATCAGTAACAGAAAGAAAGTACCCGTTAATCACTCCGTTTATTATATTGAAAAAGATTGCAGAAAGGGCGATAGCTAATGGCATTTTTTTTCCTTTAGTTTTAATTCTAAAAGGAAATATTATTGTTCGATTTATGTAATGAATAATCCAAAGACCCACAAAAAAAGTGTTTAAGCTAGGCAGGTTAGTTGTATTTGTAAAGTAGAATAGTGGACAAATAAGTAAAGCTGGTAACTCCATTATTATCCAGCCAGTTTTATTACTTATTGTTTTCCCCCATTTTTTTGTTGTATGCCTTCCGTAGGGTGCTTTATTTTTTAATATTATAGGAAAGAGAATGATCCCAATTACCGTCCATATGATTGTCAGTGTAGTATTGTCCATATTAAATGAAAAAACCCGCTAATAAAAGCGGGTTTTAATAAATATCTTGGTTAGTTAGATATTAGTATCCGTAATTTTGAACAATATTAGGATTAGCATTCAACTCAGATTGATAAATAGGCTTGGCGGTATTGTAATCGCCATAAGCTGGAGTAGTTCCAGTTTTATCATCATTAAGTTGTTTTTTACTATCTATAAGTGGCATACCTTGACCAGTTCTTAACAAATCATCGTAGCGTAATCCTTCACAATAAAATTCTTTTCTTCTTTCTAAAAGAATATTATCAAGAGTAGCAGTAGCGTAATAATTAGCTCCAAGTCCTCTTATTGCAGGGATATTGTTTAAATAAGTCAAAGCAGTTAATTTATCATTAGCTCTAAACATAGCTTCTGCATAGATTAGGTGCATTTCTTCAACTCTTATAATTGTTACATTATCTAAACCAGTCATAGTTGGGAATTTTCCAAGAACAGTCGTTTGGCCTTGAGCAGTTCCAATCATTCCATTAACAGTAAACCTTACATCTGTCGCAGCGTCAGCTTCAAATACATCTTGTAGATCTGGATTAGTC
>JAQWJH010000007.1 GCA_029248455.1 Flavobacteriaceae bacterium
ATTAAAATTATCACAAAAATTATCTCCTCAACAAATTCAGTTGATGAAATTGATTCAACTTCCTGTACAAGAACTTGAGCAACGTTTATCAAGGGAAATTGAAGAAAATCCTGCTTTGGAAGTTGGTAAAGAAAATGATGAAAATATATTAAATGAAGATTCAGAGGATTTTAAAGATGAAAAAGAATATGAAGAAGAGATAAATGTAGAAGATTACTTAAGTGATGATGATATTCCCGATTACAAGCTAAAATCTAATAATTATAGTGCAGATGATGAACAAAAAGATATTCCTTTTGTTTCTGGCATAAGTTTTAATGAATTTGTTAAAACTCAACTTCAAACATTTACTTTCAGTGACTCCGATCTTGAAATAGCTTATTTTTTAGTTGGAAGTATTGATCAAACAGGATATATAAGAAGAGATATTATGGATATTGTAGACGATTTAGCGTTTACGCTGGGTATTTATTCTGATAAAAAATCCGTAGAGAATATACTTCAAACTATTCATTTGCTTGATCCCCCAGGTGTTGGTGCAAGAAATTTACAAGAATGTCTTTCTATTCAATTAAAAAGAAAAAAATCTTCTCAAAGTGTTGATACAGCAATTAGAATTATTGATAACAATTTTGACATGTTTATTAAAAAACATTACAAAAAGATAATTTTAAAACTTAATATTAACGAAGAAATTTTAAAAAAAGCAATCAAGGAAATTGAGAAATTAAATCCAAAACCAGGAGCTGCATTTTCAGAAACAACTAAAATAAATTCTAGTATAATCCCTGACTTCAAAGTAGAAATTATTGAAAATAAATTAAACCTAACTTTAAATTCAAGAAATGCCCCAGAACTCCATGTTTCAAACGAATATAAAAACATGCTTACAGGATATAAAGAGACAAACAAAGTCTCTAAATCTCAAAAAGATGCTGTAATATTTATAAAACAAAAACTTGATGCTGCTAAGTGGTTTATTGATGCTATAAATCAAAGAAATCAAACGTTATTATTGACAATGAATGCTATAATGACTTTTCAACAAGAATACTTTCTATCAGGAGATGAGAGTAAATTAAAGCCAATGATTCTAAAAGACATTGCGGAAAAAATTCAAATGGATATTTCTACTGTTTCTAGAGTTGCTAATAGTAAATATATCGATTGTCCATACGGAACTAGGTTGATAAAATCTTTTTTTTCAGAGGGTATAGTTAATGATGAAGGAGTTGAGGTGTCAACTATAGAAATTAAAAAAGAATTAAAAATTATTATTGAAAGTGAAAATAAGTCCAAACCACTAACCGATGAACAACTTACCAAATTAATAAACCTCAAAGGCTATCCAATAGCGAGGAGAACAGTTGCAAAATACAGAGAAATGATTGGTTGTCCAGTCGCAAGACTTAGAAAAAAATTATAATTAAAGAGCTCTGCATTATTTTTACAGTTAATTCAAGGGAAAGGAGATGATTAAAAATTTATTTAATCAATACATTAAATAAAAATAGTAATTTCATTTCCATAATTACAAATGTCAATTTTATTAAAATAGAAATTCTAATCGTTATTAATTTCTGTATAATATAAATTCAATCTCATTCGTTTATCATAATTTTCGGCGCTAGGACTTGGTCCAATAAGTACTGTCCCTAAAGGATTAATAGCTGAGGATAGTGGTGTAAAACTCATAGTTTCAGATTCTAATACTGAAGTGTTCATTGAATTTGATATGTCTGAACTAACGACTAGGCCTAATTTTAAGTTTGTAGAATCTTTTCTGATGATATTTTTAATATGTTCACTAATTCTAATTTTATACATTAATCCATTTTTATCATCGTCAAGTTCAATTAAACCTCCGTGAAAAATCTTATCATTATTTTTATTGTTTCCAGTTGAATTATCAATAAAATAATCAATTAAAGGTGCTTGACTTTTTAAATCAAATAAATAAAGTCTAGATGGTTCAATAATACCTCCATTTGATGAAAGCATTTCTTTATCAATATGTAATGTTAGATTAGCTTCATTAATTAACCATTGTTTTGACCTTATTTCGTCTAAAACGTCAATACCTTCGCTATCTTTAAAAAGTTCAATCTCAGCCATAACTCCAGCACCTCCTTTTAAATAAACAGACTTCGGGTTAGTAATTGTATCATAAATGGCAGTATATATTGCTGCAGGGTACGGCTCATTTTTAACAGAATTTAATTTGTAACCATTCATTTTTAATGAATAATTAGATTCTTCATCATCAATTACGTCATCGTCTGTATCATCAGGCGTACCATTCTTGTTATATTTTTTGTAATCATATACTAGCCTAACTTCAGCTTCATTAAAATTTAAAATCATCATTAAGGGATCAGAAAAATCATAAGCTTTGATAACTAGCCCTTTTAAAAATAGTTTTAGATTATCGTTACTTTCTAAATCTGAAGAACCCTCATTGTCTATAATTTTTTTTTGAAAAAAATCTTTGTCCAAAGAAACTCTTATTCTTGGCGATAGCCTTTCTTTGACAGTTTCCGATTCGTCTTGATCTGCTGTGTCTGGATCATCCTCATTGTAAAAAACAAGCTCTTTTGAGTTAATTTCTATTTCATCATCAAACAAAACTGTCCCTGAAAAACTAGATGGAATTTCGTTATTTGAATAATATTGTTGAAATTTTTCAAAATTTGAAGCTGGGTCAAAGACTCTCAGATAATAGTCAAGCTCACTTACCTTTAGCTTGAATTTGGCATTAGAATTTCCCATTAATGAATCTAACTCATAAACAGTAGTGCCAGAATCAGGGTTTACGGATTCATCATCATCAGAATCTAAAATTCCATCACCATCGGTGTCAGGATTTAAAGGGTTTTGGCCAATTTGAGTCTCGTAAATATCTGATAATCCATCACCGTCACTATCACTTTCAGGGTCGTTGCTGTCAACATCATATAAGTTTATAACTCCATCATTATCATCATCATCAACATTTGTAAAAAAAGGAATATCCAAAAAAACATCTTTTAACTTTTCTTCTTCGGGTATTGCTGCGATATTATCATTAACACCATTAATTTCATCATCTTGATTAAAAATCCCAAACACAGGAGAAACGCTTTCCATTGTTAACTGTGATAGAAAAGTGACTTCAGATTTTCCAAAAATATTATCATTATATGATCCTAACTGAAAAGTTTGAATTTGATTTAAAGCATAGGGGGGAATTTTTTTCATTTTTACAAAAACAGGGATTTCTTCTAAATTTGTATCAAATGGCTTATTCGTTATTAAGTTAGTACCTATTGTGTTATAATCTTTATTACAAGATGATATAAAAAGTATAACTATTAGTTGTATAAAGTATTTCATCAAATTATTAACTAAGAATTTTTGAAGAATAAAATTCAAGGTACTCTTTTTCGAAACCTTCTTTAAAACCACACTTTAAAACTGGTTTGTTTTGGATATTTGCAAGGTCAATAATAGATTGATCTGTTTCATCCGATGCGATGACTACTCCATCGGAATTGAGAACTGCATTTTTGAATAAATCTAAATAAGTTGGCTTTTCTAGAACGCTTAAAGTATCGCTTTCAATTTCATCAAATTTTATTTTACTGACCATCTTGGAATTTAAGTTTCCACTTATTTCATTTCCATAAACTGAAACAACGACTTTAGAATTTTTGAATATTGGATCATCTTTATAATACTCTTTTAAGTAGAGTGGTAACATAGATGCTATCCATCCATGCACATGAATAATATCTGGCGACCAATTGAGTTTTTTTATTGTTTCTACCACGCCTTTTGCAAAAAAGATAGCTCTTTCATCATTGTCTTTATAAAGCTTTTTCTTTTCATCTAGATGGAGTCCTCTTTTTTTGAAGTATTCATCATTATCAATAAAATAAACTTGCATTCTCTCTTTTGGAATAGAAGCTACCTTAATAATTAAAGGCATATCAATGTCATCAATAATTAAATTCATTCCAGAAAGTCTAATAACTTCGTGAAGTTGATGACGTCTTTCGTTGATTATTCCATATTTTGGAATGAAAATTCTAGTTTGACCGCCGTTTGCATTAACCATTTTAGGTAAATTATATGTCAAAGACGAAATATCATTGTTAGGAAGGTATGGTATAACTTCAGAAGAGACGAAAAGTACTTTTTTTCCATTCATAGAATCCTTTCTTTTAAACTCAATTATTAGAGAATGCAAAATTACAAAAATAATGTTAGATTTAATCTAAAATACGTGAAACATAGAGTGTTAAAATTTTATTAAATGCCTACATATTTTAAAAAAATTGATGTTGAAGACAAAATATCTCAATCCATTTTAAAAAAACAACGCATTGGATTAGTACCAACAATGGGGGCTTTACACAGAGGACATCTTTCCTTAATCGAAAAAGCTTTTAATGAAAATGATGTGGTTTGGGTAAGCATCTTTATAAATCCAACTCAATTTGATAGCTCTAGCGATTTAATTAATTATCCTAAAAATTTAAAAAGTGATGAGGTATTGATTAAAAAAATCTCTAAAAGTATTGAAATATTTAGTCCAAATGAATTTGAAATATATGGTGAAAATCCAAAACTAAAAGAATATGATTTTAAAACCATTGATAATGAGTTAGAGGGCAGGTTTAGAAAAAATCATTTTAGCGGGGTTGCGACTATTGTATCAAAATTGTTAAGTTTATTCAAGCCTAACAATATTTATTTTGGGGAAAAAGACTATCAACAAACCCAAATAATCAAAAAACTGATTTCTTTAGAAAAAATTAATGTTAATTTGAATATTTGCCCTACTGTAAGAGAAAAAAATGGACTGGCTCTTAGTTCGAGAAATAATTTCCTGAGCAATAGTGAAAGAAACGATTCTTCTATTATTTACAAAAGCTTAATCCAATTAAAAAATAATTTTAATACATCAAATTTAATTTCAACTAAAAAAGAAATTAAAGGCAACATAAATCAAAAGAAAAATTTTCAACTAGAATACTTAGAAATAGCTGATGCTAGCACTCTAAAAATTCCAAGTGAAATAAATCCTAAAAAAACTTATAGGGCATTTATTTGTGTTAGGGTAAATGATATAAGATTAATTGACAACATTTTATTGAATTAATTTATATTTGCTCAATGCAAATTGAAGTGTTAAAATCAAAAATCCATAAAGCTACTGTTACAAGTTGTGACTTAAATTATATTGGTAGTATTACTATTGACGAAAGTTTAATTAAAGCTTCAAATCTTATTATTGGTGAAAAGGTTCAAATAGTCAATATTAATAATGGAGAAAGATTAGAAACATATGTGATTAAAGGAAAACAAAATAGTGGAGAAGTTACACTTAATGGCCCTGCTGCAAGAAAGGTTCAAAAGGGTGATAAAATAATTATTATTAGTTATGCAAGAATGAGTATTTCAGAAGCTGAAAAATTTAATCCAACTTTAATTTTTCCAAATGAAAACAACTTTCTTAATTAAGAATGGGTAGAAATTCTTTAAAAAAAATATTACCCTTATTAATTGGCTTACTTCTTGTTTATTACTCATACGAAAACACCTCACCGGAAAATAGAATTAGTGTATTAAATTCCATTTCAAAAGCAGACTATAAATTTGTTTTACTTTCAATTTTTTTTGGAATTTTAAGTCATTTATCAAGAGCTTTTCGTTGGAAATATTTACTAATACCATTAGGCTATCATCCTGGCACATTAAATTCAATAATGTCTGTATTCGCTTGTTTTTTTTCCAACTTAGGAATCCCCAGATCTGGAGAAGTTTTAAGAGCCTCCATCATGCGTTATTATGAAAAAATTCCGTTTGAAAAGGGGTTTGGAACTATTATTACCGAGAGAATTTTTGATGTTTTAATTTTATTGAGTTTTATTTTTACAGGGCTATTAATTTCTACAAAACTTGAAATACCAAAATTTTCACTGAACATTTATTTTTTATTTTACTTACTACTTTTTGCTTTATTGTATTTATTTATTTTTAAGTCTATTGAAAAAAAAGGTCTTTTCAAAAATATTTTTAAATTTTTAAATGGACTCAAAAAAGGGGTTTTTTCCATTTCTAAAATGGGAAATAAAATTTTATTTTTTAGTCATACAATTTTTATTTGGTTCTCTTATTTTTTTATGTTTTATATTGTTAAATTTAGTATTCCTGAAACATACAATTTGGGGTTTGAACCTCTTTTTATTGCTTTTGTGGCAGGTGCAATTGCAATGTCACTCACAAATGGTGGTATAGGGGCTTATCCATTGGCTATTGCTGCTATTTTAAATCAATACGAAGTTTCTTATGAAGCTTCCATTGCATTTGGCTGGATTGTGTGGACATCACAAACATTAATGATTGTTTTTTTTGGTTCTTTATCTTTTGTTTTTTTACCTATCTTAAATAAAAAAACCTTTAAAAAGGTTTAATTACAAATGTCTAAACTTAAAACGGCCTTTTTTTGTCAAAACTGTGGAGCTAAATATCCTAAATGGCTTGGACAATGTAGTGCTTGTAAAGAATGGAACTCATTAGTTGAGGAAGTTGTACAAAACCCAAAAACAGTTTCCATCGGATTAACTAAGAGCCAGTCTTCATCAAAACCTATTAAAATAAATGATATTGACACATCAAATAATCCAAGAATTGATTTAAAAGATTCAGAGCTCAATAGAGTTTTAGGGGGAGGAATAGTCCCTGGATCCTTAGTATTAATTGGTGGAGAGCCTGGCATTGGAAAATCCACATTATTATTACAAATATCTCTGCTATTAAATATTAAAGTTTTATATGTGAGTGGAGAAGAAAGTCAACAACAAATTAAGCGAAGAGCTGATAGAATTAATTCTAACTCAGAATTATGTTTCATATTGAATGAAACAAATGTTGAAAAAATTATTACTGAAATTAACTTAATAAACCCTGAATTAGTTATTGTAGATTCTGTTCAAACTCTGCAAACTGATTCGATTGACAATAGCCCCGGAAGTGTATCGCAAATTAAAGAATCTACATCACATTTCTTAAAATATGCTAAAAAAACTAACCTTCCTTTTATTATTGTTGGTCACATTACTAAGGACGGTGGTATTGCTGGACCAAAAATTTTAGAACATATGGTTGATGTTGTTTTACAATTTGAAGGAGACAGAAATCATATTTATAGAATTTTAAGATCTAAGAAAAATAGATTTGGATCAACAGCAGAAATAGGAATTTATGAAATGTTAAACGATGGATTAAAACAAGTTAATAATCCTAGTGAGTTACTGATCTCAAACAATAAAGATCCTTTAAGTGGAAATGCTATTTCTGCAACAATTGAGGGAATTAGACCAATAATGATCGAAATTCAAGCCTTGGTAAGTACAGCTGTTTATGGAACCCCACAAAGAAGCACAACTGGATTTAATTCGAAAAGACTCAATATGCTTTTGGCTGTTCTTGAGAAGAAAGCTGGCTTCAATTTAGGAACAAAAGATGTGTTTTTAAATATAACGGGGGGAATAAAAATTGAAGACCCTGCAATAGATTTAGCTGTTGTTGCAGCAATATTGTCAAGTAATATTAATATCCCTATTCCAAAGGGAGTTTGTTTTGCGGCAGAAGTTGGATTGTCAGGTGAACTTAGAAATATTTCAAAAATCGATCAAAGGATAAATGAAGCAGAAAAACTTGGATTTAAATTTTTAATAGCAAGTTCTGCAACAAAAATTTCTAATAGTCCCAAAAACATTAAAATTCTACAATACTCTAAAATTGAAGAGCTCATTAAAAATTTATTTAAGGAGCAGGGTTAGGTATTAAAGAATGAATTTTTTCAATTTCACCTAAAATCTCTTTACTTAAATTTACATTTATACTACTAATATTCTCTTTTAATTGTTCAAGCTTTGAAGCTCCAATAATATTACTTGTTACAAAGGAACGAGAATTAACAAAAGCCAAAGAAATGTGAGTCAATTAAATACCATATTCGTGAGAAATTTTCATGTACTTTTCAGTTGCTTTCATTGATTGCTCTCCAGCAAATCTACTTAAGTTTGGGAAAAGTTTAAGCCTGCTGTCCTCTGGAATTTTTCCATTTAAATATTTTCCGCTTAATACTCCAAAACCAAGTGGTGAATAGGCAAGAAGTCCTATATTTTCTCTCAAGCAAATTTCTGCGTTCCCAACTTCAAAAAGTCTATTCAATAAAGAGTAAGGATTTTGTATTGTAATCATTTTAGGTAAATTTTTATTAGATAACTCTAAAAATTTCATTACGCCCCACGGATTTTCATTTGATAATCCTATGTGTCTAATTTTTCCTAAATCAATTAATTTTTTTAATGAGTTTAAAACCTCTTCAAAATTATCTTTCCATTTGTCATCTTTATTAAATTTGTAACCTCTTTGGCCAAAGGTATTGGTTAATCTTTCAGGCCAATGAAGTTGATATAGGTCAATGTAATCCGTTTTAAGTCTCTTTAAACTGCCATCAACAGCTTCAAATAATGATTTTTCACTGAAACCAGTTGTTCGAATATGTTTAGTATAGTCTCCGGGGCCTACAATCTTAGTAGCAAGAATGATTTTATCTCTATTAGATTTTTTTTTCATCCAAGCACCAATAATTTTTTCAGTATCTGCATACCTTTCAGCACTAGCAGGTACGGGATAAAGTTCTGCAGTATCAAAAAAATTAACACCATTTTCCAAAGCATAATCCATTTGTTCTTCTGATTCCTTTACATTATTTTGATTGCCATAGGTCATTGTCCCCAAACAAATCTTACTAACTTTAATTTTTGTATTTGGCAAATAAGTGTATTTCATGTTTTATAATTTTAATTCTACAGCGATTGGGCAATGATCTGAATGAAAAGCCTGGTTAAGTATGTAAGAAGACTTGATTTTAGACTTTAAGGCGCTACTAACCATGTTGTAATCAATCCTCCAGCCCTTATTGTTTAACCTAGAATTTGCTCTGTAACTCCACCAACTATATTGATTAGGATCTGGATTTAAATATCTAAAGGAATCTACAAATCCAGAATTAATAAAATTAGTTATCCATAGTCTTTCTTCAGGTAAGAAACCAGAAACTTTAGCATTTCTGATTGGATCATGAATATCTATAGATTCATGACATATATTATAGTCCCCACAAATTATTAGGTTAGGATATGATTTTTTTAATTCCACAATATAATTATGAAATTCTTCCATGTATTTAAATTTATAACCTAGTCTTTTAATATTAGTTCCCGAAGGTAAATACAAACTCATTACAGAAAATTTTTCGAAATCTATTCTTAAATTTCTACCCTCAAAGTCCATATATTCAATTCCAGTCCCATAATTTACTTTAATAGGTCTTTGTTTTGAAAGTATAGCCACACCACTGTATCCTTTTTTTTGAGCTGAAAACCAATAATTATATTTATACCCTATTTTTTCGAATAATTTTAAATCTAACTGTTCCTTATTAGCTTTAATTTCTTGAAGACATATAATGTCAGGACTATTTTCATTTAACCACTCTACAAAGCCTTTTTTAACAGCTGCTCTTATTCCATTAACATTGTAGGAGAAAATTTTCATTAAAATTTAACGAGTAACTTGGATTCGATTTCCTTTATTAACTCTTTCTCATTTAATCTAACTTGAGTCATAGAATCTCTGTCTCTTAAAGTAAAAGTATTATCATCTTTAGATTGATGATCTATTGTTATACACAAAGGCGTCCCTAACGCATCTTGTCTTCTGTATCTTCTTCCAATAGCATCTTTTTCATCATAACTCACAGAATACTTTAGCTTTAATTTATCTAAAAGCTCTCTTGCAACTTTAGGCAACCCATCTTTTTTAATTAATGGCAAAACTGCTACTTTAATTGGTGCTAAAATTGGTGGTAGTTTAAGTACAATTCTCGTTGAATTATCCTCTAGTTTTTCTTCACATAGAGAATTGGAAAAAACTGCTAAAAACATCCTATCCACGCCAATTGAAGTTTCTAAAACATATGGAATGTAGCTCTCGTTATCCTGAGTGTCATAATATCTTAGTTTTTTTGAAGAAAATTTTTCGTGACTAGCTAAATCAAAATCAGTTCTTGAGTGAATTCCCTCAAGTTCTTTAAATCCGAAAGGAAAATTAAACTCTATGTCACATGCCGCGTCTGCGTAGTGAGCTAATTTTTCATGATCGTGAAACCTATAATTTTCTTTTCCAATACCCAAAGATAAATGCCATTTCATTCTTTTCTCTTTCCATTTTTCATACCATTCTTTTTGCGTGCCAGGTTTTATGAAAAATTGCATTTCCATTTGTTCAAACTCTCTCATTCTGAAAATGAATTGTCTGGCAACAATTTCATTTCGAAAAGCTTTACCAATTTGAGCAATTCCAAATGGAATTTTTAATCTACTAGTTTTTTGAACATTTAAAAAATTTACAAAAATTCCTTGAGCTGTTTCTGGTCGCAAATAAAGATCCATAGACGAATCAGATGAGGCACCTAACTTTGTTCCAAACATTAAGTTAAATTGTTTGATTTCCGTCCAGTTTTTAGATCCTGAAACAGGACAAGCTATTTCTAAATCATCAATTATTTTTTTTAAAGCCAACAAATCATCTTTCTCAAGTGCATCAGAAAAAGATAAATGAATGGACTTAATTTTGTCTTGATATTGAACAACTCTATTGTTGGTTGATAAAAACTCATTTTTATCAAATTTATCGCCAAATCTCTTTTTTGCTTTCAATATTTCTTTTTGAACTTTTGATTCAATTTTAGCAATATAATCTTCAATCAGTACATCTGCTCTGTACCTTTTTTTTGAGTCTTTATTGTCAATCAAGGGATCATTAAAAGCATCAACATGGCCTGAGGCTTTCCAGACTTTAGGATGCATTAAAATTGAAGAATCTAAACCAACAATATTTTCATTTAATTGAACCATTGCTTTCCACCAATAAGCCTTAATATTGTTTTTAAGTTCTATACCATTTTGACCATAATCATAAACGGCACTTAATCCATCATAAATTTCACTAGACTGAAAAACAAATCCATACTCTTTAGCGTGAGAAATAACTTTTTTAAATTTTTCTTCCTGAGACATGGGAACAAAAATAGTAGTTATATTTTAATATATTCTATTTATTACATTTTAATAGAAATAGCTCAAAATAATTATTAATTTGCATTAGGTCAAGATAATTTATGAACCACGCTAAAATTATATTTTTTTTGTGTTTTTGTGTAATTTTTACACATTGTGCAAAAAGAGGTTTCCCCGAGGGTGGCCCAAAAGACGAATCTCCACCGGTTTTAGTTAATGCCAACCCAAAAGAAAATTCAATTAATTTCGACGAAAAAAGAATTCGTTTATTTTTTGATGAATATATAAAATTGGAGGATTTCAGGAAACAATTAGTAGTTTCTCCTCCAATTGAAAAATCATTATATTCAATTTCTCCTCAATCTGGAGCATCAAAATACATTCAAATAGATATTAATGACACTTTACCCAGACAACAAACATATGTTTTCAATTTTGGACAAAGTGTGATTGACAATAATGAAAGAAATGTATTGCCTTTTTTTAAATACGTTTTTTCTACAGGGAATTATATAGATTCTTTAAAAATTTCTGGAAATATTAAAAATTCTTTCAAAAGAGAGGATGAAAAATTCATCAGTATTCTTCTTTATCCTTTTGTTGAAAATTTTTCTGACTCAATTATATATAATTCAATTCCAACTTATGTTGGAAGCACGTTAGATAGTACTTATTTTGAAATTAGTAACTTAAAAAAAGGAAAGTACTTATTGATAGGTCTAAATGATTCAAATAATGACTATAAGTTTAATCCTGATTTTGAAGAGATAGGGTTTATGAAAAATTTTATCGAAATTCCCTACGACAAAGAAATTAATCTAGAGATTTTTAAGGAGGAAATTATTTTTAAAAGTTTTAAGCCTTTTATTCAAAGTAATAATAATATTGCATTCGGTTATAAAGGAAAATACCAGGATGTTAAGATTGAACTGATTGATAGTTTCCAAAGTCCTTTTAAATCAATCTTAACTAAAAGTAAGGAAACTGATACTTTAAATTATTGGTTCAGTAATATAAAATATGATTCGCTAAGGTTTGTTGTAAAGAGTAAAACTAAAAATGAATTACATACTGTATATTTTAAAGAAAAAGAAAAAGATTCATTAATAATTACTTCATCAAATAATGGTTCTATTGACTTAAATGAAACATTTAAATTATTTAGTAACATCCCTATTCAAAAAATTGAGAATAATCAAATTTCTATTTTGAATAAAGACTCTATTTCAATTCCTTTTGAAACTAAAATTGATGAAAATAATTTTGACGTAGTTTTTAATTTTGAACGGCTTCCTAATGATGACTACAAAATATTATTACTTCCTAATGCATTAAAAGATTTCCTGGGATCTGTAAACGACACCCTTTCTTATGATCTCTCTACTAAAAGCAGGTCTGACTATGGATTACTTAAGCTCGCCATTCAAAATCAAAAAAGTTATCCTATTATAGTTCAATTAACGGATTTTGAAGAAAAAGTAGTAAGAGAAAAAATATTGAAATCCAATTTAGATGCCTGTATTTTTGAAAATTTAAATCCGGCACAATATTATTTAAAGATAATTTTTGATGAAAATAATAATGAAAAGTGGGATACGGGTAATTTTTTAAATAAAGTTTTACCAGAGAAAATATATCATTATGATGAAAAAATTATTATTAGAGCAAATTGGATTTTGGAAGAAAAAATAATCCTTGAAGATGAATAAAAGTTTTAAATCTTTATTTACCTTTTCAATATTATCACTATTATCCTATATCATTTATACATTTTGGAGTACAGGATTTTTCAAAACCATTGACAACAAATTTGACGGTCAAGTATTAAAAGAAATCAAATTAAAAGGGGCTGAAGATATCACGATAAGTAAAAAAGATAGTTTTGCCATAATTTCCTCAACATACAGGAAAAGTTTTCCAAATTTTAAACAGGAATACGGTAATTTATATTTTTTAAATCTTAAGAATAAAAAATATGATTTGATTAATCTTACTAAAAATTTTAAAACTCCCTTTGCTCCACACGGAATATCGATTTTTAAAAAAGATAGTTTACATGTAATAGCGGTAATCAATCACACTTCAAACGGAGAATTTATAGAAATTTTTAATCTTATTGGAACAGAACTAATACATAAAAAAACATTAAAACATAAATTAATATTTAGTCCAAATGATATTGTATTAATTGATGAAAATAAATTTTATTTTACTAATGATCATAAGTATAGGGACGGATTGAATAGACTATTTGAAGATTATTTAGGCTTATCTCTTTCAAATGTAGTTTACTTTGATGGTAACAATTTTAAAAAAGTTGCCAATAACATTGCATTTGCAAATGGTATAAACTTTGACTCTGAAAGAAATTTAATTTTTGTAGCCTCTGTTAGAAAATTTTTAGTAAAAGTTTTTAAAAAAAATATTGATAATTCCCTAACCTTTGTTGAGGATATCTATTGTAACACTGGAGTTGATAATATTGAGTTTGATTCTGAAAACAATCTTTGGATAGGAGCACATCCTAGTTTGTTACATTTTAATTTATACTCAAGTGGCATTACAAAAATATCTCCCTCCGAGCTTATTAAAATTAATTATGAAAAAAAAGGGCAATATAATGTCGAACAAATTTATATTGAAAAAGGTAATTTAATGTCTGGATCTAGTGTGGCTGCTACATTGGGAAAACTAATCTTAACTGGAAATGTGATGGACGATAAGTTTTTGATTCTTGAAAAATAGATTGACTTAAAACTATTTTTTAAACTGAGCCTTTAACAATTCTCTATTCATCCTTGCAATATTATCTAAAGATATTCCTTTTGGACACTCTACTTCACAAGCACCTGTATTAGTACAATTTCCAAAACCCTCTTCATCCATTTGTTTGACCATGTTTAAAACTCTGTCAGTGGCTTCAACCTCACCTTGGGGCAATAATGCAAATTGAGAAACTTTTGCTGAAACAAATAGCATTGCACTTGAGTTTTTACAAGTCGCCACACATGCTCCACATCCAATACAAGTAGCCGCATCAAATGCTTTATCTGCATTAACTTTTTCAATAGGGATGGCATTAGCATCTTGAGTATTTCCTGATGTGTTTACAGAAATATATCCTCCAGAATGCTGAATCCTGTCAAAAGAGGTTCTATCAACAACCAAATCTTTAATTACTGGAAAAGTTTTTGCCCTAAAAGGTTCAATATAAATGGTATCTCCATCTTTAAATTTTCTCATGTGTAATTG
>JAQWJH010000017.1 GCA_029248455.1 Flavobacteriaceae bacterium
GTGGGTTTGTTTAACTTTATTGAAAGAGCGTTTGAAAGTGGATTGATGAATTGATTAAAATTTTTATTTGACACTGTTACTGCATCAAAATAAATATCATACTGTGTTGATGACGAGGCCAATAAACTTCCATTATCAGAATAAATATTTCCTCTTTTTGGAGATATTATAAAATTTTTAATTGTTTTCTCTTTCGCTAAATTTCTAAACTTTTCTCCTTCTAAAAATTGAATATGAAAAATTCTATAACCTATACCTAAACCTAAAACAACCATTACGGTAGCAACAAAATAGAGCCTGTATAAAAATTGTTTTTGATTAGTTAACATTATTTTACTATTATTTTGTTTGGTGGATTAATTGAACTTTTTATTTTTCTGGCTTTCATAAATGATAATACATTTGATTCCATTCTAAGTTCCATGACCGTTTTTCGATTTTCTAAAAATTCACTTTCTAAAATCGAAATTTCATATTTTGTATCAGCAATTGATATTATTTTTTTATCAACTAAATGAGATGAAAAAATCATAATTACAGCCATTACAAAAAGAACGGTCACAAACCTCAATTTTTTAAAAGAGCCCTTCTCAATTAAAAAATTTCCAAGAATTATTTTGTTTAAATTATTCATATTCTTATGGCTGATCTCAACTTTGCACTTCTTGATCTACTATTTTTTTTTATTTCAATTAAACTAGGTGACAAATACTTAAATGATTTTTTAAAGGGTAGTTTATATTTACCAAAATCATCTTTCAAAGGTTCTGAATCAAAACAACCATTTTGAATAAATCTTTTAACTATTCTATCTTCAACCGAATGATATGTTATTATCACAATTTTTCCTCCCTTTTTTAAAACACTAGGTAGTTGAACTAACATTTTTTTTAAAGATTCCATTTCATCATTGACCTCAATTCTTAATGCTTGATAAATTTTAGCCAAAGTTTTATTTTCATAACCCTCACTTAAAAATGGGTTTAAAATTTTATTAAATTGTTCCGTGGAAATTATTTTATTTTGATTTCTTTTTTCAACAATTAGCTTAGCTATAGACCTTGAATTTCTTAAATCTGAGTATTCAAAAAAAATATTAGACAATTCTTTTTCGGAGTAATTATTTAATATTTCTGATGCTGTTAATTTTCCGTTTTTATTCATTCTCATGTCTAAATTTGAACCTTTTCTAATCGAAAAACCTCTTACTAAACTGTCAAATTGGAAGGAGGAAACTCCTAAATCTGCTAGAACTCCGTCAACAAAATCATATCCATAAAAGTTTAGGTTTTGCTTTAAAAATTTAAAATTTTGATTAAGAAGTAAAAGTCTCTCATCATCAATTTTATTTTCAATAGCATCTAAGTCTTGATCAAAAGCTATTAATTTCCCTTTTTTACTTAAAAAATTTAATATTGCTTTGGAATGTCCACCCCCACCAAATGTTAAGTCTACATAAGCACCATCCTTTTTAATTTCAAGGCATTTAATCGTTTCATTTAGCATTACAGGGTTATGATACATTATTGTTTTGATTTCCCATTACTTGTTCAGATAATTTTGCAAAATTTAGTTCCGAACTATTAATAACTTTTTCATAGGATTCTTTATCCCATAATTCGATCATGTTTATTGCTGTGGTTAACACAAGATTGTTTTTTGAAAAATATCTTTTCAATAAATCTTTTGGAATTAAAATTCTTCCGTTGTTGTCTAAATCTACAATTCTAACTCCAGCAGTATACATTCTGATAAAATCATTATTTTTTTTTATAAATCTATTAAGACCATTCACCTTATTCATTGTTAATTTCCATTCAACATAAGGATGAAGTTCAAGACAAGGATGAAAAACTGATCTTTTTAAAATAAAACTTTCATTGATTAAGTTACCCAGTTGCCTCTTTACTGCTACTGGAATCATTAGTCGTCCCTTAACGTCAATCCTACACTCAAATGTTCCAATCAAATTAACCATTACTTATTTTTATGCTGTTATCTCAAATATATTGAAATTTTACCACTTTTTACCACTTTTTACCACTTTGTTAATAAAAAATAAAACGACTGCTTATGTTATATCAAACTATTGATTGTCAGTGTTTTGTAGATTTATAATTAGTTTTATTGAATAAAATATTTATTAAAATTTATAAATACTAAATAGTTATCTTTGAGGTGTATTA
This sequence comes from Flavobacteriaceae bacterium, assembly GCA_029248455.1. GTDB lineage: Bacteria > Bacteroidota > Bacteroidia > Flavobacteriales > Flavobacteriaceae > MAG-121220-bin8. The sequence goes on from JAQWJH010000017.1 coordinate 2,187, forward strand.
TATAATTATTTTTTATGAGTAATAAAAAATATGTTGAAAATGGTGGTTTTAAGTATCTAACAAGTGGTGAAGGACAGCCTATAGTAATTCTTCACGGTTTAATGGGTGGATTAGGTAATTTTCAGGGTTTTATTTCACATTTTCCTAAACAAGGCTATAAAATATTTATGCCTGAATTACCAATATATTCTGCCTCACTGTTAAACACCAATGTAAAATACTTTGCAAAATTTATAAATAATTTTATAAAATTTTTAGGAATAGATCAACCTATTTTTGTTGGAAATTCACTTGGTGGACACGTTGGACTTTTGCATGCTAAACTTTTTCCTTCAAACACAAAAGCATTGATTTTAACTGGAAGTTCTGGATTATATGAAAATTCTATGGGAGATACCTATCCTAAAAGAGGAGATTACGAGTTTATAAAAAAAAAGACACAAGATGTTTTTTATTCGCCAAAAATAGCTACCAAAGAAGTAGTCGATGAAGTATTTGAGTCTGTTAATAATAGAGCAAAAGTTATCAAAATTTTAGCAATGGCTAAAAGTGCCATTAGACACAATATGGCAAAAGATCTACCAAATATCAAAACTCCAATTGCTTTAATATGGGGAGAAAATGACAAAGTAACTCCTCCAGAAGTTGCCAAAGAGTTTAACAACTTACTTCCAAATTCAAAATTATTTTGGATTAAGAAATGTGGCCATGCGCCCATGATGGAGCATCCAAATAAATTTAACGAAGTTGTTAAGAGCTGGTTTGCTGAAAAAAACTTTTAGCGATGATCATTAAATCTACTGCTTTTATTAAAAGTAGCTCAAATTGCAATGAGTGTCCAACTAATGACATTCCTGAGTTTGCATTTATAGGAAGATCTAATGTTGGGAAATCATCACTAATTAATATGCTAACTCAGTCAAAGAAACTAGCAAAAATATCAGGCAGTCCTGGGAAAACACTACTAATCAATCACTTTTTAATTAATAAAGATTGGTTTTTAGTTGATCTTCCTGGATACGGATATGCAAAAATTTCAAAAAAAGAAAAAAGAAAAATCGAAAATATTATCATTGATTATTTCACTAATAGATCTAATATTACACTTACTTTTTTATTAGTGGATATTAGACATAATCCTCAGCAAATTGATTTAGAGTTTATGGACTGGTTAAATAATAACAATATAGATTTTAAGTTAATTTTTACTAAGGATGATAAATTAAAAATTAGTGAAAATGAGAAAAAAGCAACAGATTATATTGAAACCATCTATAAACAATTTTTGATAAAACCTGAGTTTATTATAAGCTCTTCAACTACAAAAAAAGGAAGAGAAAAAATTTTAAATTTAATTTTTTCTAAAATTTAATTTAAGGGGGGCTGTAGTTTTAAATTTTTTGAAAAATATTCGCAAAACTGTTTAAACGCATCCGTCATTTTTTCAT
>JAQWJH010000021.1 GCA_029248455.1 Flavobacteriaceae bacterium
ATTAAAAGTTTAACATTACTTTTTTTTTCAGAAATTTTCACCATTGATTTAATTAATAAATCAAGTCCTTTATATTCTCTTATTAAACCAAAAAAAGTTAAATACGAAATATTATCTTTTAAACCCATCTTTGCTTTAGCAAGCTTTTTTTTAATGGGATTACCAAATTTTTTAGGAATAGGGTGAAATAATGGAATACCTTTTTTTGATGGGTCAATTTTAATAATTTCATTAGAAATGAATTTAGAAAACGTCACATAATTATCAATACTTCTCAAGTAAAGTTTAAATAAATCTTTTTGAAATAAATTTTTTTCGCGTGAAATTGCGTTATGTACTAGTCCAATCTTTTTTATTTTATTATTTATGTGATTATTTATAAATAAAAGACACAGAGATAAAAATGGAGTCCAATAACAGCTAATGACTAAATCAGGACTTATATCATTAATTATTTTTGAAGTCTTTATCCAATTAAAAGGATTTATGGAATTTATTACCCTTTTTGCCTTATTATTTTGTTGAGATGCTTTATTATACTGAGTTTTTCCAGGAAATAATATTTTTGGATATAGTAATTTAAATGTTAAAATTTCAACTGAATGGCCTTGTTTTTGTAATGTTTCACATAGTTCTTGATTTGTGTCTGCAATACCACCACGATACGGACAGTATGGACCTATTAAAACTATATTCATTCTTTTTATTTAATCATTCATGATTATCCAATCTCCACCTTTTAAAAGATTTTCAGCTACTTTAAATTTCAAAGTTTTTTGATTTCCATTGGAAATATTTTTTATAGTCACCTTTTCATTTCTTCCTATTTTTTTCACCTCTCTCACAATAGTCTCAATTTGCTGGTTATTAAACGATGTATTTTGACCCGCTTTTCTGTTAACCGATGCTAATTCATCGCTATTTAAAACTTCTTCTTTAGAAATATTAAATTTTTGTTTTCTTCTCTCTTTCCTGTCTTCTCTTATTTCTGAAGGGTCCTTGGAGGGTAGTTCACCTTTAAAAAGAAATGAGATTATTTCTTTATTTATTTCGTTTAATGTTTTTTCAAATAATTTGTATGCTTCGAACTTATAGATCACAAGAGGATCTTTCTGTTCGTGAACTGCCAACTGAACAGATTGTTTTAATTCATCCATTTTTCTTAAGTGGTTTTTCCACGACTCATCAATAATAGCTAGTGATATATTTTTTTCAAAATCATTAATCAAAGTCTCTCCTTTAGAATCATATGCTAATTTAAGATCTGACACAACATTTAAAGTTTTTTTTCCGTCTGTAAAAGGAACAACAATTCTTTCGAAGTTATTTGATGGATTTTCAAACACATTTTTAATCACTGGAAATACTTTTTCAGCACTTTTTGTCATTTTTAAATTATAATGCTGGTACGCACTTTTATAAGTTTTGTATACAATTTCTTCAGTTTCTGTTTTATTGAATTCATCTTCAGAAAATTGAGAACTTAGTGAAAAATATCTTATAATATCAAATTCATAGTCCTTATAGTTGTTGGATATTTTATTATTATCAACTATAAATTCAGTTGTATCATAAATCATATTAGCTATATCAACCTTCAGCCTATCTCCTTTCAACGCATGTTTTCTTCTTTTATAAATATTTTCTCTTTGGACATTCATTACATCATCGTATTCTAATAATCTTTTTCTTATTCCGAAATTATTTTCTTCAACTTTTCTTTGAGCTCTTTCGATAGTTTTTGTCATCATAGAATGTTGAATAACTTCTCCCTCTTCTAGTCCCATTTTATCCATCATTTTAGCAACTCTATCTGATCCAAATAGTCTCATTAAATTATCCTCTAGTGAAACATAGAATTGAGAACTTCCTGGGTCGCCTTGTCTACCTGATCTTCCTCTAAGTTGTCTATCAACCCTCCTGGAATCATGTCTTTCAGTTCCAATAATTGCCAAACCACCATTTGATTTAACTTGTTCATTAATTTTAATATCTGTTCCTCTACCTGCCATGTTAGTAGCAATTGTTACAATTCCTGCGTTACCTGCTTCTGTAACAATATCTGCTTCTTTTTTGTGGAGTTTAGCATTTAAAATATTGTGTTTTATTTTTTTAATACTCAGCATTCTGGCCAATAGTTCTGAAATTTCAACTGATGTAGTTCCAATTAAAATAGGTCTTCCTTCATTAGATATTTTAGTAACATGTTCAATTACAGCATTATATTTTTCTCTTTTTGTTTTATAAATTAAATCATCCTGATCCTTTCTAGCAATAGGTTTGTTTGTTGGAATTTCTATTACATCCAGTTTGTATATGTCCCAAAACTCACCTGCTTCAGTAATAGCTGTTCCAGTCATTCCCGAAAGTTTTTTATACATTCGAAAATAATTTTGTAATGTAACTGATGCAAAAGTTTGGGTAGCATCCTCAATTTTTACATTTTCCTTCGCTTCAATTGCTTGATGTAAGCCATCTGAGTAGCGTCTACCATCCATTATTCTACCAGTTTGTTCATCAACAATTTTAACTTTGTTGTCCATCACCACATATTCCGTATCTTTTTCAAAAAGGGTATACGCTTTTAAAAGTTGATTTATTGTATGTATTCTTTCGCTTTTTACTCCAAAATCATTGTATATTTTTTCCTTTTCTTCAACCTCTTTATCAACTTCTAAATTCTGATTTTCAATTTTTGCTATTTCAGTTGATAAATCAGGCATAATAAAAAAATTGGAATCTTGATTTTCAGTAGATAAACTATCAATTCCTTTATCTGTTAATTCAATTTGATTATTTTTTTCATCAATAACAAAGAATAGGTCCATATCAACTTTTGGCATTTCCCTATTATTATCTTGCATATAAAAGTTTTCAGTTTTTTGTAATAATTGTTTTACACCCTCTTCACTCAAATATTTAATCAATGAGGAAGCTTTGGGTAATCCTCTAAAAACTTGTAATAAATGAAAACCTCCATCTTGTTTGTTTCCTTCACTAATTAATTTTTTAGCTTTTGAAAGAACTGATGTAAGCAATTGTTTTTGTTTTTGAACAATTGAATTTATTTTAGGTTTTAGTTCATTGAATTCATGTATGTCTCCCTTGGGAACTGGCCCAGAAATTATCAATGGTGTTCTAGCATCATCAATTAGTACAGAATCAACTTCATCAACTATTGCATAATTGTGCTTTTTTTGAACTAAATCAGAAGATTTATGGGCCATATTATCTCTTAAATAATCAAATCCAAATTCATTATTTGTTCCATAGGTAATATCTGATTCATATGCTTTTTTTCTAGCTTCAGAATTGGGACTGTAGTGATCAATACAATCAATAGTTAGTCCATGAAATTCAAATATTGGAGCCATCCAAGCACTATCTCGTTTTGCTAAATAGTCATTCACTGTTACAAGATGAACACCATTTCCAGTTAGTGCATTTAAATAAACAGGAAGCGTCGCAACAAGAGTTTTACCTTCACCTGTTTGCATTTCAGCAATTTTTCCTCTGTGAAGAGCAATCCCACCAATTAATTGGACATCATAATGTACCATGTCCCATGTGACTTCTTTTCCAGCAGCGTCCCATTTATTTGACCATATAGCATGGTCACCTTTAATTGAAACATATTGCTTTAAATTGGAAAAACGCATATCTGATTCTGTTACTTTGACAGTGATTAAAGGGTTTTCTTTAAATCTTTTTGCTGTTTCTTTAACAACCGCAAAAGCTTCAGGCAAGATTTCATTTAATTTTTCTTCAACTTTATTTTCGGATGATTCATTTACTTTATCAATCTCTTGGTAAAGTTTTTCTTTTTCATCAATATTTTTAGATGATATTATTTTAGATTTTAAAATTTCTATTGTTTCATTAAATGGTTCCCTTACAGAAGCAATTTGTTTTTTAAATTTTTTTGTTTTGTTTCTAAGTTCGTTGTGGTTCAATAAATTTAACTCATTTTCATAGCTTAATATATTTTTAACAATAGACTCAACCTCTTTTAAATCTTTCTTTGATTTATTCCCTACAAAAACATTCAATAAAGAATTTATAAAGCTCATTTATATATTTTGATTGATATCAAATTTAAGTAAAAAAAAAGCCTCCTAAGAGACTTTGATAAAGTTTTTAATTATGCTAATACTCATCTTCATTCCACAAATAATCTTCATCAGTAGGATAGTCTGGCCATATTTCTAAAATTTATTCGTATACATCACCTTCTTCTTCCTCAATTTCTTGTAAATTTTCAACTACTTCAAGAGGGGCCCCTGTTCTTATTGAAAAGTCAATTAATTCATCTTTATTTGCAGGCCAAGGGGCATCACTTAAGTAAGAAGCTAATTCTAATGTCCAATACATAATTTTAAATTAATAAATATTTGCAAAAATAATTTTTTAATCGAACCACACAATATTTTAAACAAAAATTTAATAATTTTTTTTCTTACTGATTGAAAAAAGGAAAATTATTAAGAAAAAAAACAAAGAAAATCTAAAAATTATGTCTCCATATTTTACGTAAAATGTTAGTACGTTAGAAAGACCAATTTTTCCATTTAAAACACCCCTTTTGTTATATTCAAGTTTATCTATAATTTCACCTTTTTTAGTAATTATAGCAGATGAACCAGTGTTAGCACTTCTAGCTATACTTCTTCTGGTCTCAATTGATCTAATTTTAGCATAACTTAAATGTTGTTTGTAACCTTGTGATTCACTCCACCAACCATCGTTGGTTATTATTGCTAAGAATTGCGCTCCATTTCTAACATATTCGGAAACATATTCCCCGTAAACAGATTCATAACATATTATCGGTGCTAATTTTGTACCATTATTCATTGTGAAGACTTCTCTTTTATTTTGGGTCCCTCTTGTACTAACGGTACCACCAAAATTTATTAATGCATTCCCTAATAATGGCTCTAATATATTTTTATAAGGGATAATTTCAACCCCTGGAACTAATTTAGATTTGTGATATATTTGAGGCTTGTTTTCTTCAGCTAAAAAAAAGCTACTATTAAAAAAATCAATCCAAATACTGTCTCTTAACAAATTCGAAGATTTTGTTTTGTTAATCTCATTATAATAAATTTGATAAAATTGAATTCCAGAAAGTAAATTAGATTTATTTTTCACATTTAAATAACTTTTTAGTGCCATTATAAATGGACTATCCTCAAACCCCTCAACAGGATATCCAGGACTTTCAGAAAAATAAGTTTCAGGTGCAATTATTATATCAAAGGGTTCGATGTTTGAATTAACTAATTCTTTAAAATCTTCAAAAATCGAAATATTGGTTTTTCCATATTTTTCAAGGTAGGGATCAATATTTGGTTGTAAAACGGAAGCTTCTACAAAATCAATATCATCCTCTTGGCTATTGAACAAAAACATGGAAATTATAATAGGAATGGATAATGATAATACTGAAAATGATAAGATTTTAGTATTTATTCGATTATTTTTTTTCCAATATTCAAATAATGAAAAGAAAAAATAGTTTACAATTAATACCCATAATGTGCCTCCAAAAATACCCGTATATTCATACCATTGAATCCATAAGATTTTCTCTGAAAAAACATTGCCTAGATTTAGCCAAGGCCATGAAAACTCCCAATTTAGATGAAATTTTTCAAAGACTATCCAAGCTGATAGCCAATAAATAACACTTAATTTAATGTCTGTTTTTCTTGAAACAAAACTATAACTTGTAAAAATTATGGACATTAATAAACAATTCAACAATATGGCAAAAGCCATTCCAACAAAAGTTGAGTAAACTAACCACCAAGTGGCAATTGTATTCCAAATAAAAAATGATAGAAAAGAAAATAGAAATATTTTTATTAAAGATTTCTTTCTTATTAATTTTTCAAGCGATAACAACGGAACAAATCCAAAAAAAACAAGTATTGTAATTCCATAGGTTGGCCATGAAAGACCTAGCAAAAGACCTGTTAAAATACTGTATATTAAATGTTTTTTTACCAAAATATCCAGGAATTATGTTTTTAAAACTTCAAGTTAAAAAAAATAAAAATCCTAACTTATTTATTAAGTTTAATTTTCATATTATAAATTGTAATTTTATAAAATGAAGATACTTTCTTTTTTGCCTAATACTCTTACGTTTTTGAATCTTTTTTTTGGTTGTATTGCAATTGTCTTTGGAATTAATGGAGATTTGAAATCTTTAGCAATTTTTGTTTTACTTGGTATGTTTTGTGATTTTTTTGACGGATTTTTTGCCAGATTATTAAATGTAAAATCAGAACTTGGTGTTCAATTAGATTCGCTTTCTGATCTTATTACTTTTGGAATGTCATCATCGATAGTAATGTTCATACTATTATCAAATTCATTACAAATAGTAGATAGTAATTATTCTTTTTTTAAACTAATACCTTATTTATCTTTTTTAATTACGATAGCTTCTTCATACAGACTTGCGAAATTTAATTTAGAAAACCATGAGACACATTTTAATGGTCTTCCGACTCCTGCCAATGCTCTTCTAATTATTTTTTTACCGAGTGTTTTTGAAATTGATTTTTTAAATAATTACACCAATTTGTTAGAAAATTCTCTATTCTTAGTAACCAT
>JAQWJH010000024.1 GCA_029248455.1 Flavobacteriaceae bacterium
ATGAAAAAACTCCTTCTACTATTACTGTTTATTCCACTTGTGTTTACAAGTTGTTCTACTTTGGACCTACCAAAATGGAAGGAAACACCTAATTTAAAAGAATTTGTAATTTCAAAATATGGTGAACCTAATCTTATTGAAAACCAAGATGAATTTCAAGTTTGGAAGTATGAAAGCAACAATATTTTAAAAAATAATAGAACAATTGTTTTTAAAGAAAATATAATTATTTCACATAGAAAAAAACTTAAAAAAATTCCATTTATAGTCACAAATCTATTGATATCATATTCAGGTGGAATAGTAGTTTCAGAATTATTAAGTATGGGTAAGGCAAGTTATATTTTTACGGCTTGTGCTACAAGTTTGGGTCAGTTCTTTATTTATTTAGATAAAAATGAATATGAAAAAAAATTAGAAGAACTTGAAAAAGTAGTTCTTGACTAAACTATTTTAAAAAATAACTAATGAAAAAACTAATTCTTCTATCATTATTAAATGGATAAAAATAAACTTGTTAAAATCGTTAGTGTAGCTACTGGTCTTGTGGTTATAGTTTGCATAATTTATTTTATTGTGAATGGAGATTGGTTTGATGCAGTTGGTTTAAGTGCAGTATTTTTTGGGTTTTGGGTTATGCCTCCTTTTTTGAAAAACATAAATAATAAAAAATGAAAAAACTCCTTCTACTATTACTGTTTATTCCACTTGTGAGTTTTGGGCATAATTATAATTTAATATTTCAAGGTTATCCTAAAGGTGGAGGATTAAGAAATTGGACATTGGAAGAAATTTTGGTAATTGCTATTGTAGTGATGGTATATTATTATTTTAGATATATGAGAAAATGAAAAAACTAATTCTACTATTACTGTTTATTTCACTTGTTTTTTCTTGTTCCAAGGAAAAAGAAAACCTCCCTCTCTCATACCCATCTTTGACAATAACTAATCAAAGCTCTATAATGAGTATTCATACAGTAAGTCTAGTAGGTTATAGTTTTGAAAATCTTAGTATAGGTCTTGATGAATCTAAAACTTTTGCATTAACTACCGGTATAACGAATGGATTAAGCAATGTAAGTGTTCAATTAGGTTGGTCATGTAGTGGTGAAAACAATTGGACAGCTAGAAAATCCTTAAATTTTAAGAATGGAGAAAACACTACAGCTACTTTAGATGATGATGGCCAGGGGGGATGCTTAGGTGTCTTAGAATAATCCTTAATTTAAATATTTGGTAGTTAATACCGCTGCACCATACATTTTAACTAAACCCTCATTAATTTGGAGATTTTTACTTTGTATAAATCTTATGATTCATTAAATCATAGGCATATCTTCTTCTTTTAATTCAGCAATTATTATATTTAGATTGTGAAAAAACTAATTCTACTATTACTGTTTATTCCACTTGTTTCTTTAGGGCAAAATGATTTTAGAAAGATGTTTTTTGGAGAGTCTGAAGAAATTTTAAAAGAAAAATATCCTGATGTTGAATTTTTCCCTGCAGCTGGGTCTGGCTTTTTAACTCAATGGACAGAGTTTCCTATTGTTCTTGAAATTGAAGCTCAAGTATTTTTTATGTTTAAGGATGATAAGTTTGTTGGTGGAATGTATGCGTTTAGCCCAATGGCTGCTCATAGTAGGGATGAAAGGTTAAAAGAATTTAATAATGTTTCGGAAAGACTTAATGCAAGTTGTGAATTGCAAAGAGAGGATGTTTGGTATAAAGATTATACAGATTCTGAGAAAAACAAACCAGATTGGTTAGACTTAGCAGTTGAATGGGGAGAGGTTCAATTAGTGGAAAGAGGAAAAAATGAGGACGACATTACTATTATACATATATTGGATAAAAAGCATCACACATTAGCATATATGACTAAAGAAGGACTAAAAGTTTTAGATAATACAGCAGATGATGCTTTATAACGAATAGCTATGTCTTCTTCTTTAATTCAGCAATTCTTATATTTAGATTGTGAAAAAACTAATTCTACTATTACTGTTAGTTCCACTTGTGAGTTTTGGGCAGAAAATATATAGTGTTGATTATTCCTCAAGGTCAGACGTAAAGGTTTATGTTGTTGACTACGAATCTCAATGTGATTTAAAGGTCTACAAAGTTAATTCTGTTTCACAAGCAAGAGGAAACGAAGGGTTATGGTATTTTGTTGATAATAAATCTCAAGCTGATAAAAAAATCTTTTTTGTAGATTATGCATCTCGTTCTGACTTAAAGGTATTTTTTGTTAAATATAAATCTCGAGCAGGTTGGAGAAATAACTCTAAAAAGCATCTTATTTATTAAACCATAGGCATATCTTCTTCTTTTAATTCAGCAACTTCTAATCCACGTAAGTAGGTTGTACTTTCATTTACAACTGACATATTCTATTTTTTATTAATTTTAAGTAAATGAAAAAATTAGAAGAATTTATATATTCATTTAAGTATCTGCCTGCCATATTATATTTTGGTACTGTTGCTTGGTTAATTTATACATCCTACTATGGAGATTATTTAGAGAACGAAATCCAAATTTTTGGATATGTGTGGGATGGCTCTTTATTAGAAGATATATTTTTCTTCTGGTTTTTATATATTACTTATTTAGCTGCAAAAAATCTAAAAAAAAAAGAAAACAACCATCAATAGTTTATGAAAAAACAACATATAATTATTTTAGTTGTTTCTGTACTATTAATTGCCTGGCTATTTAATTTATTATTTACTGCTCTAATGCTTTTCGTAGTAATTGGAATTGGCTATTTGTATGCTCTTCAATACAAACATCTTTGGAAAGATGCTGGATAAATTTTTAAAGATTTAAAAAAGAAAAAAAACAAATGAACAAACTAAGTATAATATTATGAAAGAAGTTGAAAATAACCCTTTAAAGTTAGAAATGAAGCTATATACAATTGAAGAATTTGGTAATGCTGTGAGAAATAAATTTGGTGGCGATAATAATATTTCTAATGTTATGTTAGGAGAAATATTTCTTGCTAAATACCCTGTTTATTCTTGTAAAATTAAAAAATTAAAAAATTACGTTTCTCAAGAAAACTGCGGCTGTTGTTAAAGTTTATATTAACTAAACCATAGGTATATCTTCTTATTTTAATTCAGCAATTATTATATTTAGGTTGTGAAAAAACTAATTCTAATATTACTATTTATTCCACTTTTGAGTTTTGGGCAAAATGCCTTTTCTAAAAAAACAAATTTCATCATTTTCTTTACAGATGATCAGGGTTATAATGACGTAGGATGTTTTGGATCACCAGATATAAAAACACCCAATTTGGATAACATGGCTAGAGGCGGAATGAAATTCACCAATTTTTATGCACAACCACTTTGTGGTCCCTCAAGAGCAGCATTGTTAACGGGCAGCTATCCAATTCGAATTGCCGAACCAAAAAACACCAAAGATTTTCACACAAAATTGCACCCAAAAGAAGTAACCATTGCTGAATTATTAAAAAATGAAGGTTATCAAACAGCTTGTATTGGAAAATGGCATGTCGGGGAAGAGCCAGAACAAATGCCCTTAGAACAAGGTTTTGATTATTATTACGGCACGCCAAAATACAATGGAAATTCAAAATTAATAGAAGAATCTCCTTATCGTAGTCCAATCTTGAGAAATAAGGACACATTAATGGTTATTAACACGGTTGAAGAAATGGGTTTACTCACAAATAAGTACACAAAAGAGGCAACAGATTTCATAAAAAAAAACAAAAAAAATCCTTTTTTCCTTTATCTAGCCCATAATATGCCACATGTTCCTATTGGCGCTTCCGAAAAATTCAGAGCTAAATCAGAAGGTGGTTTTTATGGTGATGTCATCGAAGAATTGGATTGGAGTATGGGAGAAGTTCTAAAGACTTTGAAAGACGAAGGACTCGAAGAAAATACACTGGTGATATTTGTTTCAGATAATGGTCCCTGGATTGAAGAAAAAATTGGAGATCATGCAGGAAGTGCATATCCCCTTAAAGGAAGTAAAGCACAAACATGGGAAGGTGGTGTTCGTGTACCATGTATTATGCAATGGAAAGGACAAATAAAAGAGGGAGTGACCAATACAGAATTGCTAACAACAATGGATTTTTTTCCAACTTTTTTAGAGTTTTCTGGGGCAAAACTATCTCAGAAACTGACTATTGATGGAAAGAGTTTTAGTGATGTTCTTCTAAAAAATAAAAAAAGCAAACACGATTTTTTTTATTATTATGCATATACTCACTTACAAGCTGTACGAGACAAAGATTGGAAATTGGTAGTGCCTCGTTCTAAAAACCCTGATTATATGAAATGGAGGGGACGTAAAATAAATGCCGTGAAAGAGGTTCAACTTTTCAACATGAAGAATGACAAAGAAGAACAGTATAACCTTGCGGAGCAAAACCCTGAGAAAGTAAAAGAGTTGATGTTATTGATTGAGGAAGGTAGAGAAGAGTTAGGCGATCACAACAGAATAGGTAAAGGTGCTCGATTTTTTGATGACAACCCAAAAACTCAGCGCATCGATGAATATAATAAATGGAAAAATAATCAAAAAGAGAATTGATATTATTAAACCGTAGGCATATCTTCATCTTTTAATTCAGCAATTTCTAAAAAGGGATTAAATTAATAAGGTTTAGAAAATTATTATATTTAGACATGAAAAAATTACTATTAATTATTATGATATTACCTGTTTTAGGAACAGGTTATTTAAACGCTCAAAAATTATCTAAAAATGACGCTATTGATATATTGACAAAATGGGAAGGTAAATGGAAAAATAGTGCGATTTTTGAAAAATCAGTTTGGACAAAAGAAAGGACTGAGACTCGAGGGATAACTGAAACAAATTTAATTCTATCAAATAATTACCTTGAAATAATGGTTTATAATGATGATAACATAAGCAAGCATATAATTTGTTATGATAAAACATCGAGTAAATTCAATCGTTGGGAATTTAAAAGCGACGGTACTAACACTTTCTGG
>JAQWJH010000025.1 GCA_029248455.1 Flavobacteriaceae bacterium
GAATGGGGGTTGATTTTATCCAGAATGGAAGGGATTATTCCTGCAATAGAAACCTCTCATGCTTTTGCAGTTCTTGATAAAATGAAATTTAAAAAAACTGATGTCATTGTTTTTAATTGCTCGGGAAGAGGAGATAAAGACTTGGACACCTACATTGAGTATTTTAAATTATGATTCTTTAATACATAAATTATACCTATTTAATATTCAATCAAAATATTATATTTAAATAAAAATAACACATGAAATCAATTAAAATTATTTTACAAGTATTTAGTATTATTATATTATTTGGTTGCAATAAAGAGATTCCAGTAGATAAAAACGAGAAACTTAATGTATTATTTATAATGACAGATGATCTTAATTGTGATTTAGGTTCATACGGACACCCGCAAGTAATAAGTCCTAATATTGACAAGCTAGCTAGTCAAGGAGTTCTTTTTCAAAATGCTCATAATCAATACCCTCTTTGCGGGCCCTCAAGAGCTTCTTTTATGACTGGCATGTATTCTGATCAAACTATGCATACCACACTTAATGTGGATATCAGAACTACAACACCTGATGTTGTTACCCTAGGACAAAGATTTAGGCAGCAAAATTACAGATCAGTAAGAATTGGAAAAATATTTCATTACGACAATCCAGGGTCTATAGGTAGTTCAAGTTCAGATGATATTTATACTTGGGATTACACAATAAATCCATGGGGAAGAGATAAAGAAGAGGAGTATAAAATAAAGACATTGAGTGAAAGACAATATGGTGGAACCTTAAGTTGGATGGAGGCTGATGGTTCTGATGAGGAACAAACTGATGGAATAGTAGCTACAGAAGCTGTTGAACAACTTGAAAAATTTTCAAAAAATGGACAAAATTTCTTTTTAGCTGTCGGATTTTTTAAACCACACACACCATATGTTGCTCCAAAAAAATATTTTGATTTATATGAAAAAGATGATATGATTATTCCCTACACTGGAATCAGTGAAGATTATTTAAAATCAATTCCTGTACCAGCAGCAAAATCAATAAGAAACAAGAAAGATCAAATTAAATTAAATTTAAAATCTAATAAAGAATTGTCACAAGAAATTAAAGAAGCTTATTATGCTACAATTTCTTTTATGGACGCCCAAATTGGAAGAGTTCTGGATAAATTAAAAAAAACAGGCCTAGATAAAAATACGATTGTTGTCTTTTCATCGGATCATGGTTATCATTTGGGAGAACATGGGTATTGGCAAAAACAAACTCTATTTGACAATGCCACTAGAGTTCCTTTAATATTTTCTGGTCCTGGAATTGAAAAAGGTAAAAAAAGCAACTCACCAGTAGAAATGATTGATATTTATCCAACACTGATGGAACTTACTGGGATTGATTCTCCAGATCATGTAGTTGGTAAAAGTTTAATGCCAGTATTTAAAGACTCTAATTTTAAAATAAGAAACAGTGCTTTAACAAGATGGAAAAATGGATACTCAATTAAATCAGAAAAATATAGACTCACCAAATGGGGAGAAAATGGTCAGTTAGGTTATGAACTTTATGATCATAGTAATGATAAAGAAGAATTAGTAAACCTTGCAAAAAATGAAGATTATTCACAAGTTTTAGATTCTTTAAAAAAGGAAATTAATGTAAGAATTGCTGATGCCAGACTTAAACCTAAAGGACTTGGTAGACAGTTTGAGCAACGTCAATATAACAGAATAAAATATACGCCTGGTGATTTGTATGATAAAGATGGTAAAAGAATATATTTGAAACCCTCGAATGAATAGAATAAATAAAGTTTTAAAAAATAAAAGAGATATACTATCCATATATTTCACCGCAGGTTTTCCTAATATTTCAGATACTACCACAATTATAAAAAATTTGGATAAATGTGGTGTAGATATGGTAGAAATTGGATTGCCTTTTAGTGACCCTTTAGCCGATGGACCTACTATTCAAAAAAGTTCAACACAAGCTTTAAACAATGGAATGACTTCTAAAAAATTGTTTGAACAACTTAAAGGTTTAAGAAAAGAAACTAATATTCCTCTAATAATAATGGGTTATTTCAATCCAATAATGCAGTATGGTGTTGAGTCTTTTTGCAAAGACTGTCAGATTGCAGGAATAGATGGATTAATAATACCAGATTTGCCAGTTGAGATTTATTGTGATAATTACAAAACAGTTTTTGAAAAACATAATCTACTAAATATGTTTTTAATAACTCCTCAAACATCGAATAAAAGAATACGATTTATCGATAAGATTTCTAGCGGATTTATTTATATGGTTAGTAGTTTCAGTATTACAGGAACTGTTAGTTCTTTTAAAAAAGAACAAACAAAATACTTTGAAAGAATAAATAAAATGAATTTAAGCTCTCCACTAATAATTGGATTTGGAATAAGTAACAGGCAAACATATCTAGATGCAATTAAAAACAGTAATGGTGCGATTATAGGTTCAGCATTTATAAAACACTTAAAAAAATATGGTGTGGGTAAAGTGAGTGATTTTATAAATAAAATAAGAAGTTAACTATCTTATAAAAACTAATTCCTTCATTTTTTCACTTTCTTCTGAGCTGTAACTGTAACCTCCATAATCAAAACCCTTAAGATCTTCCAAGTTATTAATTTCATTATCCAAAATATACCTTACCATCATTCCTCTTGCTTTTTTTGCATAAAAAGAAATAATTTTTAATTTTCCATTTTTCATATCCTTAAATGAAGGAGAAATCATGGTTGTTTTTAATAACTTTCTATCAATGGCTGAAGAATATTCATTACTAGCTAGATTCACAAAAAATTCATTTTGATTTAATTCATCATTTAATTTATTGGTGATCTTATTTTTCCAAAATCCGTATAAATTTAGAGAACCCTCAATATTTAATTTTGTGCCCATTTCTAGTCTGTAGGGTTGAATTAAATCTAAGGGTTTTAATAAACCATAAAGTCCCGATAATATTCTTAATGATTTTTGAGCCTGATTAAGTTGATCCATTGAAAGGCTAAATGCATCTAGTCCACTGTATACATCACCATTAAAAGTAAAGATACTTGGTCTTGCATTTTCTATATTAAATGGAGTTTTAAAAGTATTATTTCTGTTCCAATTTAATTCAGCTAACTTTTCAGAAATACTCATTAAAGATTTGAGTTCAGAGGGAGATTTTTTCTTTAATAATTCATTGATTTTTTTGGACTCTGATAAAAAATTAGGCGTAGAAAAGTTTTTGGTTGGAAGTTCAGTTTTAAAATCAAGAGATTTTGCAGGCGAAATAATAATTTTCATAAAATAGAGGTATTTACCATAAAATTATAAAAAATCAACTATTATTTGAATAGTTTCTCCATTTATTAAGACACTGAACAAAGTCATCAGGTAAGTCAGATTCAAAGTTCATTTCCTTATTTGTTACAGGATGCAAAAAGCCAAGGGATTTTGCATGAAGCGCTTGTCTAGGTAAGATTTTAAAACAATTTTGAACAAATTGTTTGTATTTATTAAAAATTGTTCCCTTCAAAATTTTATCTCCCCCATACCTTTGATCACTAAAAATCGGATGGCCAATAAATTTCATATGAGCTCTAATTTGATGTGTTCTCCCTGTTTCTAATTCACACTCCAAAAGAGTAACGTAATTAAACCTTTCGATGACTTTATAATGTGTAATAGCACTTTTTCCAATTTCTTTATTTTCAGGAACACTCATTATTAAACGATTTTTTGGGTCTCTAGCTAAATTTTCCGTAATTGTTCCATTATCATTTTCAACAATTCCCCAAACCAAAGTATTATATTTTCGTCTTGAAGATTTTAAATAAAACTGTTTAGCCAGATTAGTCATAGAGACTTCAGTTTTTGCAACAACTAACAATCCACTTGTGTCTTTATCAATTCTATGAACTAAGCCTGGTCTGCCATCTTTGTTGGATGGCAAATTTTTAAAATGATTAATCAAACCATTTAATAAAGTTCCACTATAATTTCCATGACCAGGATGAACCACTAGACCAGGTGGTTTATTAACAACCAGTAAATACTTGTCTTCAAAAACAATATTAAGTGACATTTCTTCACCAACAAGTAAATTTTCATAGGGTGGATGAGAAAACATAACTTTAATTAAATTACCTGGTTTAATTTTATAGCTTGACTTTACTGGCTTTTCATCTACAAAGATAAAACCACTTTTGGCGGCACTTTGAATTTTATTCCTCGTAGCATTTTCAATTCTATTCATTAAAAATTTATCAATCCTTAAAGGTTCCTGACCCTTATCAGCTTTAAATTGATAATGTTCAAATAGATCTTTACTCGAATCTAAACTTTCTTGTGCTTTAATCATTTTTCGCTATTGATACCATTTCCAAGAACTAAATCGATTTTAGATTTTTTGGGAACTAAAAATCCTGGACTTATCTCCTCGTTTTTATATAAAATCTTAATAACCATATCCTTTCCAATATTATCAATCAATGTAATTTCACCGATATTTAAATTTGAGGAGAGCAAAGATGAAATAGCACTTCTTTTGGTGATTTGAATTATCTCAGGAATCGCTACATTGCCAAAGTTAGCAGGATTAATTGTTAAATAAATTTTTCTATTTTTTTTTACTTCAGAACTGGCAATAGGAATTTGTTCTAAAACTACGAATTTTGGAAAATCTGGGTTAAAAAAAGTTGAATCAGAAATCTCAAATTTTAATTTATTTTTATTTAGAATCTCCGCTACATTTTCAATTGATAATCCCTTTAAATCAGGAACTTTAATATAATTATTATGATTTGTACTAATATTCAAATAAATAAAAACAATGGCAATTATAGTCCCAAAAAAAAGAGACGCAACAAAAGCTTGTTTTAAAAAATATCTAGTGAAAAAATATTTTAATAAATTCATTTTAAATTTTAAACAAATATATAAAATATGTCATCTCTGTGTTTTGACTTAAAATAAATGATATTTTTGTGTTAGTGAAAAAAAATGTGGCTGTTTTAATGGGAGGTTATTCATCTGAATATGAAATTTCAATGAAAAGTGGTCAAGTTGTTATTGAAAATCTTGATAAAGAAACTTATAATTCATACAGAATTATAATTAGTAAAAAAGAATGGATTTATTTAGATGAAAATAACAATAAATTTAAAATCAACAAAGGAGATTTTTCAATCCAAATTGATAATGAAAAAATAGTATTTGATGTTGCGCTTATAATGATTCATGGATCTCCCGGCGAAGACGGTAAATTACAATCTTACTTTGAGTTATTAAGCATTCCATTCACTGGTTGTAGTTCATATAGTTCTGCCATAACCTTTAATAAAAGAGACTGTATATCAGTTCTTAAAAAACACAATATTCCTAGTGCTAAATCAGTCTATTTGAATTTAGGAGATAAAATTGATGAAGATAAAATTATAAACGAAATTGGTTTACCCTGTTTTGTAAAAGCAAATAGATCGGGAAGCAGTTTTGGTGTTTATATGGTAAAACATAAAAAAGATTTAGCTAAATCAATTGAAGATTCGTTAAAGATTGATAGTGAAGTTTTAATTGAATCATTTTTGGACGGAATTGAAGTTTCCGTTGGTGTGATGAAATATAAAAATAATATCGAAGTTTTTGGAATAACTCAGTTAATCACAGATAATGATTTTTTTGATTACGAAGCGAAATACAATGGAAAATCTAAAGAAATAACACCAGCTAATATTTCAGAAGTTCAAAAAAATAATGTTATTAATATTTCAAAAAATATATATAAGAAACTTGGCTTAAAAGGATTCACTAGGAGTGAATTCATTTTTGTTGGAGATGTACCATTTTTTTTAGAATTAAACTCTGTTCCCGGAATGACCAATGAAAGTATTTTCCCTAAGCAGGCTAAATTAAAAGGAATCCCTTTAAATAACTTATTAAATGAGTTAATTAAAGAGGCTATTGAATAAAATATTTATATTTAATTATGAGAAAAGCAATTTTTCCTGGTTCTTTTGACCCTTTCACTTTAGGTCATTATGATATTTTAAAAAGAAGCTTATCTCTTTTTGACGAAATTATAGTAGGAGTTGGTAAAAACAATCAAAAAAAAACAATGTTTTCCGAAAAACAAAGAATAAGTTTCATAGAAAATTGTTTTAAGGATGAGAAAAAAATAAAAGTTGAAGCCTATCAAGGTTTAACTATTGATTTTTGCAAGAAGGTCGGTGCAAGTTTCATCGTAAGAGGAATAAGAAACAATGGTGATTTTGAATTTGAAAAAGCTATTGCTAGAACAAATAGAAAGCTTTCAAAAATCGAAACTATTTTTCTTCTTACATCTGCAAAAACTTCTTTTATAAGTAGTAGTATAGTCAGAGAATTGATTTTAAATAATGGAGATTATAAACAATTAGTTCCTAATTCAGTTGATTTTTAATTTGGTCTAAAATCAACTTAATGTTTGGAAATGTATTTTCAATTCTACTAAGCTTCAATTTATTTTTCCAAACTACCTTCGAAATTCCCTCATTAATTTGAGGACTCAATTCGCCATCATATTTAGTAGTCATGTTAAACCACGACGTTTCTTTTAAAAAATATTTATTTTGTTTTTTAAAAATATGAAAGGTTTTCATTAAAAAATTTGAAATTATAAGGTTTCGTACACCTGTTTCTTCTTCAACCTCTCTTATTGCGGTGTCTTCAATACATTCTCCCTTGTCTTTCTTTCCTTTTGGTAAATCCCATTTATTTCTTCTATAAATAAATAAGGTCTCATCATTAGCATTTCTAACTACACCTCCACCAGCTTTAACTACTTTAATTTTTTTTTTGAAACGTTTAATTAGCTTTTCAGGATTTTTATGAAATAAATATATTTTTTTAAATTTTTTAGCATTTGAAATTATATCTTTTAAAGAAATCGACTTTAAATTAAATAATTTAACATCAGAATTAATTGGAACTTGACTTGTTAATATCACCACATTTTTATTGATAAAAACTTTATACATTTGTTTAATGGTTTTAGATAAATATACAGCAAAAAAAACTGCCGAATTACTTCTTCAAATTAAAGCAATAAAATTAAATCCAAAAAATCCTTTTAAATGGGCTAGCGGATGGAATTCACCAATTTATTGTGATAACAGAATAATACTTTCTCACCCTGAAATTAGAGTTTTTGTAAGAGAACAGATGGTGAAACAAATTGAAAAAATATATGGGAAACCTGATGTTATAGCTGGTGTTGCAACAGGGGCTATTGGAATAGGAATGTTAGTGGCTGACCTAATGAATCTTCCTTTTATTTACGTCAGACCCAATTCAAAAAAACACGGTAGAAAAAATCAAATTGAAGGACAGTTTTCTAAATCACAGAAAGTTGTTGTTATTGAAGATTTAATTAGTACAGGAAATAGTAGTCTAATGGCTATTGATGCTTTAAGATCTGAGGATCTTGAGATAAAAGGAATGATTAGTATTTTTACTTATGGATTCGATATTTCTTACAATAATTTTAAAGAAAAAAATATTGAATTTTGTTCCTTAAGTTCATACGATTTTCTATTGGAACAAGCACTTGACATCAATTATATTAGCGATGAAGAGTATGAAATTTTAAAAGATTGGAAAAACAACCCAAGTAAATGGGTAATCTAAAGAAGCTTTATGAAACTTAACAGTGTTATTACCGATTTAAAAATCTCTGAAAAAATTTTATTTGATAAACTATGTGAAATTAAAAATTTTAAAAAAATTATGCCTCAAAATATTTCAAAATTTGAAATATTAGATGCTAACACTTTAATTTTTTCACTTAAAGGAATGCCTGCAATAAAATTAGTTTTTGGACAAAAAAATGCTCACTCATCAATAACCCTTGTTTCCAGTGAATCTAAAATTAGCTTTTCTCTTAAAGCTGAAATAAAAAAAATTGATGATAATAATTGTGCTTTTTCACTTGAATTTAACGGTGATTTAAATCCTATGATTCAAATGATGGTAAAAACTCCTCTACAATCGTTTATTAATGATTTGTCAATTAACACTGTTAATTTGATATAATGAAACAATTTGCTTTAATTACTGGAGCAAGTTCAGGAATTGGTGAACAAATATGTCACTCTCTTGCCAAAAGAGGTTTTAATGTAATTTTAACGTCAAGGACAGAAAGTAAATTAAAAACTATTTCTGAAAAAATTAGTTTTAAGTATGGAGTTAAAACCGCTTATTTTTCTTGCGATTTATCAAAAAAAAACTCACCAAAAAAAATTTTTAATTTTTGTGATTCTAACAACTATGATGTGGATATTTTAGTTAACAATGCTGGATATGCACTTCCGAACACTTTTGAAAAAAATTCAGTTGAAGACGAAGAAAATTGTATTAGAGTTTTAGGGACTTCCGTTATTTCTTTGACAAAACTTTTTGTGCGTGATATGATCAAAAATAATCGTGGAAAAATAATGATTGTTTCATCTGTTGCTGCATTTGCTCCCCCAGCAGCAATTCAAGTTATGTATGGTCCACTTAAAACTTTCATGAATCGATTCAGTGAGGCTTTGAACATAAATTACAACTCAAAAGGAATAACCTCCACTGCGCTATGTCCTGGATATACAATTACTAACTTTCATACAGCTAGTGGAGTTCAAGATGAGATGGATAGTGTTCCAAAATTTTTAAAAAAATCTGCCAAACGAATAGCAGAGGAGGGTGTAGAGGGGATGTTGAACGGAAAAAAAATTATAGTTCCCACCAAAACTTGGAAAATTATAGTGTTTCTTATTAAAATAGTCCCTCAATTTATTTTTGATTTTCTGTCGAGTGTTCTGGCACCAGGAAGATATAATAATTAAAAAATTGAAATCCCCCATACAGTTAAAATAGCCCACAAAATATACTTGACAAATTTTCCTAAAAACATCCACAAAGAGACTTTGAAAAAGCTCGTTCTGAAAAATCCTAAGCTAATTGCTAGTGGATCTCCAACAAATGGTAAACAACAAAAAAAAGCATAAAAACTTCCCCATTTATCAATTTTAATTTTAAAACGAAAAATTTTTTCTTTTTTTATTCTAAAATATTTTTCAACAAAATCCCATTTTCCTAAACTACCTAAATAATAACTACTAAGGCCACCAAGCCAATTCCCAAGAGTGGCAATAACGATGCTTAAATTAATATCATAACCCTTAGCTAAAAGCACACTTAAAACTATTTCCGAACTAAGTGGTATAATAGTAGCTCCTAAAAAACTAGCCAAAAATAGTCCTAAAAACCCAAACTCAACAAATGATTCCATAACTAATTACTTAAAATCATTTGGATTTCTTGAAAATTATAACTTTTTATTTTACTATTTTTTTTCATGATTTTTAGATTACCATTTTCAGCGACAGATAATATTTTTCCAAGAAATATTTTGTTGTTTGAATCTTTAAAATTATAAAAAGAATCTAATCCATAAAGATTATTGTTGTAGTTTTTAGCAATTTTATTGAATTCTAGTTCAGTTTTTACATCAAAATAATTGTAATTTTTTAAGCACTGAATAATATAACTAACTAAACCGTCCAAATCATAATTAATTTTATTAATCAATTTCAAGGAGGATGCATTGGGTAAATTTTCAAAAGTTTCTTGGTTGACGTTAAGACCAAATCCTATTACAACATTTTCAATTTTATTTCCTTTTAACTTAGTCTCATTTAAAATTCCACATATTTTTTTTCCCCCTGACATTATGTCGTTTGGCCATTTTATTTTGAGATCTGGTATTTTTAAAGCTTTTAAAATGTTTATTAAAAAAAGTGAAACTATCATATTGATAATAAACTGATTTTTAACTTCAATATTCTTAGGGAAAATACAAATTGAAAATGCTAAATTCTTTCCTGGTTCTGAGTGCCAAATCTTTCCTCTTTGTCCTTTTCCATTTGTTTGATTAAATGTGTATACAACATGTTTGGTGGTTAAAGAGTTATTTACGATAAATTTTTTTAAATATTCATTTGTTGAATTAGTGGCACCAAGTTTGATTATTTCCATATTATAAATAAAATTATAACATACTAGTGTTAAATATCATAAATTTATACTTATAAAATTTTAATTTGGGTACAGATAATTTAATTACAAATATAATTGAAGGTATAGAAAATGTTAAAGGACTTCAAATTAATATTTTGGATCTTAGAGATATTGATAATGTAGCATGTAAATATTTTATTGTTTGCTCTGGAAATTCTACTACTCAAGTAAATGCCATAACAGGATCAATAAGAAAATGTGTAAGCAAAAATACTGGTGAAAAACCTTGGCACATTGAAGGTTTAGATAATAGTAAATGGGTATTAATGGATTACATTGATGTTGTAGTTCATATATTTAATGAAGAAACAAGAAAATATTATAAAATTGAAGAACTTTGGGAGGAAGCAAACTCTACTTTAGTTGAATCTAAATATTAAAAATGAACAAGAATAAAAATTTAAAAAATAAACCAAAATTCAATACTTATTGGATTTACTCACTAATAGTTATATTTTTTATTAGTACTTATTTTATTGGTGGAAACGAAGCTACCAGCTCTTCAAAAAATATTAATATTACTAGCTTTGAAAGATTTTTAAATAAGGGTGAAATAAAAAATGTAACTGTTATAAATAAAAATTTAGCACAAGTAACACTTCAAAGAGATGCTTTAAACAGTCCCGACCACAAAATTGCTAATTCTACTAATATTTTGGGTCAAAAAAATATTAATGGCCCACATTACGTTTTTGAAATTGGGAACCTTGAACTTTTTCAAAATAAATTAGAGGATGCTGAAAAAAAGGGTATCCAGTTTAATTATGATTTTAAAACAGTTGAAAATAAATTTTTCGATTATATATTAGGCTTTCTTCCTTTATTAATTTTAATAGGTTTATGGTTCTTTTTTATGAAAAGAATGTCAGGCGGTGCAGGTGGAGGTTCACAAATTTTTAGTATTGGTAAATCAAAAGCAAAATTATTTGATGAAAAAACTGACATTAAAATTACTTTTAAGGATGTCGCTGGACTTGAAGGCGCTAAGGAGGAAGTTCAAGAAATTGTAGATTTTTTAAAAAACCCTACAAAATACACAAAATTAGGAGGTAAAATTCCTAAAGGAGCCCTACTTGTAGGTCTGCCAGGAACAGGAAAAACACTACTGGCCAAAGCAGTTGCAGGCGAAGCCAAAGTCCCTTTTTTCTCATTATCTGGTTCAGATTTTGTGGAAATGTTTGTGGGAGTTGGTGCATCACGAGTTAGAGACCTTTTTAAACAAGCAAAAGAGAAATCACCTGCAATTATTTTTATTGATGAAATTGACGCCATTGGAAGGGCTCGTGGTAAAAGTAACATGACTGGTGGTAACGATGAAAGAGAAAATACATTAAATCAATTATTAACTGAAATGGATGGTTTTGGAACAAATACAAATGTTATAGTTGTTGCCGCCACAAACCGAGCCGATGTTTTAGATAAAGCTCTTATGAGAGCAGGTAGATTTGATAGACAAATATATGTCGATCTTCCTGATCTAAATGAAAGAAAAGAAATTTTTAAAGTTCATCTTAAACCAATTAAAATTTCTAAAGGACTCGATACCGACTTTCTTGCAAAGCAAACACCCGGTTTCTCTGGTGCAGACATAGCTAATGTATGTAATGAAGCAGCATTAATTGCAGCTAGGAAATCTAAAAAATCAGTCAATAGACAAGATTTTTTAGATGCTGTTGATAGAATTGTTGGTGGATTAGAGAAAAAAAATAAGATAATAACAGAATCAGAAAAGAAAACTATTGCTTTTCATGAAGCTGGCCATGCAACTGTCAGTTGGATGTTAGAGCATGCCGCGCCACTGGTTAAGGTAACTATAGTTCCAAGAGGGCAATCTTTGGGAGCAGCTTGGTATCTTCCTGAGGAACGCCAAATTGTAAAACCAGAACAAATATTAGATGAAATGTGTGCAGCTTTAGGAGGAAGAGCAGCAGAAAAAGTAATTTTTAATAATATTTCTACAGGAGCTCTGAGTGATTTAGAGAAAGTAACAAAACAAGCAAGATCTATGGTAACGGTTTACGGTCTCAGTGATAAAATTGGAAATTTAACTTATTACGATTCCAGTGGGCAAAATGATTACGGCTTTACAAAACCTTACAGTGACGTTACTGCACAAGTAATTGATAAAGAAATATCTAGTATCATCGAAAATCAATACCAGAGAGCTATAAAGCTTTTGAAAAAACACAAAAATAAGTTAATTGAATTAGCTGATTTTTTACTAGAAAAAGAAGTTATTTTCAAGGAGGATTTAGTTAGAATTTATGGTGAAAGACCATTTGACATTAAAGCTGCCATTAAGGAGTCTAAATCAAAAAAATAGTTTATCTAAAATTATTAACATTCCTCTGATAGATATTTAGTTTTTTTATCTTTGCATAGAAATTTCCGTGCTTTGAAAAAATTCATTAAATCATTTTTCAAAAAAAGTAATCAATCTGAATCTAAGGAAGACGTTGATGGTAAATATATGCCAGAAAAGAAGGCCCCAATTGAGGAAAGATTCACTTATAATTTTACTGAAAATGGAGGTAAATTTTTGTACTGCGAAAACCAATCAGAGTGTGATTCTTTTTTTTCTCAAATAATTGAAGAAAATAAATGGGATGACGTTGAGATTTTATGTTATGACGATTCATTACTTGATTTTTTTGTTGAAAAAGAAAAAATTAATATTTCTAAAACAAATTTAAATTCCAAGTTTTTTTTAACAAGATGTGAGTTTTTAGTTGCTAATGATGGAAGTTTATTAATATGTGCTGAACAAATAAAATCTCATAAAGTAAATGATCTTCCTAAAAATTTTATTGTTTTTGCTAAAATTAGTCAATTCACAGAAACTCTAAGTGGAGGTTTAAACGGAATAAAAAGTAAATATCCTAACAATTTACCTGCCAACATTACCACAATTAAAAATTTTAATAGTCAAGAAAAGGATAATACAAATTTTTTGACTTATGGAAGTTCTGCCAAAAATCTATATTTGCTTTTATTAGAGGATTTATAAATGAAAGAATTTTACACAAGATCTTTGACTGCCCTTGCTTACGCAATTGTACTATTATTTCCACTCTTTTTTAATCAGTATATGTTTTACCTAGTAGGTTTTATATGTAGTTTAATTCTTGTTTTTGAATTTATAAAATTGGTTTCCGATTACAATCACAAATTTTTTTCAGTTGATTCTGGAAAATCTTACTTAATTCTTTATTTAACTTTTCCATTATACCTTTCACTTTTTATTTTATCTAAATATCCTGAATTTCAGTTAGTATTTTTATTAATTATTGTTATAACTAATGTATTATTAGGTTTCTCTCTATTAAAAAAGAAATTTTTTTCTTTTTCAATTCTTAAAAATCGTTTTGTTGGTCATTTTTATTTAGTTGGTTCACTAGTCATTTTTTTTTCAATGTCTAATATTTTAGGAACTTATGACCCTATGATTATATTAAGTTTTTTGTCTCTAATTTGGATCTCAGACTCTGCTGCATACGTTTTTGGAGTTAGTTTTGGTAAAAGACCATTACTAAAATCTGTTTCTCCAAAAAAAAGTATTGAAGGATTTATTGGAGGTGTCATTTTTTCAATCTTACTTTCAGTTATTTTTAGTTTTTATATTAATATTAATTTTAGCTTGACTCAATGGTTGATTATTGCTGTTGTTACTAGTGTTTTAGGAACTTTAGGTGATCTAGTTCAATCGCAGTTTAAAAGAGAAGCTGGAGTAAAGGACAGCGGAAAATGGCTTCCTGGTCATGGAGGTCTTTACGACAGAATGGATAGTATTATATTTGCTTCGCCGTTTATTTATTTAATAATAAAAATATTTGAAAATGTTTCATAAAGAGGGTCACTTAATAATTATAATTTCATTTATTACTGTTTCGTTTATTAATCTGATTTCTTTTATGTTATTAGGAAACGTTTTAATAGCTAAAATTATTGGAAGTGTTACCATTATTATTCTGGTTTTAATTTTACAGTTTTTTAGAAATCCCAAAAGAAAAACTCAAATTAATGATTCATTAATTATTTCACCAGTTGATGGAAAAGTTGTAGCAGTTGAAAAGGTTTATGAAAAAGAATACTTTAAAGATGATCGAATTCAAATTTCTATTTTCATGTCTCCATTGAATGTTCATGTAACAAGATATGCAATTAGCGGTATCATTAAATTTAGCAAATATCATCCCGGAAAATATTTAGTTGCTTGGCACCCTAAATCCTCAGAGCTTAATGAAAGAACAACAGTTGTTATTGAAAACGAAAATTTTGGCAGAATCTTGTATAGACAAATAGCCGGTGCTGTAGCTAAAAGAATTGTAAATTATGCGAAAGTTGATAGTAAAGTTGTTCAAGGTGAAGATGCTGGATTTATTAAATTTGGGTCTAGAGTAGATTTATTTTTGCCCTTAGATTCTAAAATAAAAGTTAAAATTAATCAAATGGTTGTTGGAGGAATTGATACTATTGCAGAAAACTAAACTACTACTTCAATTTTAATTCAAGCATTTTAATTTTAATTTTAATATCCGCCTCTTTTTTCTTTTCGTTGTTTACTACATTCTTAGGTGCATTTTCAATAAACCTTTTATTTCTAAGCTTTGATTGAACAGATTTTAAAAAAGCTTGATTATATTCTAAATCTTCACTTATTTTTTTAATATCACTTTTTGAATTGGAAAAATTATTAATAAAATATTCATTACTATCAATAATTAATGAATCAGCATTTAAATCTTTATTTGAGATATCGCCAATAATTTCGGTATTAGCTAGCTTAAGAACTATACTTTTATTATTACTTTTCAATTTATGTAGCGAAAATAATTCAATCTTGTCCTTAAAAGAAATTCCATTCTCATTTCTATATTTTCTAATACCAGAAACTAAATTAGATATATGGCTAAAGTCTTTTAGTAAAGTGTTATCTATTTTTTTAGATTTTGGCCAGTTTTTTATAATTAATGGATTATCATCAGGATTTTTAATTCCAGCCCAAATTTCTTCAGAAATGAATGGCATAAAAGGATGTAATACAATTAAGCATTTTTCTAAAAACAATAAGGTATTTTCATGAGTAATATTATCAATTGGTAAACCAAAACTAGGTTTTACAATTTCTAAATACCAAGAACAAAAATCATCCCAAACCAATTTATAGATACACATTAACGCATCGGAAATCCTATATTTTTTAAAATGATCATCAATTTCGATTAATTTAGAATCAAATTTATTTTCAAACCACTCAATTCCAGCTTTACAATAATCATTTTGGTCAACAGAACTCGATACTTCCCATGACTTGATCAACCTATAGGAGTTCCATATTTTATTAGAAAAATTTTTTCCTTGCTTACACAAAGACTCATCAAATAAAAGGTCATTTCCTGCTGGAGCACTAAGTAAAAGACCTACTCTAACACTATCAGCTCCAAAATCATCAATTAACTTGATGGCGTCTGGAGAATTACCAAGCTGTTTTGACATTTTTCTACCCTGTTTATCTCTGACAAGACCTGTAAAATAAACTGAATTAAACGGTTTTAATTTTTTGAATTCAAAACCTGAAACTATCATTCTTGCTACCCAAAAAAATAATATATCAGGACCAGTAACCAAATCGTTGGTTGGATAATAATAATTAAAGTCTTTGTTAGTTGGATTTCTAATTCCATCAAAAACACTTATTGGCCATATCCATGATGAAAACCAAGTGTCTAACACATCATTTTCTTGCTCTAAATCTTTTTCCTCTAAACTATTATTTCCACTTTTTTTTCTTGCTTTTTCAACTGCTTTTTCAATATTCTCAGCTACTACAAAATCTTTTCTATTAGATTTAAAATAATAAACCGGTATTTGATGACCCCACCACAGTTGTCTAGAAATATTCCAGTCTCTGATATTTTCCATCCAATTTCTGTAAGTATTCTTGAACTTTTTAGGAAAAAGTTTAACATCATCACGATTAACGGCATTTAATGCTGGTTTTGAAATATCTTCCATTTTTAAAAACCATTGCTCTGAAAGTTTTGGCTCAATAATACACTTTGTTCTTTCTGATTTTCCAACATTAGTTAAATAAGGTTCAACTTTTATTAAGGATTTAATTTTTTTTAATTCATCACAAATTTTATCCCTTACAACAAATCTATCTAAACCCTTGTAATGCAAACCAAAATCATTTAAAGTTCCGTCATCATTTAAAATATCTACAATTTCTAGTTTATGCTTATCACCAATTATTTTATCATTTTCACTATGAGCTGGGGTAACTTTTAAACAACCTGTTCCAAATTCTGAATCAACATAATCATCTTTAATTATTGGAATTTCTTTATTTAAAATTGGAATAATAGCTTTCATACCCTCAAACTTATGATACCTTTCATCACTGGGATTGACCGCTATTGCAGTGTCTCCAAAAATTGTCTCAGGACGAGTAGTCGCAACACTAATTGTTTCTGAAGAGTTTAATATTTTATATTTAATGTAAAATATTTTACTTTCCTCTTCTTCGTAAATTACTTCTTCATTTGATAAAGTTGTTTTGGCTTGAGGATCCCAATTTACCATTCGAAAACCTTTATAAACTAATTTTTTTTCAAATAAATCAATAAAAACTTTAATCACGGACTCTGACATTTCGCTATCTAAGGTGAACTTTGTTCTTTTCCAATCACATGAACATCCTAATTTTTTTAATTGTTCTAAAATCAATCCTCCATGTTTATCAGTCCAATTCCATGCATGTTGTAAAAACTCTTCTCGAGTTAATTCACTTTTATCAATTCCCTCATTTTTCAGTTTTTCAACCACCTTTGCTTCAGTAGCAATAGAAGCGTGGTCTGTTCCTGGAACCCAACATGCATTAAAACCTTGTAATCGAGCTTTTCTAATAAGTATATCTTGAATCGTATTATTTAACATGTGACCCATATGTAATATTCCAGTTACATTTGGTGGAGGAATTACAATAGTGTAGGGTTTTTTTTCATTTGGAATTGAATCGAAATAATTATTTTCCATCCAAAATTTATACCACTTTGATTCTAGTTTTTTTGCATCAAAGCTTTTAACAATATTCATCTGTTTATTTGATTAATTTGGTATACAAAAGTAGGTAACTAAAAAGTATTTTAAAAGGTAAGTTGTTTTTTTGTAATATGTATAAAAAGTTATAGTTTTAATCAAAATTGAAAAATATGAAAAGAATTTTATTAATCATTTGTTTAATACTTAATTCAGCCCCTGTTTTGTCTCAAGAAAATATCGCAGAAATTTCCTTTAAGGAAACTTTAATTGATTATGGAACAATTGAAAATGGGGACGATGGTAAAAAAACATTCGAGTTTAAAAACACTGGAAATTCCCCTTTAATTTTTTCAAGAATATTTTCGTCTTGTGGATGTACAATTCCTAAAAAACCTGAAAAACCAATTCAACCAGGGGAATCTGGTACTATTGAAGTTGAGTATGACACGAAAAGGACTGGCCTTTTTCAAAAAGCTATCACTGTAAATTCCAATGCTAAAACTCCTAATGTCATATTAAGAATCAAGGGTGAAGTTTTGCCTGAGCCCGAAGAGGATCAGGAAGAAGAAAAATAGATTAATCTATTTTTTTAAGAAGTATTTATAATTTGCAAAAGTCTAAGAAAACATCTCTCAAATTGTATAATAGTTTTGGAGTCAACGCCATTTCTACAAATTTTAGTATTGCCAAATCAGAACAAAAAATTATAGAGTTTCTTAAACGAATTAATTTCTCTAGTCCCATTATACTTGGTGGGGGAACCAACATTCTTTTTAAGAATAATATTGAAACTAACATCATAAAAATTGAAATTAAAGGTGTTGTTATTGCTAGTGAAACAAATAAATATGTGGATGTTTCTGTTGGAGCAGGCGAAAAATGGGATGATTTAGTTAGTTGGAGTATTAAAAGAAATTATGGGGGTTTAGAAAATTTAAGTCTGATACCCGGAAATGTAGGTAGTGCTCCGATTCAAAATATTGGAGCTTATGGAATTGAATTAAAAGATTCTTTTTTAAGATGTCGTGCAGTTTCTGTAGAATCTGGAACCATTAAAATATTCAATAAAAATGAGTGTGATTTTTCTTATAGAAGTTCTATTTTTAAAAAGGACCTTAAAAATAAATACATTATTTCAAATGTAACTTTTAGACTTTCCAAAAAAAATCATAAAATTAATTTATCGTATGAGCCTCTAAAAAAACATCTAATTAGTAAAAATATTACTGAACCAACTATTAAAGATATCTCTAACTCTGTAATTGAAATAAGAAATAGTAAATTACCTGACCCTAAAATTATAGGTAATTGTGGTAGTTTTTTTAAAAATCCTATCATTTCTATAGTTGATTTTAAAAAATTAAATGAAACTCATAGTGATGTTCCTTTTTTTAATGTTTCCGCAGTTAAAGTTAAAGTTCCTGCGGCTTGGTTAATAGAAAAATGTGGTTTTAAAGGGAAAAAAGAAGGTAATACTGGAACGCACAAAGCTCATGCCTTAATTATTGTAAATCATGGAAAAGCCACTGGAAAAGAAATTTTTAATTTTTCTCAAAAAATTAAAAATGCTGTATTAAGAAAATTTAATATATTGCTTGAAGAAGAAGTCAATATAATTGAAAATTAAATTATGTTATTTGTAATTACATTTTTGTTGTTGGGTATTGCATTTGCTGGAATAGCAATCAAAATAATAGTGAAAAAAAATGGAAAATTTGCTGGAACATGTGCAAGTGCAAGTCCTTTTTTGAATAAAAGTAATGAACCCTGTGGTATATGCGGAAAACTTCCCGACGAAGCAGAATGTAAGGAACCTAAAATGAATTTGAACTAATAGTTTGGCTGATAATAAAATTATTAGAAATCAAATTAATCTTGCAAGAGACAACAATCAAAATGCTTTTAATTATTTACTTAACACCTATTGGGATGATGTTTTTAACTTTCAATTGAAAAGAGTTAATAATGAGTCTGTAGCTGAGGATATCACCATTGAAAGCTTTACAAAAGCCTTTGAAAAAATAAACACTTATAATCACAAGTATGTGTTCAAAACATGGCTAATAACTATTTCTAAAAATATACATATTGATAAATTAAGAAAAAATAAACTTGTTATAATAGAATCAAAAAATTTAATTGATATAAAGGAAAGTTCTCCAAGTCCTGAAGATGATCTTATAAACGAGCAAAAATTAAAATCGTTAAAAAATAAAATAAATCAATTAAAACCAATTTATAAAAAAGTTATTGAGCTTAGATACTTTAATGAGCTTAGCTACAAAGAAATTTCCAATAAACTAAATCAACCAATCAATAACATAAAGGTTAGAGTCATGAGAGCAAAAAGAATTTTAGCTGAATTAATAAGTCATGATTAACATTTTTAAAAAATTAGGCCCTGGACTGCTATTTGCAGGTGCTGCAATAGGTGTTTCGCATTTAGTACAATCAACTAGAGCAGGAGCAGATTTTGGTTTTGGTTTAATATGGGCACTTTTATTTTCAAATTTATTTAAATACCCTTTTTTCTTATTTGGACCCAAATACTCTTTGGCTACAGGCGAAAGTTTGTTAGAAGGGTATTTTAAATTAAACAAAAATATATTAGTAGCCTATCTAATTCTGTCCCTTGTCACCATGTTTACAATCCAAACTGCTGTAACAATTGTGACTGCAGGATTAGCTATTGAACTTTTTGGAATAACCTCAAACATAACAATTTGGGCCTGCGTCATAATCATAATATGTGTATTAATATTACTAATTGGAAAATATAAAATTCTAGATAATTTAATAAAATTTGTTATTGTGATTTTAACAATAAGTACCTTACTTGCCGTAGTAACAGCTGGATTTAATACCACTAGCTCATTTGAATTAACTCAAATATTTCCTAAAGAAGCTGCTGGAATTGCATTTTTAGTAGCTTTTATTGGTTGGATGCCTGCTCCACTTGATATTTCCATTTGGCAATCGATTTGGACGCTTGAAAAAAAGAAAAAAGAGAAAAGAATTACAAAAAATGAAATGATTTTTGATTTTAATGTTGGCTACCTAACAACAATAGTACTTGGTTTATGTTTTGTTGGATTAGGGGCATTTGTAATGTACAATAGCGGAGAAACTTTCTCAAATCAAGGAGGGACATTCGCAAAACAATTAATAAATCTTTACACAAATTCCATTGGAAATGAAGCTTTTCTGTTAATCGCAATTGCAGCTTTTACTACAATGTTTAGCACTACGATCACTTGTTTAGATGCATCACCGAGAGCTATGCAGAAAACATTTAAATTATTGGGTTTAAATAAAATAGCTAGTTACAATTTATGGATTTTGATTTTAAGTAC
This sequence comes from Flavobacteriaceae bacterium, assembly GCA_029248455.1. GTDB lineage: Bacteria > Bacteroidota > Bacteroidia > Flavobacteriales > Flavobacteriaceae > MAG-121220-bin8. Next base: position 20,499 of record JAQWJH010000025.1, read on the forward strand.
GGGAACTTTATTTATTTTCATTTTTTTTATTTCAGAAATGGGCTTTCTTGTAAAAATAGCTACTATTCTTTCTTTCATAACAGCTCCCTTTTATGCGATTGTAAATTTTAAACTCATAAATAGTAAACACACACCCAAAGAATTTAGACCTTCAATGCTTATTAATATTTTAAGTTTAGTTTGGATTATATTTTTGACTAGCTTTGCATTATGGTATTTAACTATTTTATAAAAAATTAATTTATAGTTTGTAACTTTACAATCAATAATATTTATGTCAGTAATTATAACAAAAGAATTAGCTGAAGAAAAAAAACAATGGAAAAGCCTTGAAATTTCTAAGGTAAATCTTAAGTCTTCAAATCATTTAAATAAAATAGCTAAAAAACCAAAGTGGATAAGAGTAAAACTCCCAACAGGTAAAAAGTACACAGAACTTAGAGGTTTAGTCGATAAATACAATTTAAATACTATATGTTCCTCAGGTAGTTGCCCAAATATGGGTGAATGTTGGGGTGAAGGAACTGCTACTTTTATGATTTTAGGTAATATATGCACAAGGTCGTGTGGCTTTTGTGGAGTTAAAACTGGAAAACCAGAAAAAATTGACTGGGCTGAACCTGAAAAAGTTGCTAATTCCATAAAAATAATGAATATCAAGCATGCTGTTATAACTTCTGTTGATAGAGACGATTTAAAAGATATGGGTACACTTATTTGGACAGAAACTGTAAGAGCTATTAGAAGATTAAATCCCTCAACAACTCTAGAAACTTTAATCCCAGATTTTCAGGGAATCGAAAAACATTTGGATAAAATTATTGATGTTAATCCAGAAGTAGTTTCTCATAATATGGAAACAGTTAGAAGATTAACACGGGAAGTTAGAATTCAAGCTAAATATGATAGAAGTTTAAATGTTTTAAAGTATTTAAAACTAAATGGGATTAATAGAACTAAGTCTGGGATAATGCTTGGACTTGGTGAAAAAGAAAGCGAAGTATTTCAAACTTTAATTGATTTAAAAAATCATAATGTAGATATTGTTACCATTGGCCAATATTTACAACCTTCAAAAAAACATCTTCCGGTAAAAGAGTTTATTGAACCGAGTCAATTTAGAAAATATGAAGAATTTGCAATTGATTTAGGGTTTAAACATGTAGAGAGTGGCCCACTGGTTAGGTCTTCATACAAAGCCCAAAAACATATTAATTAGATATAGTTTTACTAATTATGTTTTTAAAAAGTTCTTCATCCTTCAAAAAATTTGTTTTAATTTCTAAATAATATAAATTATTTTTTATTTCAAAATCACTTAATTTTACATAATCCTTCTCTGTAGTAATTATTTTGTAATCAGAATATTTTTTTTCAATTTTATCTATATCGTTATTAGAATAATTATAATGATCAGCAAAATTCAAATGCTCAAATTCAATTTCATTATGTTTCAAATATTTAAGTATTGATAAGTTATTAGCTATGCCTGTTATTAAAAGTACTTTAGATCCTTGAAGCTTCTTTAAGGAAATGTTTCTTTTACCCTTTAGAATGTTATTATATTGAACAGTTGTAAAAAATAAACTTTGATTAGTTTTTAATTTTAAAGATGATCGAAATTTACCCATTTCTGTAGCTTTTAAATCTGCAGGACATTTTGTAATTACTACTATATTTGCTCTTTGAAAACCATTACGTGATTCTCTCAAATTTCCATAGGGCAATAAATAATCTTTAAAAAATGGGTTGGTATATGTTGTTAGTAGAATATTTAATTTCAATGATACATAGCGGTGCTGAAAACAATCATCTAGAATTATAGCTTGTAATTTTGGTTCTTCGTTAATTAAATTTTCAACACCTCTCACTCTATTTTCATCAACTGCTACTTTGATATTATTAAACTTTCTAAAAATTTGATAGGGTTCATCTCCAATGGAACTTGCACTTGAGTTTTCAGATGCTTTAATATATCCTGGTCGATTTTTTTTATAACCTCTACTTAACAATGATAAATTAAAATTATTACTAAAATTATCGAAAATATACTCTACCATTGGAGTTTTTCCAGTACCACCAGAACTTAAATTTCCAATTCCAATTAGAGGAATATCAAAAGACTTAGACTTTAAAAGTCCAACATCAAACATTCTGTTCCTTAAGCTTGTCAAAACAAAATATAATAAAGAAAATGGGTAAAAAATTATTCTGAAAAGTGACATTATACTAAATTATAAATTTAAAATTTAGTTGAATCAATAATTTATAACTTTGTAAAAAAAACATTTTGAAATTAAAAAGAATTATAGACACTATTGAAAAATGGGCCCCTTTAAGTACGGCAGAAGATTTTGATAACGTTGGTTTAATTTTAGGAAATGAATCTTCTATTGTTTCTAAAGCTATAATAACCTTAGATACTTTAGAAAATGTTGTTGATGAAGCTGTAGAGAAGAACTGTGATTTGATTATTAGTTTTCATCCTATAATATTTAATGGATTAAAAAAACTTACTAATAAAACCTATGTTGAAAGAGTAATAAGTAAGTGTATTATGAACAACATAAATATTTATGCAATCCATACAAATCTAGATAATCATCCCAGGGGTGTAAACTATCAAATTGCTAAACATTTGGACTTACATAACACTAAAATATTAATTCCAAAACCGAATTTAAATGGAGGAATGGGAATGATGGGAGAACTTACGGGAGAGTTCTCTGAAAAAGA
>JAQWJH010000027.1 GCA_029248455.1 Flavobacteriaceae bacterium
CTCAAAATAGAATAATTTTTCAATTTTAATATTAAGATTTTCAGCTAATTTCATAGCCAGCTCTAGAGTAGGTTAATATCTGTATCTTTCAATCGAAATAATTGTTTGTCTACTGACTCCAACATTTACACCTAGTTCTTCTTGAGTTAACCCCTTTTTCTGCCTAACCTCTTTCAAGTTGTTTTTTAATATCATTTTAAACGGTTCTATATAAGTAAAACTGATACAATGACTTTATTACTGATATGGATGCAAGTAATACAATAATAAAAAAAACAATTCCACCGTCTGTTAATTGAAAGCCGTTATATAATTCCTGGTTTCCTGTGAGGTTTAATAATTCTTTATTTTGAAATTTAGAACAGACATATCCAATAAAAATGAATAAGGAGAATTCATAGAGTAAATAACCTAATTTATACGATCTCGAATTAATCATATCATCTCTTTCATCTCTTGTTTCCCTTTTTTTAAAAGCAATCTCTAATAAAGCATAGGCAATTGAAAAATAGATTATCGTACATATTATAATTTGAATTATTTTTTCAACTAAACCATCCATTAAAATCAGAGTTGTTTCTTGGTTTTCATAAAAATAAGGAAGGAATATTAATACAAATACAATTGAATAAATAATTTCAATTAAAATTGATATTTCTTTTTTAGATAGATCCATCATTTTATTTTTGAATAATTTGAAGTACGAGTATTGCAAACTTCGAAGAGGAAAAGGTGAAAAGCCCAAAAAGAGGGGATAATAATGCTACTTTCAAACCTCCTGCTATAATAGAAGGTTCTGCCGCGCCAGTTGCTTCTAGAACATCAAAAGCTGTGATAAGACCTATGAAGGCTCCCATGACACCAAGAGCTAAACCAAGCGTACCACTATTACTAATATTATTGAGCATTTTTTTTGAAATTTCAATATTAGTTCTGAGATTCAAAAAAGATTTTACTGAAAAGTAAATAGATGATAATAAACAAATAAGGACTAGAGACATAAATAGCGCTCCTCCTTCCATAAATCTATTAAATAAAGTTGTTCCAATTAATCCTGTAATTATTGCCATAATTCTTAATATTTTAAGTTTCATTTAATTTTATATGTTAAGTTAACTTAACAAATATATAAAAAATAATGTTAAGTTAACTGTACATTTAAGGTAATTACTTATTTCCTAATAAAAATCTAGAATAATATTTGAACTATAATATAGAATTCAACTCAAGTATAACGTTCACTCTAAAATTTCACAGATTATTTGTAATTATAAAATTAATAGGTTGTTGTAATTTAGTTTGAACTCCGTCCAGACCGCAAAATTAGTTCTTCAATTAAGATATTTTATGATTTATCAACTCTACTTAATACTTTAAAACTTTAATTAAATCAGCTTGTTTTTTATTATTTACTAACTATAACCTATATTTGCAGTCGTTGTGTTTCTTATAAACTTATTTGTTTATAAGAGGTTTGTAGAAAACCGATGAAGAGCTTTCCTGAAAATGGGGAGCTTTTTTGTTTAAAACCTAATTTAGGCTTTACAGGTAAATAAGCGTTACTTAAAAAGATTTTCAGGATATTATATTAAATATTTTTCCTATCTCCAGTCTCATTATATTAAAAGCTCTGCGTAAAACCATTTTAACTAATTGACTTAAGGCTTTTTTAATTTTAGCTAACTGAATCGTTGCAATTGCTACTTTTAACTATTAATAAGTAAAAAAAATCCAAAAATATTAATAGTAATTTTTTTATATGGTAACAATAGATATTTCTTATTTTTTGATTTCATTGGTTTTGTTTTCCAACAAAAGAAACAACAGAAACTTCATATTGTTTTTAAGCTTTTTTCTTAAAATAGATAAAGCTTTAGTCATTTGATTCTCAACAGTATTCACTGATAGGTTTTGAAAATCAGCTATTTCTTTATACGATAGTCCACTCTTCTTACTTAACAGAAAAGTTTCTTTACACTTTTTCGGTAATTGCTTTATTTCCTTTGTTACAATTTCCATTAATCTTCTGGCTTTACTATCACCTTCATTTTCAATAAAATAATCGATTCCTTCAATATATTTTCTTTCCAAAATCGATACAGATAAATCTTTTCTGTACTGATCAATAAATTCATTGTAAACAGATTTATACAAATAGTTTTTAATTGAAATATCGGTATTTAATTTTTCACGTTTATTCCACATTCTAACAATAACATTTTGGACAATATCTTCAGATTTAAAATCATCTCTAGCGAGACTAGTAGCATAATCACATAATTCTTTATAATGAAGATCTAATAAATGTGAGTAGGCAAAGTCATCCCCTTTTTTTAGGTGTTTGATAAAATCTTTTTGGTTATTAAAGAGTTTTTTCATTGGAATTCTTGACCTCAATCGTAAACATACCAAAAAAAATTAAAAAATACGTAGTGGTATAGTTGTTTCAACTTCGTTGTTATAGTATAGATGTTTATTATGGATATTAAAATAAAAAAATTAATCGTAAAATTTTTAGCAAAAGAAGCTAATTTAAAAGAGCTACGACAATTAGAGCTGTGGATTAGAAATTCTGAAAATGAGCATTTATTTAAAGAATATTTTAAAGCTAACCATTATGCCAATAAGGTTTTAAAAACTTATGATCTTGAAACTGCTAAGAAAAATATACTTCAACAAATAAATCGTAGAAAGGCCAAGTCAAATTATATATTTAAGTATGCAGTAGCCGCCACTCTTGCGTTAATTTTAACTACAACTTATTTCTTTGGGGATAGTTTATTTAATACAACTGATAAAGATGTTGTTTCCCCTCCAATTTTTAATGCAAACACTATTGAATATGGAAAAGATAAAGCTGTTCTTACTTTAGAAAACGGTTCCCAAATAGCCTTGGAAACAGGTATTAGTATTCAGACTCAAAATGCTACAAGTAATGGAAAGGTATTAGTTTATCAAAATAAGGCTAAACAAATAGTTGAATTAGTATACAATCAATTGACGGTTCCAAGAGGAGGACAGTTTGTTGTAGAACTATCTGATGGTACTAAAGTTTGGTTAAATTCAGAATCTCAGTTAAAATATCCGGTTAGTTTTATTAATGGTCAGTCAAGGGAAGTAGAATTAGCTTATGGTGAGGCCTATTTTGATGTGTCACCTAGTTCAAAACATAAAGGAGCAAAATTTAAAGTTTTTAATCAATTCCAGGAAATAGATGTATTAGGCACAGAATTTAATATTAAAGCTTACAAAGGGGAAAGTAATGTTTACACAACATTAGTGGAAGGAAAAATAAGTGTAAGTATAGATAATAAAAACCTAGGCTTAAAACCAAATCAACAATTAGATTTAGATATCAATAATAATACTTCTGCTATTAAAACAGTTGATGTTTATAACGAAGTTTCATGGAAAGATGGGGTCTTTAGTTTCGAAAGCAAAACACTTGAAGAAGTCATGAAAGTATTTTCTCGTTGGTATGATATAGAAATAGTGTTTAAAAACAACTCAATCAAGAATGAAGAATTTGTAGGAATATTAAGGAAAAACAAGAGACTAGAAACAATTCTCAAAAGCTTTAAAAACTATGGCGTTATTAAAAACTTTGAAATTGAAGATAAAAAAGTAGTATTAGAATAAAAAACGAGAACGAAGTTCAAACATTTTCTGGTGTATCGAACTTCGTCCTTTGTTACGTATTAATTAAAATTATGTATAACTAACACAAATCTAATTTATGGAATCTAAATTAATTAATTACCGTTTTCTCTTTGGAAAACGACTAACAATGACAATTATGAAAATATTTATCATTTTATTATGTACAACAGCCTTTTCATTGACTCCTGACACATCATTTTCACAAGGAAAGGTAATCATCGATAGAGATCAACTGGTGTCAATTGATCAGGTATTTGAGATCATAAAAGAGCAAACAGAGTTTAGTTTTTTCTATCCTAAACGTTTTTTTGAGAATACTCAAAAAATACAGTTAAAGAAAGGAGAAACTACGGTTTATAAATTATTAGAAAAAAGTTTGTCAAGTAATAATATTAGTTACGAGATAACAGAGGACAAAACCATTCTAATTATTGAAAAACCAGTTTTAAATGAGGTTAAAAAGATACAACGAATAGTTACTGGGATTGTTAGTGATGAGACTGGACAACCCATTCCTGGAGTAAGTGTTTTAGTGAAAGGAACACAAAATGGAACAGTGTCTGATTTCGATGGCAACTTTCAGTTATCATTGCAGGAAGATGCTGTCATTATATTTTCATACATAGGTTATATTACTCAGGAGTTAAATTCTTCTGCTACTATGTCAGTTGTAATGAAAGAGGATATTGCAAATTTGGAGGAAGTAATTGTAACAGGGTATGGTGGAACTGTAAAAAAAGATCTTGTTTCTGCAATTTCTCAAATAAAGGGTGAGGCAATTTCAAATCAACCAGCATCACGAGTGGATAATTTACTTCAAGGTAGGGCAGCTGGAGTTGAGGTAACAAGTTCTAGTGGTGCACCTGGATCTGAGCCAGTAATCAGAATTAGAGGAATTAGCTCAATTAACGGAAATAATAAACCTCTATATGTGATTGATGGTTTTATTGCGGGTACTAGTTTCAATTTATCAAATATTAACGTTAATGATATTGAATCAATTCAAGTACTTAAGGATGCCAGTTCTTTGGCAATATATGGAACAAGAGGAGCTGCTGGTGTTGTAATTATAAACACAAAAACTGGAAAAAGTAATATTGAAGGAGAGGTAAATGTTGACGTAAATCATTATTCAACATTTTCCAAGGTAGAAAGAATGCCTAAAATTGGAGACCTTCGAACATATGCTGAATATTGGAACGAGGCTGTTACATTTGTTCCCGGACCAGATGGTTATGGAGCCAACGATTCATCTATTTCTCTTCCATATCCTGACATAAATGCATTAATTCCAACTGGATGGAGAGATATAGTTGTAAGAAACGGGGTTGTTGAAAATACTGATGTGACTGTTTCAGGAAATTCAAAAAAATCTAATTTTAGAGTTTCATTCAACAAATGGAATGAAGAAGGTGTGATTGAATCATCTGGTTTAACTAGACATACGGTTCGTGCTAATTTTGATTCAAAAATTAGTTCAAAATTCAGAACAGGTTTACGATTAAATATATCGGAAAGAAATATTGAGCATAATAAAATTAACATTAATAATTTATTTCAAAATACTTTAGAAGTAAAGCCAATATATAAAGATGATGGTATTACCTACACTGATTCTAATCCATACAGTGCTTCTCCTGAACAAAATTTATTTGCTGATATTAATGATAAAATAGATCACAGTAACATTACAAATGCAATTGCAAATACATACTTTGAATACGATATAAATGATCATGTAACATTAAGAACAACCTATGGCGTCGATTATAATTGGTTGAAAAGAAATACGTATTTACCTAGTATTCTGCCACAAAGATTAAGTGGAAATCTCGGAGGAGAGGCACAAGTAATAAGTGAAAATAGAAAAAGTATTTTAAATGAAAACACTATTACTTATGAAAATTCTTGGGTTGATAGTTCCTTAAAAGTATTGGTTGGTTGGACTGTTCAAAAAAATACCGCTGAGGTTGTAGGGGCAACCGCAGAAGGTTTTCCAAATGATGTTGTCACCTTTAACAACTTATCACTTGGTTCAGATCCGACAAAAAATCAAGTTAATAGTAGTTATTTACAAAGAACATTTAATTCGATATTAACAAGAATTAATTATTCTTTTAAAGATAAATATCTTCTAACTTTTGCAGCAAGAAATGATGGTTCTTCTGTTTTTGAAACTGGGAATAAATTTGCTTTTTTTCCATCACTTGGAGGTGCATGGAAAATTGATCAAGAAGATTTTATGAAAAGTCAAAATACTGTTAGTAATTTAAAGCTAAGAGCGAGTTATGGTATGGTTGGAGAACAAGGAATTCCGGCATACAATTCAATAGAAAAATACACAACTCAAAATGTGTTTTTTAACGACGTTATGCAAAACGCTGTAATTTTATCAGAATTACCAAGTAAAAATCTAAATTGGGAGAAAACATATCAAACCGATATTGGATTAGAAATAGGTTTTTTAAACAATAGGTTTAATTTAGAAATAGATTACTACAGTAAATTAACCAAAGATCTTTTATTGGCAAAACCACTTCCAGGAACTGCGGGAGGAACTAGGCTAGAAAATGTGGGTGAAATTGAAAACAAGGGTTTTGAAATTGCTTTTACATCATATAATATCGAAAAAAATGATTTCAAGTGGAATTCAACTTTAACACTTTCATCAAATAAAAATAAAATCCTAAACTTGGGATCTATACCTTATATTAACTTATCAAATATCAACGCAGGAGGAAGCGGGCCATCCGTTCGCTTAATTCCAGGAATGGAAGGCCCTGTGTTTATAGGAGCTCAGTATCTTGGGACTTATAAAAGCAAGGAAGAAATAGATGCTGATGGAATGTTTGGAAGATCATACATTGGTGGCCCTAGATATTTAGATGTTGATGGAAATAGTGTTATCAATGAATTAGATTTTGTTACATTGGGAAGTAGTCAGCCTGATTTTTATGGTGGATTAAGAAACAATATAACTTACAAGAATTGGAATCTGGATGTATTCATTCATGGATCCTATGGAAATGATATTCTTGACGGATCAATTTTAAGAGGATACTTTGGTCGTGGTGGTAATGAAAATGTAAGACCTGAGGTCAAAGATAGATGGACAGCTCAAAACCCAACTTCAGACATCCCAAGAGCTGGGACAACAGCAGGGAGTTTTCAGCCAACTAACAGTGCTATGATTGCTGATGGATCTTTTTTAAGGCTTAAAAATGTAACATTGTCATATAATTTTAAACCAAAATTTGTAAAAGATGCAACAGTTTATTTTTCTGGAAACAATCTACTTTTATTGACTAGTTTCGATTGGGGAGATCCAGAAGCTAGTGAATATGGAGCAGACGCTCTTGAACAAGGAGTATCGAAAAATATATATCCCTACTCATCTAGTGTTGCATTTGGTATTAACATAAAATTATAATTAATAAAAACTAATAAATCATGAAACATATAATAAAAAACATTTTTAATTTACTACTAATAACAGTTGTATTCACTTTTTTTACTGGTTGTGATGAAGATTATTTAGCTGAAGATTATAGAGATGGTCTGTCTCCACAAACCTTTTACAACAATGATACTGAGGCACAAATGGCAGTCAATGGAGTGTATGTTCTAATAAAAGGAAGTGGTTATTTTGGTGGAAGATGGAGGCAAGCTGCTTGGAATTTTGGTGCGGATGAAATGGGTCCTAGTAGAAATATTTGGAAAGATGTACATAATTATACTTTTGCTGAAGGTGTTTACGATGGTCAAAGAATTTGGGATGCAGCTTACTCAGTCATTAGAAATGCTAATTCAGTTATTCAAGGGGTCAAAGACAACGATAAACTTAGCGATGCTATAAAAAAACAAACTCATGGTGAAGCATTAGTTCTTCGTGCAATTGCTTATTATGACTTAACTGTTCAATTTGGTGACGTTCCATATTTTAGAGAATTACTTTCAAGTGAAGAATTGTCTAAATTACCCAGAGTTTCATTAACCAAAATAAGGACTGAAATGAAAGATGACTTACAAGAGGCATTTAATTCACTTCCTGATTCTTACTCAGGTAACGATCTAGGTAGAATGACGAAATGGGCTGCTATTGCTTTAAAATCTAAATTTCATTTGATGGATAGTGAATGGGCAGATGTTTTGTCAACTAGTGAAAATATTATAAATAATTCTCCACACAAATTGATGGATAAATTTGAGGATGTATACGGTTGGGACAAAACAACACCTGGAAATCAAGTTAAAACAGAACATATTTTATGGATTAATTATGCCGGTGCTTCAGGAGATGGTTTGGTTCCTAGACACAACTTACAGTTGACTAATGAAGTGAACCCCAGACTAAGAGATGAACCAAAGGATAAAAAGCAGAGGAATGCTCTTAAAAAGGTATTGGCAGCAAATAATCATGCATTTACTGGATTTGGCGCCCAAGTTCCACTTCCAGATCTTGCTAATAAAACAAAATGGGAATCTGGAGATTTGAGATATGATGCGACTATTCTTAATGAATATGGGGGGTTCAAATTAAAGTTCTCCTATTTTAAAAAATTACAAAATCTTGATCAGATTCATTCAATGAGAAATGGACATGCGGAAAATGTTGTAATGATTAGATTAGCTGATATATATTTGATGGCAGCTGAAGCAGCTAATGAGTTGAGTGGCCCTAGTTCAGCTTATAAATTTGTAAATAAAGTAAGGGAAAGAGCATTTGAACCTGATAAGCCCTGGACTGGTATGACAAAAGAAAGCTTTAGGACAGCTTTACAAGAAGAAAGAAAATTTGAATTGTGTGCAGAGGGTCACAGAAGAGTGGATTTAATTAGATGGGGTATTTTATTAGAAACAGTTGAAAAAACAAAATATTTTAAATACTCAACTACAAAAACAAATATTAAACCAAAACACGTGAAGTATCCCATACCGCTTGACGAAATTTTAAGAAATCCTGCATTATTGGAATCTGACCCAACAAATAACGGATATAGGTAGTAGTTTTTATTGTTTGAATTAAGCCTCTTTAAATTAATTTTAGAGGCTTTTTTGTTTAAAGCCTTATTAATATTATGTTTGATATATGATCAATAGTTATAAGTTTTTAATTTTTCTTCCATTTTTTTTTCTTTCTTGTAACAAAGACATAAAAAATGAAATGCCAAATATTATATTGATAATGACTGATGATCAAGGTTGGGGTCAGACAGGTTATTATGATCACCCTGTATTAAAAACACCTAATCTTGATACGATGGCTGAAAATGGATTACGTTTTGATAGATTTTATGCAGGGGCGCCTCAATGCTCTCCAACAAGGGCTAGTGTTTTAACTGGAAGGAATAATGATAGAACAGGTGTTTTTTATCATGGCTATCCGTTAAATAAAAATGAAATAACATTAGCTCAAAAATTAAAAAATATTGGTTACTCAACTGGACATTTTGGAAAATGGCATTTGAACGGAATCAGGGGTCCAGGTGTTCCAATTTTTGGAGATGATGAATATAACCCTGGTGTTTTTGGCTTTGATAAATGGATAAGTACTACAAATTTTTTTGATATTGATCCAGTGATGAGTGATAATGGAGAATTTATTGATTTTAAGGGAAGTTCATCTGAAGTCATAGTAAATGAAGCTTTAAAATTTATTGATAAAAATGTAAAACAAAACAAATCTTTTTTTACTGTAATTTGGGATGGATCACCACATAATCCTTTTGAATCAAGTGAAGATGATAAAATAGGATTGGAAAATCTAAACAAACAAAGTAGGGAACATTATGGTGAGATAGTAGCATTTGATAGAAGCATAGGTGTTTTAAGAAATAAGATAAGCGAATTAGGAATTTCAGATAATACAATTATTTGGTTTTGCAGTGATAATGGAGGCTTAGATAAAATTAGCCCCTCAACTGTAGGAGAGTTAAAAGGATTTAAAAATACGATGTGGGAGGGGGGACTAAGAGTTCCTGGAATTATTGAATGGCCAAAAATTATAAAACCAAGAATTACTAAATATCCAGTATCGACAATGGATATATTTCCTACAATTTTAGAAATAGTTGGAATAAAATCGGATGAGAATTCTAATTATTTAGATGGAGAAAGTATTGTTGATATTTTTGAATCAAATCCAGAAACTAGATTATCAAAAATTCCTTTTCGTCATGATAACAGAGGAGCTTTAATTGATAATAATATTAAACTTGTAGTTCATGATATTAAAAACTTAGTTTTTGAGCTTTATAATTTATCTGACGATCCGACAGAGTCAAATGATATTTCAAAAATTAACACTGATTTATTACAAGAAATGAAAAATGAATTTATCAATTGGAATGAGACTGTTAATATTGAGATTTCAAAAATGAAAATAATCGATCCCGTACATTGGCGTGATAATGAAAAATATTCTCCTTTTTTCGATCAATGGATAGAGAGAAAAGAATATTCAGGATATATTAAAAGAAAACCTTTTTCAGTACTGTTCGAAGATAACTAATTGGTTGACTTTTTGAAAGGTCATATATCTACAATATAAAAGTTCTTGTTTTTTCTGTTATCATTTATATTTAATCATACTGTTATTTTTTACTAAATTAGACCAACGGGTACAGATTTGTATAACCTTCTAACGAAATAATAAATTTTCTTATGAAAAATTATAATAGAAGAAAATTTCTAAAAACAACAGCAATTTCTGCAGCAGCACTCAGCGCAGCATCTAGATTAAGTGCAAGTTCACCTCCTAAATCTAAAGGCAAGTATATGGGCGATTTTTCAGCTCCTAAATTGGAAACAGTTAGAGTTGCTTTCATTGGATTAGGGGCCAGAGGAAGTGGACACTTAAAATCAATATCAAAATTAGATGGAGTAGATATTGTAGCTGTTAGTGATTTATATGAGGATAATGTAAAAACTAATTCAAAGATTGCTAAGGAACTAGGTAAAGGAGAAAGACATAGCAACATCGCTCAATATTGGGGTTCAGATGATAAATGGAAATTAATGTTGAATGAAATTAGACCAGATGCGGTATTCATTTCCACTAATTGGAATAATCATGCTCCTATGGCCATTTATTCCATGGAAAATGGAGCACATGCTTTTGTTGAAGTACCCATAGCTGTATCACTGAGTGATATGTGGAAAATAGTAAACACATCTGAAGAAACTCAAAAACATTGCATGATGATGGAGAATGTTAATTACGGAAGGGACGAACTGATGTATTTAAATATGTGTAGAAAGGGAGTTATTGGAGAATTGTTGCATGCTGAGGCTGCATATATTCATGAACTTAGATTTCAAATGAATCAAGAAAACAGAGGAACAGGATCTTGGAGAACTCATCATTATGCAAATGGTAAAGGAAATTTATATCCAACCCACGGGCTTGGTCCAGT
>JAQWJH010000032.1 GCA_029248455.1 Flavobacteriaceae bacterium
TAAATTTAATTGTGTTCTTTTTTCAGAAAGCGCTTTCTTGATTATACTCTTCCCTAAAACATCATAAACAGAAAGAAAAATTTCTACATCATCCCATCTTGAAAGTTCGATATTGACTAATCCTTTTGAAGGATTTGGAAAGGCTGTGATTTTAATATCCGCATTAAATTGGCAACTAGGAATAAAAAATTGCTGAACACCATGGCTAATTGTAATGGCCTCATCAGGCCAAGCATCTGAGGGAGGATTTACTTGAGTAGTTAAAATTTGACCTACACTATAACTAAAAGAACCGTCTTTAGATTTAGCCTCACCTCCAGAGGGCAAAACATCCTGTTGAGAAAAACAGAGACAAAAAGAAAAAAGAAAAGAAATTTTAATTAAAGTATTAATCATTTTTATATGGTAATGAGGAGTGATGTAGGTTAATCTTAAGCGCTCCATTATTAGTTCTAATATAACCAAAAGTGTATTCTACTTTTACCGCAGTTCCACTTGAATCAGTAAAAAAATAATTCCCCATTGCCAAAGCATGAGATTTATTTAATACAACAGATGCGTTTTCAAACTTTACTGACTGCCAGGGGAGAAGCGCAAAACCTTTATCTTCATCAAACTTTATGTTTCCACCAATAAAATACGATTTAGCTCCATCCAACTCTAATCTAAATTGTTTTTTTTCAGCTTTGGTAGGCTTAAATAGAACGTCTCCTAAATCAAATGCGTACAGTTCATTTAACATTTCAATAGTAGCTTTTTCACAAGCTTTTCTGTCACTTTTTAAAGAGCCTATTTTTACTATTCCATTTCCCCACTTAGATTGTGTTTTCTCTATTTCAGACAACTTAATCATTTAAATGAATATTAATTTTAATTTGTAAAAGTAATTAATGTAGTAATTTTAAATATAATTTTATTTTAAAATGTTAAAAAAAACTATTGATGTTTCTAAAAAAGCCAGATATTACATGCTTGGAAATCCCCAAAGTAACATCTCAAAAGTTTGGTTTGTTTTACATGGTTATGCTATGCTGAGTGAATTTTTTATTCAAAAATTCGAAAATTTAGATGATGGCAATACATTAATTATTGCTCCTGAAGCCCTCAACAGATTTTATATCAATGATTATTATAGTAGGGTCGGAGCCAGCTGGATGACAAAAGAAGAAAGAAAGACTGATATTGAGGAAAACATTAACTACTTAAACTTACTTTCAAAAAAAATATTTGAAGAAATTGGACATACTAATTTTAAATTAAATAT
The DNA here is from genome assembly GCA_029248455.1 of Flavobacteriaceae bacterium. Lineage (GTDB taxonomy): Bacteria > Bacteroidota > Bacteroidia > Flavobacteriales > Flavobacteriaceae > MAG-121220-bin8. The sequence continues at coordinate 1,265 of JAQWJH010000032.1, forward strand.
TCTAGGATTCTCACAAGGCGGAGCAACTGCTTGTCGATGGATGTTTGCTTCACAAATGAAAATTGATAGTTTAGTAATGTGGGCAAGTGACTTGCCTCAAGACACGCTAATAGAAAAAAACAGATCGGTTTGGGAAAATATCAATACACATTTGGTTATGGGTAAAAAAGATCAATTAATAAGTAGTGAGGTTAAGGCCAAGTTTCTAGACTTAGTAAAAAAATATAACTTAAAATATGAGTTAACGCTATATGATGGAGATCACAGAATATACCCCGATGTAATGTTTAAATTAGCGCAAAGCCTATGAGAAATTTAGAATTAGATCGTTTAGAAAAGCAAAGGGCTGAATTTTTTGATCAATTAGAAAAGTTGCCTAATGATCTTTTAAACAACAAGATCAATAACAGCTGGTCAATAGCACAACATCTTTACCATACATGGTTAGCTGAAACATCAACCGAACAATACATTAGAACTAAAACTAAATATCCTGATTTATTAAAAAAGATGTCTTTCACCGTTTACTTGAGAACTACTTTATTACGTTTTTTTTTAAAATTAGGAGTAAGAGTAAAGGCGCCTATATCAACATCAACTTTCCCAGAAAAAATAGATTTAAAAATTCTTAAAAGCCAATGGTCTGATTCCAGAAAATCTTTTCAAAATCTGATAAATACTCTAGAAGAAAAAAAATTGAATAATAAGGCAATCTTCAGACACCCATTAATGGGACGATTAAATATGAAATTAACGTTATATTTTTTTAATTTTCATTTTAAACATCATCAAAAAATAATTAACAACTTAAAAAATTTATAGATGGAATGGTATCTCAAAAACAGAAAAATAATTTTAATAACAATATTGGTTTATGTCGTTTTAAGACTCATTTATCATTACCTATTATAATAAAATTACTTAGTTGAAGTCCCGTCTCTGTTAGGCTTCCTTACAGAGGGCCATCCTCGAGATCGCATCATTCTACCTGAATAGGGGTTAATAGTGCTTTTGGGTATCACTCTTTTTTCTCTTGAAGCTTTATCTTCATCCTCACTAGCTTTGTAAGCAAGTATAGCTGTTAGAATAACATTGTTTTTCAAATCATCAAAAACAATTTTATCATATGTATCAAGATTTGTGTGCCATGTGAAGTTAGAATAAGCCCAGTCCAAAGCGCTTAAGTTGAATGCCGGTACACCAGCTGCCACAAATGATGCGTGGTCAGTACTTCCAGTTGAAGGCATCCCTGGAAAGTTTGTTTTAATATGTTTGGAAACATCTCTAGGAACTGCAGAAAGCCAATCTGATATATAATCATAGGAGTTTAAAAACCCTTCTCCACTTATATTAATCACTCTACCTGTTCCGTTATCTTGATTAAAAAGGGATTGAATATTCTCAATAATATTTGGAAAATCTTCAACAAATGCTCTGGAACCATTCAAACCTTGTTCCTCGCTTCCCCAATGACCAACCATAATAGTTCTTTTAGGGTTTGGATAAAACTTTTTTAAAATTCTCATCGTTTCCATCATAACAAGTGTTCCAGTGCCATTATCAGTTGTACCTTGTCCACCATCCCAAGAATCGAAATGCGCAGATAACATCACATACTCATCAGGTTTTTCCACTCCTTTTATTTCTGCAATGGTATTAAATGTAGGCATTTCCCCAAGCTCTTTTGAAGTTGAAATAATCTTAACCTTGGGTGTCAAACCCCTCTCGGCCATTCTGTACAACATTGTATAATCCTCTAAATTTAAATCTACATTCGGAATTTTATCTGTTCTAGCGCTAAAAATTTTATTCGCACCAGATTCTTTTGACCAATAACTTGAAATTAAACCAACCGCACCAGCATCTTCAAACGCCTTACTAATATCTCTGTATCCATACCCAGTTTTTGAAATGTTTGAATACCATTCTCTTGACCTTTTATTTCTTTCTTCCTTCATTTTATCAAATGATTCCTTGGTAGCAAATTCCTTCCATTGATGATCAGGTCTACCTGTAATTTGATTTTGACTTACTAAAATAAATTTACCTTTTATAGTTTTTAACCAATCTTCAAATTCAGATTTGTCATTTATTTCTGGGGGTTTTATCACCTCAGCTGTAATTCCTCTTTTTGAAGTTGATGGGCTCCAAGCTAATTGTCTGCCGGCAAGAGTTCTAACTCTGGGTTCTAACATGTCAATATGTGTAATTCCTCTTTCCCAACCTCTCCATATCCCCCATTGGTGAAGTCTAGCGGAAATTCCCCATTTTTCATAATTTTTAACAGCCCAATCATGGGCATTTTTCATCTGAGGAGTTCCTACTAATCTAGGGCCAATAACATCAAAAAGTTCGTGAGCAAGTGTCTCTAACTGAGAATTATTTGTGACCTCTTCAACGATTTCATTTATAATTTTATCTTGAGATAATAGATTAAATGAAGTTAAAAGAAAAATTAAAAAAATATTTTTTTTCATTTGATGTTTATTTAAATATGACTGAAAGGTATTAAATTTATTTTATCAAAAAATAAAACTACATGGCTGAAATTTATAATCAAATTTTAAAAAGTACGGTTAGCAGGCCCATCATATATGATATGTTTTTTAAAAAAAATTCAATTAAAAAACCATTAGTTATTTTTTGCCACGGTTACAAAGGGTTTAAAGACTGGGGAGCTTGGGAATTAGTAGCAAAAGAGTTTTCTAAAAATAATTATTTTTTTCTAAAATTTAATTTTTCTCACAATGGTGGAACCATGGAAAATCCTATTGATTTTCCAGACTTAGAAGCTTTTGGAAACAACAACTTTTCACACGAACTAAGCGATATAAACAGAGTGCTTAATCATATAAAAAAAAGTGAAGAGTTTGAAAGCGATGTAGATTTAAAAAACATCTCCCTCATTGGGCATAGTAGAGGTGCTGGCTCTGTTTTAATTAAGGCTTCTGAAGATTTTACAGTTTCTAAAGTTATTAGTTGGGCTGGGGTTAGTGATTTTAAAGTGAGGTTTAATGAAGGATCGAATGAGTTTGATAATTGGAAGAAAAAAGGAGTAATGTATGTTGAAAATGCTAGAACTAAACAATTGATGCCTCACTATTTTCAGTTTTTCCAGGATTTTAAAAAAAATGAAGAAAGGTTTAATATTAAATCAGCTGTTGAAAAATTAAAAATTCCCTTTTTAATTATTCATGGCTCGAAAGATACTTCTGTATTGCCTAAAGAGGGAGAAAATCTGTTTTCGTGGAGCAAATCAGGGGAAATCCAAATAATTGAAGGTTCCGATCATGTTTTTAAATCAAAACACCCCTGGCAATCAAAAAAATTACCAGAAGATTTAAAAAAAGTAGTATACCTCACAATTAATTTTTTGAAAAAAAATTAAAATTTTTAGACTTTTAAATTCGTCATATACTCTGCGTTATCTTCAGCTGCTTCCATTGGAGTTGATCCTGTATAGGCTTCTTGTTCCACAATAAAAGTATGTAAACCTTTTTTAGCTCCATAAGACAATATCTTTTGAAAATCAATAGAGCCTTTACCAAGCGTGCAGGACTCAAATAAATCTCCTCTTCTATTTTTTGTTTCACGCTGCATTAAATCCTTTACATGACAATAAGTAAATCTACCAGGATGCTTGTCAAACCATTTTATCGGGTCTTCACCTGCAGCTACTACCCAATAAATATCCATTTCAAAATCTACAAGATCTGAATCGGTATTGTTCATAAGCACATCTTGTAGATAGATTCCATTTCTATTTTTAAAAGAATATTCATGGTTATGATAAGCAAATCTAAGGCCGTTTTTTTTAGCAATTTCACCACATTTATTAAACGTATTGGCATGATTTTTAAAAGTCTCGAGGCTTAAATCTCTTCTACCTAACCCTGGACAAATCAAATAGTCCAACCCTATTTCAGAAGATTGCGCGCATTTTTTATTGAAACTTTCTAGCTTTCCCGTTTCACCGCAATGACTGGCTATCATCTTTAACCCTAAATCATCTAAATATTTTTTAAAATCTGTATTACTCATTCCCCAAAATAGTCCTTGATCACTCTCATAACCTTCAATATATTTATACCCATAAGATGCTAATTTTTTTAATGTAGCTTTTGGATCTTTTTTCATGCTGTCTCTCACAGAATATAATTGAATCGCGAAATTTTTCGAGATTAAGTTAGAAGTGCGAAACAGTTCTTGTGACTTTAAAGAATGTGATATACCAAGAGAAGCAGAGAATAATGCGCTGTTAAAAATAAAATTTCTTCTTTTCATTTTTTTTTTTTACAATTTAGTTATTAAATAAAAACAATTAGGGGTTTATCGGTCCAAAAATGTTGGTAAATAAGTTACATTTAGTTGAAGTTATCTATAAATCTATTTCTTAGATTTGT
>JAQWJH010000048.1 GCA_029248455.1 Flavobacteriaceae bacterium
ATTAAAAATGAAACTTATTTATTCCAGAAATTATTCTCATAAAAGTAAATAATCAATTTTTGTTGAATTATTTAACCCTGCTGTTATAGTTTTTTTCTCAGACAAATCAACAATTTCTATATTATTAATAAATTTTTCTAATAATAAATAAGTTTCATTTTTAATAATTCCATACAATGAAATTTTGGTTTTTTTGTTATCAATTTTATTTTGTTCCATAGAGAGTAGTAAAAAATAGATAATGTCTTCCTTTTCTTTTATTTCAAAATTATTGTACAATTGAAGTTTTTTGTTTTTAAATATTAAAATTTGGATAGAATCCAACTGAACATTAACAAAAAATGATGTCTTTTTATGATTCGCAATTTTTATTAATTTTTTGATTAAAATTGTTGAATAGTGGTAGTAATTAAATACTCCAAATTTTTCTATTAAATAATTATTAACATTTACGAATGGAATGTAGACATTGATTGCTCCAATTTCTTCAATTTTGTCATTTGCAGCGAAATCATTTTTTAATAATTTGGCATTATATTTTAAATATTCTAAACTGAATTTCTCTTCAAAGAGATTTTTGGGTACTATTGACGATAGCCTATTACAAACAATTAATTTAACATTTGTTATGTTTTGTTTGGTGAAGTTAGATTCGGAAATAATAGAATCTAATTTATCCTTAAGTAAATGAGTTTCAATTTTTTTTGAGAACTCTTTGTATAAATGGTTTGTTAAAGTGCCATCAGGCATTGACAAGATCAATGAAACACTATTATGACCAAGTTTTATTAAAAGGTTTTTGCCTAGCCCTATTTTAGTTTCTTGCAATTGCATCATAGGTTGTTGGCCAATTTCCATTGGTGCTAACCTCGCTTAGAGATCCTAAAACAATGTCAGGACCATTAACACCATCAACAGACATTAGACCTTTTTCTTGTTTTAATAAATCTCTATTTTGATCAAATAAAACGACATCTTTAGAAACTCTAACTTCAAAAACAGGAACATTATATCCATTTTTGTCAATAACATCAGATTTAATTTTGAAATTTTCATCTACTCCATCTATAGGAATACTTGCCATATTTTTATACCTCTTTGAATTACCGAACAAAGAGTCTTTAACAGAAGCAAATCCTAAGGTATCTATTACTACGACCTCTCTTAACATATCAATTCTAAAAGTTCTATCGTATTCTAAAAAACTTGAATCTCTCTTTTGAATTAAGGTGTATTGTGCTGTATCAATAAAACTAATTAAACTATCAAAATTATCAGAATAAATACCGTTAACGCTTTTGAAAGCTATTTGAGCATTTCTTATGTCTTTTAATTTATCTATTACTTTTAAGTATCTTTCGTTTTTAACTTTATTAAATTCAATTGGACCATTTATTGAACCGTAAACTTTATAAGCAAAAATAATTATTAAAACCCAAAGAACGGACTTAATAATTCTCATGTATTTTGATATGAATTCCATTGTATAATTAATTATATTTAAACAAAACTACAATTTTTTTTTGTTCTCAAAAGTAAGTATTAATAATAGGTTTATTTAAAATTTAAAATCATATGAATTCATCAGAATTTAACAAGTTACTTTTGAAAAATTTTGTTTTAAATCCCACCAAAGATCAATTTTCTGCTTTAAAAAGTTTAACGGATTTCTTATACAATAAAAATAATTCAACCGTTTTTTTGTTGAGGGGGTATGCAGGAACAGGAAAAACTACATTAATGAAAACTTTAGTTGAAAATTTACATTATAGTAAAATGAGTTACAATTTATTGGCTCCTACGGGTCGGGCTGCTAAAGTTTTATCTAAATACACTCAAAGAAAAGCTTACACTGTTCATAAGAAAATTTATTACTCAAAAGTTGATAGTTCAGGAAATTTTAAATCTTCCTTAAAAACTAACAAATTAAAAAATGTTGTTTTTATTATTGATGAAGCATCAATGATTTCAGAATCATTAAATTCTAATGACCTTTTTAAAAAAAACTCCTTATTGAGTGATATTATTGACTTTATTGATTTTAAAACTAATTCTAAATTAATTTTTATTGGAGATAGCGCTCAATTACCCCCTGTTAATCAATCAATTAGTCCAGCACTAAACGCTGAATACTTAGAGCAAAATTATAATCTTAAAATTGATCAATATGAAATTAGTGATGTAGTTAGACAAACTGAAGAATCGGGAATACTTTTTAATGCGACCGTTATAAGAAATAACATAATCAATGAAGAGTTAGATTTTAAATTTAAAAAATTTAACGATATCCATTTTCTTTCAGATGGTTTTGATATTCAGGAATCAATTGAGAATAGTTTTAATGAAAACGGAAGGGATAATTCTATAATAATTGTACGTTCGAACAAAAGAGCTAATCAATATAATCAACAAATAAGAAAAACAATTTTATCTCATGATCATAAAGTTTGTATTGGTGATTTATTAATGATAACTAAGAATAATTATTTTTGGACCGATTCTGATCCAAATATTTCCTTTTTGGCGAATGGAGATATAATTGAAGTTTTGGAAATATACAGAATTAGAGAGTTATATGGGTTTGAATTTGCTGAAATAAAAATTAAAATGGTTGATTACGCAAACCAACCATCTTTTGATACAACTATCATTTTAAATACATTAGATTCTGACTTGCCATCCTTATCTTATGATCAGTCCAATCTTTTGTACCAAGAAATTCAAAAGGATTATTTACACATAAAATCTAAATATAAAAGGTTTGTAAAGACTAAAGAAAATCCTTTTTTTAATGCGCTTCATGTTAAGTTTTCATATGCCATAACATGTCATAAAGCTCAAGGAGGCCAATGGCCTGTAGTATTTATAGAAAAACCGTTTTTGAAAGAAGGACCAAACATAGACTATCTTAGGTGGCTTTACACTGCGATAACACGAGCAGAAAGCAAACTTTATTTGATAGGATTTTAATTAAAATATAAATGTAATTTTAAATAAAAAAGATGAAAACAATCGCAATGATTCCGGCTAGACTGGATTCAGAAAGACTTCCTGAAAAATTAATGATGGATTTAGGAGGATTACCAATTATTTTGAGAACTTATCAAAATGTAGTTAATTCAAGATTGTTTGATGAAGTTCATGTAATCACTGACTCACAAGTCATTTTCAATTTAATAACAGACAATGGCGGAGATGCTTTTATAAGTACCGTTAACCATGAAAGTGGATCTGATAGAATAGCTGAGTTTGCTTCTAAAATTAATTCTGATATAATATTAAATATTCAAGGTGATGAACCATTTATAGATAAATTTAGTTTAAAAAAACTAATTGATATTTTTAAAAATGATCATGATAAAAAGATTGATTTAGCTTCCTTGATGCAGCCATTCGATAAAATTAAGGATGTTGAATCTTCAAGTAATGTTAAGGTTGTTGTAGATAATGATAATTTTGCACTTTACTTTTCAAGATCTATTATCCCTTTCAATAGATTGACTAATGATAAACCAAACTATTTCAAACATATCGGAGTATACGCTTTTAAAAAAGAAGCTTTAATGTATTTTTATAATTCAAAACCATCCAATCTTGAGAAATATGAAAAATTAGAACAATTAAGATTTTTGGAGAATGGAAAAAAAATAAAAATGGTAGAAACAATTTATAAGGGAATTGGAATTGACACGATGGAGGATTTAATAAACGCAAGAAAAATCATATGATTCTTTTTTTAACTAAAATTATTTATTTTAGGGTTTTAGGTTGGAGATTGGTTGGAAACCTCAATTTGTTAAAAAAGTGTGTTGTAATTGCTGCTCCACATACTCATTGGCAAGATTTGTTCATAGCTGTTATGGCTAGAAAAATAATGCAAAAAGAAATTAATTTTATTGGAAAAAAAGAACTTTTTAAATTTCCACTTGGTTATTTTTTAAGAATGTTAGGAGGTAAACCAGTGAAAAGAGGAGAAAATTCAAACAATGTTAAGACTATCGCAAATATTTTTGAGAAAAATGATTTGTTTAGATTAGCATTATCTCCAGAGGGAACAAGAAAAAAAGTTGAGGTTTGGAAAACAGGTTTTTATTATATTGCAAAAGAAGCCAATGTTCCAATTATTAGTGCTTCTTTAAATTTTAAAGATAAAGAAATTAAAATTTCAGACCCATATTATTTAACAGACAGTAAAGAGAGAGATATAAAATTTTTAATGAGTTTTTTTAAAGATATAAAAGGCAAAATTCCTGAACATTCTTAATTATTTCATGTTGTGATATACATTTTGAACATCATCATCTTCCTCAATCTTTTCAATTAATATTTCAACTTCTTTTCTTTGCTCATCACTTAAACTTTTTAGTTGTTTAGGAATTCTTTCAAAGTTTGATGAAATTATTTCAATTTCGCGTTTTTCTATTTCTTTTTGTATGTCTCCATAGTTTTCGAATGGTGAATATAAGCAAATCCCATCCTCATCAATTAAAACTTCATCAACCCCAAAATCAATAAAATCTAATTCAAGTTCTTCTAAATCAATCTTTGAATTAATTTTAAAACAACAAACTCTTTCGAACATAAATTCAACAGATCCTGCTGTTCCCAAATTCCCTCCATATTTATTAAAATAGCTTCTCACATTAGCTACTGTCCTGTTATTGTTATTGCTAGCTGTTTCTACTATTACAGCAACACCAGAGGGACCATAACCTTCAAAAACTATTTCTTTGTAATTCTCAGTTGATTTATCAGAAGCCTTTTTAATTGCTCTCTCAATGTTGTCTTTGGGCATGTTTGCAGCCTTGGCGTTCTGTATTACTGCTCTAAGTTTCGAATTACTTTCAGGGATAGGTCCACCATCATTAACAGCCATAACAATATCTTTACCAATTCTTGTAAAGGTTTTAGCCATCGCAGACCAACGTTTCATTTTTCTTGCTTTTCTGAACTCAAAGGCTCTTCCCATATTCTCAAAGATAAATTAAAATATAGTTTTCATAAAATTCATTTGCCAATTATATTTTTAATGTTTTTGAATAACTAAATTGCAAATGACTTGGAAAAATATCACGATTAGAGAATAAAGCAAGGTATCTATTTTCGTTAGTGGTGTATACGTATTTGTATTTAATTGTTTTGAGTTTTAGTTTTTTTACTATTGAAAAAATATATTCATCATGATTAACCAAATCAGTACTTCCGTGATGAATAATTCCAGTAATGTTTCTACTAATCAAATAATGAATTTGTTTTGCAAAAATTTTTGCTGAATTTATATTTACAATAAGATTTGGAAATATTTCGATAGCAATAGATTCTTCAGATTTATTAATAATATCCTTTATTCTGGGTGAGTTTTTTTCAAATATCATTGGAGACCTTAGTATGATCCAATTTTTAGATTTCATTCTTAAAATTTTATTTTCAATACTAATTTTGAATCTTCCAAAAACACTTTCTGAAAAAGTCTTGTCGTCTTCATAACTAGGGTAGTTTGTAAACGAATCAAAAACATTAGAAGATGAAATGAACAAAAGTTTGATACATTTTTTATCACAGAGTTCTATTAATTTTTTATGAAAAACAACCTGGTTATTGAAATCACCTTTCAAACTCGAAATTATTAGATTCGGTTTCACTTTCTCTACTATTCTCAATGAGTTTTTCTCTATAGGAAAGTAAAAGAATCTTTTATTTTTTTTAAAATTTCGTTTTTTGTAGTAGGTTCCATAAACATCATAAAATGGATTTAATTCTTTAAATATAGTATTACCTAAATATCCGCTTCCGCCAAAAATAAGAACCTTAATCACAAATTATATTTTTACAAAAGGAGTTTTGACGATAATAGCTTTTATTTTTTTATTTCTAATTTCAATATATATTGGGGAGTCTAGTTTAGAAAATTCATGTTTTACATAGCCAAGTCCGATTGCTTCCTTTAGTGAAGGTGACATAGTTCCAGATGTAACAATTCCAATTTCATTATCATTATTATCAAAAATTTTATAATTACTTCTTGGGATTCCCCTTTCTACTATTTTGAAACCAACGAGTGTATTAGTTGGACCTTTTTCAATTGTATTAATAACATGTTTTTTTCCAATAAAATCTTTATTTAACTTAGTTATCCATTTTAAATTAGCTTCAATCGGATTGGTTTTATCATTAATTTCATTTCCATACAAACAATAGCCCATTTCTAATCTTAATGTATCTCGTGCAGCTAATCCAATGGGTTTTAAATCAAACTCTTTTCCGCAATCAAATAGAGTTCTCCAAATCAAATCAACGTCTTTATTATCACAATATATTTCAACTCCCCCTGAACCGGTATATCCAGTTGTTGATACTATTACATTTTTTGCTAAGCCTAAATTACAGGTTATAAAACTATAATTTTTCAAAGCACGCATATCAAAATTGATGACTTTTTCTAAAATACCATATGATTTCGGTCCTTGTAAAGCTAAAAGAGACATCTTATCTGACCAATTTTCTAATTTATTTCCAAATTTTTTATTGTGCATTTTAATCCACTCCCAATCTTTATTAATATTCCCTGCATTAACAACCAACATGAACTTATTTTCATTAAACTTATAAATGATTAAGTCATCAATTATTCCTCCCAGTTCATTGGTAAGACATGTGTATTGAGCTTTATGATTTTGAATTGAACAAATGTCATTTGAACACAGTAGCTGTAGTAAATCAGTAGCGTTCTTACCTTCTAAAAAAAATTCACCCATGTGCGAAACATCAAAAAGGCCAACAGAACTTCTAACATGTAAATGTTCAATATTGACTCCCTCGTACTGAACAGGCATTAAGTAGCCAGCAAAGGGAACCATTTTTCCATTTAGTTCTATGTGTTTTTCATATAATACTGTTTTTTTCATCTTAATTAAATTATATGTAAATTTCGAAGAATTTTTTTTAATTACAATTAAATACTATGAATAAAAGACTATCTATAATTATTTTAATTTTCCTTACTTCTTTTCCACTTTTTTCTCAGGGTATTATAAATGACATAAATAATTTCACACGTCAAGATACTTTGAGAGGCTCTATTACAAAAGAAAGAATTTGGTGGGATTTAACCTATTATCATCTTGATATTTCTGTAGATCCGATAAACCGTACAATAAAGGGATCGAATGAGATAAGTTATACTGTTTTGGAACCTTACTCTGAAATCCAAATTGATTTACAAAATCCTTTGGTTTTAACAAAGGCTGAACAGGATGATGAAAATTTAGAAATTAGACATGATGGTAATGCTCATTTTATCAAACTTAAAAAAAAACAAATAAGAGGAGCTAAAAATAAAATCAAAGTATTTTATGAGGGTAAGCCTAAAACCGCTGTTAGAGCGCCATGGGATGGAGGAATTTCATGGACAAAAGATAAAAATGGCAATCATTTCATTGCATCTTCATGTCAAGGCTTAGGCGCTAGTGTTTGGTGGCCAAATAAGGATCATATGTATGACGAGGTTGAAGGAATGCTAATGAGCGTTAATATTCCCAAGGGACTTTTTAATGTTTCAAACGGTAGATTAATAAAAATTGAAGAAAAAGAAAATTCTAATACTTATCATTGGGAGGTTAAAAATCCAATAAATAATTATGGTGTAAATATCAATATTGGAGATTATGTTAACTTTTCGGAAATATACAAGGGTGAATCTGGTGATTTAGACATGGATTACTATGTATTAAGAGATAATTTAGAAATTGCTAAAATTCATTTTAAAGATGCTATAAAATCAATGGAAGCTTTTGAACATTGGTTTGGTCCATATCCTTTTTATGAAGACAGTTTTAAGCTTGTTGAAGCACCTTATTTGGGCATGGAGCATCAAAGTTCCGTAACATATGGAAACAAATTTAAGCAAGGATATTATTAGCAAACCATTCATGTCCAGTCTCGTGTATAATAATGTAATCAAACATTAAACCCCAACCCGACCCAGATAAATCTCTTCCCAAATATCCTTGCTTAAATTTGTTTCCATATGTTACGGAACTTTGATGCTCC
>JAQWJH010000051.1 GCA_029248455.1 Flavobacteriaceae bacterium
TAAAATGGTTGGTCTCGGTTCAAGATACTGCCTCTGCAATTTTTCTTCTAGGTGATTTGTTTGATTTTTGGTTTGAATATAAAAAGGTAGTACCAAAAGGTTTTGTTAGGGTTTTAGGTAAATTGGCAGAAATTTCTGACAAAGGAATTCCAATATATTTTTTTGTTGGAAATCATGACATGTGGATGGAAGGGTATTTTCAAAAAGAGTTAGGTATACAAGTCTATAATAATCCTAAGAGATTCATTATTAACAATCAACATTTTTTGATTGGGCATGGAGATGGGCTAGGCCCTGGTGACAAAGGATTTAAAAGAATGAAAAAAGTTTTTAAAAATTCTTTATCAAAATTAGCGTTTAGGTGGCTTCATCCCGATTTAGGAGTTAGGGTAGCCCAATACCTTTCTACAAAAAATAAACTTCTTTCTGGTGTTGATGATATTGAGTTCAAAGGGGAGGATAATGAATGGCTTGTACAGTATTCTAAAAAAATATTAGAAACAGAAACTATTGAATTTTTTATTTTTGGACATCGTCATCTTCCTTTAGAAATTAAGCTGTCTGATTCTTCAAAGTACATAAATTTAGGCGATTGGATTTCTTACTATTCTTACGCTGTTTTTGATGGGGATAATGTTGAACTAAAGTATTTTAAAGAAAAAGATTAACATTCTATGATTGAAAAATCGTCCTCTGCTTTAGAAAAAACAGTTCTTGTAGGTATTATCACTATAAATCAAACAAAGCAAGTTTTAGAAGAGTATTTAAATGAGTTAAGTTTTCTGACTTTTACTGCCGGTGGAGAAGTAGTAAAAAAAATTACACAAAAAATGGATTCACCAGATCCAAAACTTTTTTTAGGAAAAGGGAAGATGGAAGAATTAGCCTCTTACATTAAACGAATGGAAATTAATTCGGTAATTTTTGATGATGAATTAACTCCTGCTCAGCAGTTAAATATTGAAAAATTTTTAAAGTGTAAAATTGTTGATAGGACAGGACTTATTTTAGATATTTTCGCTCAACGAGCACAAACAAGTTATGCAAGAAATCAAGTGGAACTTGCCCAGTATCAATACATATTACCTAGGCTTAAAGGACTTTGGACACATTTAGAAAGACAAAAAGGTGGAATTGGAATGAGAGGGCCAGGCGAAACTGAAATAGAAACCGATAGAAGAATTGTTAGAAATAAAATCACACTACTTAAAAAAAAACTTGTTACCATTGACAAACAAATGTCTACCCAAAGAGGAAATAGAGGATCATTAGTAAGAGTTTCTCTGGTGGGTTACACAAACGTAGGTAAATCCACATTAATGAATTCTTTGACTAAAGCAGATGTGTTTGCAGAAGATAAGTTGTTTGCCACTCTTGATACCACAGTTAGAAAAGTAGTTGTTAAAAACATGCCCTTTTTACTAACAGATACAGTAGGGTTTATAAGAAAGCTTCCTACTCAATTAATTGATTCGTTCAAGAGTACTTTAACCGAAATTACAGAAGCAGATTTACTTATACACGTTATTGACATTTCACATCCAAACTATCAAGATCACATTAACTCTGTGAATTTTATTTTAAGTGAGATTGAGGCTCACGAAAAGCCCATATTGATGGTGTTTAATAAAACAGATAAATTTCTCAATGATAATGAAATGATTAAAGATGAGTTTGATATTGAATATGTAGATGAAAGTTTAGACAAGACAAAATTAGTTTTGTCTAAAGAGTATAGTAATAGAGCTTATTTTATTTCTGCTTTGAATAAGACAGATATTAATAAATTAAAAGATGAATTATATAAAAAAGTTAGAAAAATTCATGTTACCAGATTTCCTTATAATGCCTTCTTATATCCTGATATTAATTGAAGATCAATATTAAGACCAACTCCCAAAACTTCTCTTATCTGCATTCTTTTAATTTCATTATCATCATAAACAAACTGGAATACGAGATTGGTTGATATAAATTTATTTACTTTCATCGTAACGTTAAGCGTGTAATCAAAATCAATATTTTTTGGTTTGTCTAAATAATCTGAATATAAGCTTAACCTATTTTCTAATGTAATGTTCTCATAAATTTCTGTTTTATAAAAAGACCGAACTGAGGCGCCCAGTTCGAACCTACTATTTCCATTTTGTTTAACTCCAAAATAAGATTGATTATCATTTAAGTTTTTTGTAAAGAGTCTGTTAACTAATATTAGCTTTCCTGTCATTGGAGCAACATTAACCCAAAAGTTCTGATCTTTTTTCCAGTATAATCCTATTCCAAGTTGAGTTGTTGCTGGCGAAAAAAATCTTGATTTTTCTGTTCGTATATTATTTCCATTAGTATCTTTCCCAAATCTGTATCCTTTAGCAAATTGAGTTTGAAAATTGAAAAAACTGGAGTAACTCCACTTTCCAATTAAATCGTTATTAAATTTTTTACCAACTACAGAATTGATTTCTATTCTGTCATCGGTTTTTTTTAAAAAATCACTACCACTTATTTTGTTTAATCCAAAAGCACCAAGAATTTTAGTGTCCCAAGCCCAGCCGTTATCAAAGTAGTTTAAGTTATAGTTAATTTTTAAAGTTCCAGATACGCTACTTTGTCCACCAGATGTCCAATTGCTAAAACTAGATTGATTAATTAAAAAAATGGCATTACCGTTAGTTTTCCAATTGGTTTTTACTTTTAGCGTATCAAGAGTTTCTTGGGAAACCAAAATTGAGCAAAAAAGTAAAGCGGTAAAATTTAATAGTGGTTTCAAAAAAATTAAGTTAAAGATTTTCTAAATATCGGCACAGACGAACATGCCTCACCAAACATTATTTTTTTAGCAATGGGTTGTAACCTGTCAATTAAAAATGAATAAGATGCTTTAGGAATAGATTTTTTTGAACACCCTTTAATAATTATAGATTTATCTTTAAAATCTGTTAAATCTAATTTATCAATTGTTTTTTTAACAATGATATGCTCCATAATTTCTAAAGAACCTATAAAATTTTCTATTTCGAGTTCTTTTAAAGATTTTGATACGAGCATAAATGCCCAATCTGGGATAATTGCATTATTTGAGCATTGAATAGAAACGTGTTTGCCTAAATATTGATTCCAATTATGACTTTTAACTAGCTCCCTAAAATCTTTTTCAATTAAAATTAAATCATTTTTAAGCCAGATTTTAATATCGAAAATTACTCTGGGGGTTTTGGGAATAAGCGAGTCTAAGTCAATAGTTTTAAGAGAACTATTTTCAACTTTATTTACAATTTCTTTTTTCATTTATAAAAAACCTAATTCTAATTTAGCTTCTTCACTCATTAAATCCTTAGTCCATGCTGGTTCAAATGTTAATTCAACTTTAGCATTATTGACCTCATTTATTGACTTAACTTTTTCTTCTACCTCTAAAGGCATAGACTCAGCTACTGGACAATTTGGAGTAGTCAATGTCATTATTACTTTCACATCATTATCTTCATTCACAAAAACGTCATAAATTAATCCAAGTTCATAAATGTCGACCGGTATTTCAGGGTCATATATTGTTTTAAGTACTCTTACTATTTTTTCGCCAAGTTCTTCTGAATTCATTTTAATTTATTTTTTACTGTATGCCAATGCATAATATTTCATTTGTTTAATCATTGATACGAGTCCGTTTGCTCTGGTTGGTGATAGATGTTCTTTCAAACCAATTTGATCAATATAATCAAGGTCAGCTCTTAAAATATCTTCAGGAGTTTGATTCGAAAAAACTCTTAAAAGAATTGCCGCCATTCCTTTTGTTATTATTGCTTCGCTATCAGCAGTGTATATAATTTTATCATGTTTAAGTTCTGCACACAACCAAAGTTTACTTTGACACCCATCAATTAAATTTGAATCTATCTTATTAGTTGGTTTAATCAAATCGATGGACTTTCCAAGATCAATCATGTACTCATATTTCTGCATCCAATCCTCAAAAAGAGAAAATTCTTCTACAATTATATCTTGGATTTCTTTAATTTTCATAAATAATTATGTGTAATAAATATACAAATTAGCTCAACATAGAAATTGCTTGCTTCAAAGAATTATAAAGCTTGTCAATTTCTTTTTTTGTATTGTAAAATGCTAATGAAACTCTAACAGTTCCAGGAATTTCAAAATGGTCCATTATGGGTTGTGCACAATGTTGACCTGTTCTTACTGCAATTCCGAATTTATCTAATAGGGTTCCAATATCGTAGGCATGTATCCCTTCAACGTTAAAGGAAATTACACTGGTTTTATTTTCGTTATCCCCGTATATTTTTAATCCAGAAATGGTCTTTAGCTTTTTAGTGGCATATTTTAAAAGGGAAGATTCATACAAATTGATATTATCAAAACCTAAAGAGTTCAAATAGTCAAGGGCCACACCAAAAGCAATTGCACCTGAAACATTTGGAGTGCCAGCTTCAAATTTGTGTGGAAGATCTGCATAAGTTGTTTTGTCAAATGTAACATCAGAAATCATTTCGCCTCCACCTTGATAAGGAGGCATTTTATTTAACCATTTTTCTTTCCCAAAAAGTATACCCACTCCAGTAGGGCCACATAATTTGTGAGCAGATGTAGTATAAAAATCTACATCTAGTTCTTGAAAATCAGCTTTAAAATGTGAAGCTGCTTGTGCACCATCAATTAAAACAGCTGCTTTAACTTTATGAGCCTTTTCAATAATTTCTTTAATTGGATTAATAGTTCCTAAAGCGTTTGAAACATGATTAACGAATACGAGTTTTGTGTTTTTATTTAAGATTGAGTCGTAAACCTCCATATTTAGTTCACCTTGTTTATTAATTGGAATAACTTTAATTTTCGCACTATTTTTTTCTGCCATCATTTGCCAAGGGACAATATTTGAATGGTGTTCGAGACCAGAAATTATGATTTCATCATTTTTATTTAATAGATCTTTAAAACCATTAGCAACTATGTTAATTGAATGAGTTGTGCCGGATGTAAAAATAATTTCATGTGAATTTTTTACATTAAAATGTTTTTGAATTTTTGTTCTTGCACCCTCATAAGCATCCGTAGCTTCTTGACTTACAGTATGCACTCCTCTGTGTATATTAGAATTATAATTTTTATAATAGTCAACAATTGAGTCAATAACTTTATTAGGCTTTTGTGAGGTAGCGGCGTTATCAAAGTAAACAAAATCATTTCCATTTACTTTTCTTTTAAGTATTGGAAAATCTTCTCTAATTTTATTAATATCTAATGCCATTTTTATAAATCAAAGCCTAAACTTACACCAAGTTTTTTAGCAATTATTTTTTTTACTTTATATTTTAATTCGGGGATGTTTACACTTTCAAGAACGTTGTTTGCAAAAGCATATGTCAATAAAGCTTTAGCCTCTTTTTTTGGAATCCCCCTAGCTCTTAGATAAAATAACGCATCTTGATCTAGCTGACCAATTGTGCAGCCATGAGAACATTTCACATCATCAGCAAAAATTTCTAATTGTGGCTTTGAATTAATTGTAGATTTATCATCAAGAAGTATATTGTTGTTTTGTTGAAAAGCATTTGTTTTTTGAGCAATTTTATCCACAATAATTTTTCCATTAAAAACTCCAGTTGATTTTCCAGAATAAATTCCCTTATAATCTTGATGACTCTCACAATTTGGATTTGCGTGATGTACTAAAGTATGGTGATCCACAAATTGATCGTAGTCAATTATGGTCACACCTTTCATCGTTGAGTTTATTGATTTATCGTTTTGAAAAAAATTCAAATTATTTCTAATTAACTTTCCTCCAAACGAAAATGTGTGAACTTTCACATCACTATCTCTTTTTTGAGAAATATAAGTGTTATCAATCAGGCTAGAGGTGACTACATCATCTTGAATTTTGTAGTAATCAATCTTAGAATTTTTTTCAGAGAAAATTTCAGTGACTGAATTTGTAAAAACGGGATTATCAGTAAGGCTTTGATGACTTTCAATGATTTCAACTTCAGAGCTTTCTTCAACTACTATTAAGTTTCTAGGTTGAAGCATAAGTGCCGCTTCATTTCCTGTAGCGAAATGAATGATTTCAACAGGTTTTTCAAGAACAGTATTTTTAGGCACGTGAATATAGGCTCCTTCTTTAGAAAAAGCTGTATTTAAAGACGTTAAAGAGTCTTCGGAATTTGCGGTTTTATTAAAATATTTTTTAATTATTTTGGAATATTTTGGCTTATTTAAAGCAGCAGACATTATACATATATCCAAACCATCATGACTTGTTTGTGAAAGAAATGGATCAAAAAACCCATCAACAATAACAATTTTGTAGGATTCTATATTATCAATAAAATAATCCTTAACATTTTTAAAATCAAGAACATTTTTCTTTTTCGAAAAAACAGTATAGTCTTCTTTAATTACTCTATTAAGTGAAGTGTATTTCCAATTTTCTAACTTTCTAGTAGGAAATCCAAGTTCTTCGAATTTTTTAATTGCACTAGTCCTAATACCATGAATTGTAGAATTAATGTCGGTATCTAATTCAAAAGCTAAAAATGATGATATTAGTTTTTCTGATAATTGCATATGTTAAGTTATTTTATCCAATCGTAACCTTTTTCCTCAAGTTCATGCGCAAGCTGTTTATCACCAGATTTTACAATTTTACCACCGTGTAAAACATGAACATAATCAGGAATTATATAATCTAGAAGTCTTTGGTAATGAGTTATAACAATCACTGCATTATTTTTATTTTTCAATTTATTAACTCCATTAGCTACAATCTTTAAGGCATCAATATCGAGTCCAGAATCAGTTTCATCTAAAATAGATAAGCTAGGCTCTAACATCGCCATTTGAAAAATTTCGTTTCTTTTCTTTTCCCCACCTGAGAAACCTTCATTAAGTGATCTTGACAAAAATTTAGAATCTATATCAAGCAATTCAGCTTTTTCTCTAATTTTTTTAAGCATTACGCTTGCTGACATTTCTTTCTCTCCTCTGGCTTTTAAATTAGAGTTTATCGAGGTTTTTATAAAATTAGTAACTGTAATTCCAGGGATTTCTATTGGATATTGGAATGACAAGAAAATTCCTTTATGAGCTCTTTCTTCAGGCGCAAGTTCAACAATGTTTTCTCCTCTAAATAAGATGTCACCTTTATCTATTTCATAAGATTCATTACCAGCTATGGCTGAAGAGAGTGTACTTTTACCTGAACCGTTTGGGCCCATTATAGCGTGTACTTCTCCGGCTTTGACATCTAAATTTATTCCGTTTAAAATTGATTTTCCCTCAACACTTACATGTAAATTGTCTATTGATAACATTTTTTTATTTTATAATTAACCTACAGATCCTTCCAAAGAAATTTCTAATAATTTCTGCGCCTCAACGGCAAATTCCATTGGAAGTTTGTTTAAAACCTCTTTACTAAACCCATTAACAATTAAAGCAATTGCCTTTTCAGTATCGATACCACGTTGATTACAGTAGAATATTTGGTCTTCACCAATTTTACTGGTAGAAGCCTCGTGTTCAACCATGGCAGAATTATTTTTTGCTTCAATGTATGGAAATGTATGCGCACCACATTTATTACCCATCAGTAACGAGTCACATTGAGAAAAGTTTCTAGCATTTTCAGCTTTTGCATTTACTTGGACAAGGCCCCTGTAACTATTTTGGGATTTTCCAGCTGAAATTCCTTTAGAAATTATCGTGCTTTTAGTGTTTTTACCAATATGAATCATTTTGGTACCTGTATCAGCTTGTTGATAGTTGTTTGTAACAGCAATTGAATAAAACTCCCCAATACTATTATCACCTTTTAAAATACACGAAGGATATTTCCATGTAACAGCAGATCCAGTTTCGACTTGTGTCCAAGAAATTTTGGAATTTTTATGACAAATCCCCCTTTTAGTTACAAAATTATAAACACCGCCTTTTCCATTTTTATTTCCAGGAAACCAGTTTTGAACTGTTGAGTATTTAATCTCAGCATCATCTAAAGCTATCAGTTCAACCACAGCTGCATGTAATTGATTTTCGTCCCTTGATGGAGCAGTACACCCCTCTAAATAACTTACATAGCTATCACTGTCTGCAATTACTAAAGTTCTTTCAAATTGACCTGTACCAGCTTGATTAATTCTAAAATAAGTAGACAATTCCATAGGACATTTTACGCCTTTTGGTATGTAACAAAAAGATCCGTCTGAAAATACAGCCGAATTTAAGGCACTATAAAAGTTGTCCTTGGGAGGAATAACTGTACCTATATATTTTCTTACTAGTTCAGGATATTCCCTTATTGCTTCAGATATAGAACAAAAAATAATTCCTTTTTCAGAAAGAGTTTTTTTAAATGTGGTAGCTACAGAAACTGAATCAACAACTATATCTACTGCGACTCCCGCTAATTTTTTTTGTTCATCAATAGAAATACCAAGTTTGTCAAAAGTTTTCAATAGTTCTGGATCAACTTCATCAAGACTTTCGTATTTATCTTTAGATTTTGGTGCAGAATAATATGATATTTTTTGAAAATCAGGTTTCGCATATTTAACATTGGCCCAATTAGGTTCTTCCATTTTTTCCCATGCTCTGTAAGCAGAAAGCCTCCATTCTGTCATCCAATTAGGCTCCTCTTTTCTTTTAGAAATAGCTCTAACAATATTTTCATTTAAACCCTTTGGGAAAGTGTCTGCTTCAATATTGGTAACAAAACCGTAAGCATACTCTTGAGTTTCTAATTCTTTTTTTAATTCTTCTTCTGTGTAAGCCATATTTAATTTTTATAATGAAAAACTTTCTCCACACCCACATGTTCTACTGGCATTAGGATTATTAAAAACAAATCCTTTACCGTTTAGGCCTCCTGAATATTCTAAGGTAGTTCCTATCAAATACAAAAAGCTTTTATCATCAACAATTATCTTAATACCATTATCTTCAAAAACTTTGTCTTCTGAGCTAGCAAGTTTGTCAAACTTGAGATCATAAGAAAGTCCAGAGCACCCTCCGCTCTTAACACCGACCCTCACATAATCAGAAATACTATCAAATCCATCTGCTTGCATTAGTTTTTTGACCTCTGATTTTGCATGTTCAGAAACTTTTATCATAATAGTTTAATCAAATATTGTGCAAATATAAGTCATTTGTGATTCTTTAACATATAGAGTGATTAAATAGTTATATTTTAGAACCAAACTAAATTATATGGGATAGTAATACAATTAATTTATATTTGAAAAAAAAATAAATTGAGTCAACAAAAAAATAAAATAAAATTTACTAAGCTTTCGGATTTAGGTGAATTCGAAGTAATTAATCATATTACAAGAGACTTTAAACTAAAAAACCAATCTTCCATA
>JAQWJH010000062.1 GCA_029248455.1 Flavobacteriaceae bacterium
GTCATGTCCAAAATTCGAATAAGGATCTAAAGCAACATCTGTCATTATTGTAATTTCTGGAACGCATGCTTTGATTTCTTTTATTCCTCTTTGCATTAAACCGTCAGGGTTTAAAGCTTCAGTTCCATAATTATCTTTTAAATTTTCTGGTACTTTTGCAAATAATAGAATTGCTTGAACCCCTAAACCCCAGAGCTGCTTGACCTCTTTACAAATATTGTCCAAGCTAAATCTATAATAATTTGGCATTGAAGAAATTTCCTCTTTTATATTTTTACCCTCGACCAAAAAAAGAGGAACAATAAAATCATGAGGGTGAATGGTAGTTTCTCTTACCAAATTTCTTAAAGATTTTTTTGATCGTAATCTGCGATTTCTTTTTAATGGATACATAACTTATATTTTAAGCCCAATTTTTTGGGAATTGTAGAATTTTTAATAGGGATTCTTCTTTACTGCCTTTGACGGGTAAATGATTATACTCCCATTTTACTTTTGGCGGCATACTAATCAAAATGCTTTCGATTCTCCCATTGGTTTTCAAACCAAATAAAGTTCCTTTATCATGAAGAAGATTAAATTCAACATACCTTCCACGTCTAATATGTTGCCAATTAATATTCGAATTACTAAAAGGCATGTTTTTTCTTTTTTCAACTATTGGCAAATAAGACGACTTGATACATTGCCCCATTTCTTTAACAAATGATAGCCATCTGTCATTACTCATAAGTTTATTTTCTCTGCAATAATCAAAAAACACTCCACCAACTCCCCGAGCTTCATTTCTATGAATGTTCCAAAAGTAATTATCACATTTCTTTTTATAATCTTCATAAAAATTTGAATCGTAATTATCGCATGTCTTTTTACATGCTTTGTGAAAATGAATAACATCCTTTTCAAATAAATAATAGGGGGTTAAGTCTAGACCCCCTCCAAACCAAGAGTCTTTTAATTTGTCTTTTTCATACAGTTCAAAATATCTTAAATTGGCATGGAACGTTGGAACCATTGGATTTTTAGGATGAATAACAATACTAATTCCACAAGCAAAAAACTCTGAACTAGTTACTTTTAACATTTTGGACATAGAATCTGGCAACTGTCCATGAACTTTAGAAACATTTACACCACCTTTTTCAAAAACATTGCCATTTTCAATTATCATAGTCAGCCCACCTCCACCTTTTTCTCTTTTCCAATGTTCACATTTGAATTTTTCTTTTCCATCAATTATTTCAAGCGAAGAAGTTATATCTTGCTGAAGAGAATCAATAAAATTCGAAAAATTTTTCTTAATCATTCGAGAAACTTTTAATTGTATCTACAAACACTTTTACGTTATCAACAGGTGTATTAGGTAAAATGCCGTGTCCTAAATTTGCTATGTACTTTTGATTGCCAAATTCATTTAACATTTTTTTAGTTAGCTTAATCAGTTCATTTTTTGGTGAAAAAAGTCTGCTAGGATCCATATTTCCCTGAAGAGTAATGTTGTTACCCGACAAATATCTTGCATTTCTGGCTGAACAAGACCAATCAATTCCTAATCCAGAAGCTCCTATTTTTGAATAGGAATTTATCGCATGCCAACAACCCTTGGGATATATAATAGTAGGCTTTAATACTTTTAAAGCATCATTAATTTTTTTTATATAGGGGAATGAAAAAACATTATAATCACTATGTGAAAGAACCCCTCCCCAGGAATCAAAAATTTGAACAGCATCAACTCCAGCCTCAATTTTCTTTTTTAGATATTCAATAGTTATGTAGGTTATTTTCTCTAATAGCAGGTGAGCTATTTCGGGGTTTTTAAAACAAAAACTTTTAGCTATATCAAATGTTTTAGACCCACTCCCTTGAACCATGTAGCATAGAATTGTCCACGGAGAACCAGCAAAACCTATTAAAGGGATGTGTTCTGGGAGCTCTTTTTTAGTCATTTTTACTGCCCTGAAAACATAATCTAATTTTTCTTCAACATTACTTGTATTTAAGTCTAAAACATCAGATTTTTTTTTAATGGGATATTCTATAAATGGACCAAAATTATTTTTCATCTCTACATTTACACCCATTGCTTGAGGAACAACTAAAATATCACTAAAAATTATTGCTGCATCCAATCCGATTTGTTTAATTGGCATTAATGTAATTTCTGTAGCAAGCTCAGGTGTTTGACATCTTGTAAAAAAATCATACTTATTTTTTAGGGTCATAAAATCAGGTAAATACCTTCCGGCTTGTCGCATAATCCATACTGGAGGTCTATCAACATGGAGACCTTGTAACGCTTTTAAAAATAGAGGGGTACTATTATTCATTTTCAAATAATTTAATGGTTTTATCAATTACATGTTTAATTGATGGTGTTTTACAGCTTACAACATTTGAGGAGTAATTTTTTGCATAACTAGCTGTAGTCTCTCCAATACAAATACAATGGGAACTACCCAATTGATTATTTTTTAAAAAACTTTTTATTCCACTGGGACTGTAAAACATAATTGCTTCAAATTTATCTTTTAATACTATTGAATTAGGTTGATTGTCATAAACAACAATTTCTTTTAAATCAATTTTTTCTTTTTTAAAAAAATCGGTAAAATTATCATTTTTTATATTACTTCTGCAAAAAATAAATTTTTCATTTTTTGCGTGTTTTGATATAAAATTAGCCAATTTTGAAGAATTTTTTAAATTTTTTACTACTTTTTGCCCTTTTTTTGATAAAATAGATTTAGTGTTTTCACCGACGCAATAAATTTTATTAAAAATTAAGTCCATGCTTTTTGAGATTGAAAAAACAGCATTAACAGCATTTTGACTTGTAAAAATCCAACTACCATCATGATTTGGCAATTCAAAATTTAATGAACCTATTTTTATGAAATCATGTTCAAATAAATCAAATTTATTATCGTCAAATATTTCTTTTAAGTTTTCGCTCAATATTTTTGTGGAAAGAATTTTAATTTTTTTCATCTTTCCTTTTTTAATTCATCTAGTATTTCTTTTCCGCCTTCAAGCATTAATTGAGAATATATTTTTTCGTAAGCATATTCATCAGATGTTTCGTATTCTTGAAAAACAGTTGCTGATTTTTTGGTATTCAAAGAAGTTATGTTGACTCTAAAATGAAGTTTATCATCATTAAAAAATGCGTATGCTGAAATTGGGACTGAGCAACCTCCGTTCATCAACTTTAGAAACTTTCTTTCTTGACTTACACAACTAGCAGTATTTTCACAGGAGATTGATTTTAATAATTTATTGAGCTTCTTATCATTAGATCTTGTTGCCACCCCAACTACCCCTTGTGCTGCTGATGGAATCATCCACTTTATTAATTCAGAATGCTTTGGATCAATTGATAATCTGTCAAGTCCAGCTTTGGCAAATATTGCCCCATCCCAATCGCTATTTTTTAACTTCTTAATTCTTGTTCCTACGTTTCCTCTCAGAGAAACAATTTCATGGTGAGGATATTTGTTAAGCCATTGCGTTCTTCTCCTTATGCTGCTAGTGGCTATAGTAAGTTTCTTTTGCAGATCAACTGATTTGTTTTTATATACTACAAGATCCTTTGGATCAGCTCTTTCAAAAACACATGGAATAGTTAGTCCAGAAGCCATATTTATCGGAACATCTTTTAAACTGTGGGCTGCAATATCTATACGATCATTTAATAATGCTAGATCTAAATTTTGGGTAAATATTCCACTTACTCCAAAATCATATAAAGGTGTGATTTGATTAATATCACCCTCAGATTTTATTTTGATTATTTCACAATTAAGACCTGAATCTTGGAGTTTTTTTTTTGTGTAGTTTGCCTGCCACATAGCAAGCTTACTGTCTCTGGTTCCAATTCTAATTTTAGTAGTCATGGTGATTTAATTGAAAAATTGTTTTAATAGATTTCAATTCTTCTTCAAAATCATTACTATCTCTTAAATGATTAGCAACTTGGTTAGTAATTTTTTGTATTAAATGTTCTGACACTTCTTTGGCATTATCATTATTAAATGTCGAAGTTTTTTTCTTTAGAAGATTAATTTTGTTTTCTTGAATTTCTTTTAATTTAGTTTTTAATGCATTCACAGTAGGAGCATATTTTCGAGTCTCAACCCAATTATCAAAAACTTTCTTTGTTTCAGA
Organism: Flavobacteriaceae bacterium; assembly: GCA_029248455.1. Classification (GTDB taxonomy): domain Bacteria; phylum Bacteroidota; class Bacteroidia; order Flavobacteriales; family Flavobacteriaceae; genus MAG-121220-bin8. The sequence continues at coordinate 4,168 of JAQWJH010000062.1, forward strand.
AATTATTTTCTCTGCTTTGGGAATATATTTTTTTCTTTTATTTAAATTTTTATCAGTAACATTAGATAGGTAATCTAAATCCAAAAGATTAATATTAGGATTTGCTTTTAATTTTTCATCAACATTTTTAGGCACTGAAAGATCCAATATCAAAAGCTTTTCATTAAAAACAGCAGTTTTATTTGTAACAGTAGGTACAGCTGAGGAAGTGGCCACAATTAAAATATCTGAATTTGATATTTCAGTTGAAAGTTCTGCAATATCTTTGACAATAAGCTTGAATTTACCAGCGATTTTTTGAGCTTTTTCTTGAGTTCTGTTAACTAATGTAATTTGTTTGTTTGAGGTATGTTTAACTAAGTTTTCACAAGTATTTCGTCCAATTTTTCCAACACCAAAAAGAAGTATCTTTTTACTTTGTAAATCATCAACATGATCTAAAATATATCGAACAGCAGCATATGAAACAGATGTAGCTCCAGACGAAAGTTTTGTTTCGTTTTTAATTCTTTTACTGGCTTGAATGACTGAACTAAAGAGCCTTTCAAGGTATGGGCTAATTGCACTTAATTTTTTAGAAATTTTTAAACTTTTTTTGATTTGTGCTATAATTTCAAAGTCTCCCAAAATTTGACTATCAAGCCCTGTTCCAACTTTAAAAATATGGTCAATAGCTTTTTGATTTTTTAGTACATATCCAAAATTTTTAAAATCTGATTTGTTGCCTAGTGAATTACAACATAAAAGTTTAATTAATTCATTGGGTTCGTTTGTTTCTGCATATATCTCAACTCGGTTACATGTGGAATTTATAATTATTGAGGAAATACCTTGTTTTTTAGCATTTTTAATTAAGTTATTAGACGCCTCAAAAGATAGATTAAATTTACCTCTAATTTGTGCAGAAGTTTTTTTATAACTTATCCCAATAACATGTAGGGAGTTTTTCAACTTAGGGTTATTTAACTTTTCGATACGCAAAAATAAGAAGCTATTAATGTAAAAAATAACCCTAGAAGTTCAATAAATAACTATTAAAGAATTTTAATAAATTTTCATTGTTATTTTAATCAAATTTAATAATTTTACAGGGAAATAACTCTTAATTAGCTAACTTAATTTAGAACACTTCTAAATAACAAATTTTTTGAACACTAAAGAAAAAAATATCGCAATAGGTTCTATTCAAAATCATCAAGTTGATGATGGAATTGTTTTTTTAAAACTTTCAAACGATAATTCTACAGAGTTGATTTTTAAACATAATATTGATAAAAAACATATTCAATTTCACTTTTGTGTTAAAGGATTTTCAAAATTTCAATTCAATGATGGAAGATATGCTTTCCCTGTTAGTAGTAACAATTCAATATTATTGTATAATCCTGTTCAAGAACTTCCCATTAATGCCTTATTAAATCCAAATAGCTTAGTTATTAGTATATTAATATCCATAAAAAAATTTCATGGTTTATTTTCAAATCAAGCTGATCAGATTTCATTTTTAAATAAAGATAATATTGGTAATAAATTCTACAAAGAAAAAAAATTAGAGCCCATGATGTCTGTAGTATTGAATCAAATGGTTCAATTATCAGTTCATGAAAGTATGCATAACTTATATCTGAGAGCTAAAGTATTTGAACTTATGAGTTTTTATTTTAACAGAAGTAAAGAAATGGATATAGAACAATGTCCGTTTTTAGTAGATGATAAAAACATTAAAAAAATTCGTTTAGCTAAAGAAATAATAATATCAAGGATGATAGAGCCCCCGAGTCTCACAGTTTTAGCTAGTGAAGTTGAGATTAGTTTAAAAAAATTAAAAGAGGGATTTAAACAAGTATATGGGGCCTCTGTTTTTGTTTTTTTATTAGATTATAAAATGCAGGTTTCAAAAACGTTGTTATCTTCGGGAAATTATAATGTGAACGAAGTAGCTTTAAAAGTAGGTTATAGTACAGCTACTCACTTTATTAATGCTTTTAAAAAAAAATTCGGAACTACACCAAAAAAATATTTAATGTCATTATAATATATGAAAGGAGTTTTATTAGTTAATTTGGGCTCACCTGATAGTCCTGAAAAAAAAGATGTTAAAAAATATTTGAGACAATTCTTAATGGACGAAAGAGTCATTGATGAACCTCTATGGCTGAGAACACTTCTTGTCAAGGGAATAATTTTAAATACAAGACCTAGAAAATCAGCAAAAGCTTACAAGAAAATTTGGTGGGATGAAGGATCACCATTAATTGTTTTATCTAACAGACTTTTAAAAAAAGTTAATAACCTTACATCTGTCAACGTATCTCTAGCTATGCGATATGGTAATCCATCTATTTTTGATGGAATAAAAGAATTGTCCGAAAAAGGGATAACAGAAATATTATTAATTCCCTTATATCCTCAATACGCTATGGCTTCCACTGAAACGATTTTGGTTTTAGCAGAAAAAATTAGAAAAGAAAACTTTTCTCACATTGAGTTTACTAATTTACCGGCTTTTTATAATCATCCAGACTATATAAGGGTTTTGTCTAACTCTATCCAAGATCATTTAAAAGGGAAGGAATGGGATCATCTTCTTTTCTCTTATCATGGAATTCCTGAAAGACATATTAGAAAAACAGACATTACTAATTCTCATTGTAAAATTGATGGAAAGTGTTGTAATAACTCATCACCAGCTCACGAGTTTTGTTATAGACATCATTGTTATGAAACTACCAAAAAAGTTGCAAAATATTTAGAACTCAAAGACGGGTCGTATTCTTCTTCCTTTCAGTCTAGATTAGCTGGTCAACCTTGGCTCAAGCCATATACAGACAAGGTTGTTGAAAATTTTGCTAATAATGGGACAAAAAAAATGGCAATTGTTACTCCAGCTTTTGTTTCAGACTGTTTAGAGACATTAGAGGAAATTGGCATGGAAGCGAAGGATGATTTTATTGAAAAAGGGGGAGAACAGTTTCATGTAATACCTTGTTTAAATGACAATGATAGTTGGGTAAAAGTTCTTAGTAGATGGATTGACGAGTGGGCAGTTTCTTAATTTAATTAAATATTTTTTTTGGAATATTATTTTTACATAAAATCATTACATATAATATTTGTGATTACTTGGTTCGCAGGGCTTTTTTACACGCCAAGATTATTTATATACTTTTTGGAAGCCTCCAAAAAAAAGAATCCAGATCGACAAATTTTAATGAATCAGTTTAAAATAATGATTTACAGACTTTGGTATATTATTACTTGGCCTTCATCCATTTTAGCTATGGTTTTTGGAATTTGGCTATTGGTTCTTAACCATCAATGGCTAAACGAAACTTGGATGATTGTTAAATTGGGGTTAGTAATATTATTAGTTATTTACCATATTAAAACACATTTTATACAAAAAGAGTTAAGAAAAGATATAATAAAATATTCTTCATATTTCATGAGAATTTGGAATGAGGTTTCGTCCTTAGTATTATTCTCAGTTGTATTTTTAGTTTCTTTAAAAAACAGTATAAATTGGACTTACTTAATATTATCTTTAATTTGTTTGATAATTATTATCGTTTGTTTGATAAATTATTACAAAAAAGTTAGAGAAAAAAATGATAAAAAAACTTAGATTTAAACGACACCTTTCAATTAGGTTTAGAATTTTTTTAGCTATGACTTTTCTTGTAATCATAGCTTTTGGAGGAATCGCTATATTAACAATTCCGCAATATGAAGAGCAGTCAAATAAATATCACGAACAAAGGTTAGAAAGAAAAAAGTCACAACTGCAACGTAGTATTTCATATATTTTTCAAAACACTCCTTCAACTCTAAATCAAACACAACTTGATTCAGTTTTTAAAGAAAAAATATTTCAAATTGCAGACGTACAAAATGTTAATTTCAGCATATATAATCTTGATGGTAGCCTTTTAAATTCAACATTAATTAGTGTAGAAAATAAAATCAATGATTTGGTTTTATCAAAATTAAAAAATAGTAAAGAATTAAGTATTATTCAAAAAACTACCATAGATAATGTTCAATATAGATCATCGTATTCATTGATTTTAGATAATTCATCAAATCCAATATGGATTTTAAACTTACCCTACTATGACGATGATAAATTGAACAGTTATGAGTTAAATTCTTTTATAGCAATCTTTGGAAAGGTTTATTTTTTGATATTAATTATTGCAATTATTTTTTCTTATTTAATATCTTTTTATATAACAAAATCTTTATCTGAAATTGGTAAAAAAATAAAACTAACAAGATTAGACAAGACTAATACAAAAATTCAAATCAAAGCAAGAAGTAAAGAAGTTAATATTTTAGTTGAATCCTACAATAAAATGGTTGAAATGTTAAATGATAGTGTTGAAAAACTGTCTAAATCAAACAAGGAACAGGCCTGGAGAGAAATGGCTAAGCAAGTAGCTCACGAAATTAAAAATCCACTGACTCCAATGAGACTTAGTATTCAAAGTTTTCAAAGAAATTTTGATAAAAATGACCCTAAATTCGATAGTAGATTAGACGAATTTTCGAAAACTTTAATTCAGCAAATTGACAC
>JAQWJH010000070.1 GCA_029248455.1 Flavobacteriaceae bacterium
CGTTAATTTTGCTTCCAAAAATAAATTACTTAATTGGTTTACGGGAGGATTAAATCACCAAGTAGAACATCATATTTTTCCCAACATATCACATGTACATTATAATAAAATTGCTAAAATCGTTAAAAAAACTACTGTCGAATTTAACCTTCCTTACAATGAATTCAATACATTTTTAGATGCAATAATTGCACACTTTCGATTTCTAAAAATTATGGGTGAGAAGCCTAAAACAACTAATTAATAAAACATGACGAACAAGCTTTCCGATAGAATTAAAAATTTACCTGTTTCTGCAACGCTGGCAATGGCTGCAAAAGCAAGAGAACTAAAAGAAAATGGCATTGATATTATAGGCTTAAGTCTTGGGGAGCCTGATTTTAATACACCTGATTTTATAAAAAATGCTGCAGTTAAAGCAATTGAAGATAATTATAATTCATACACACCTGTTGACGGGTATTTAGATTTAAAGAAATCTATATGTAAAAAATTTAAACGCGATAATGGCCTTAATTATAATGCCAATCAAATTGTTGTATCCACTGGTGCTAAGCAGTCAATAGCTAATACCATCCAAGTTTTGATAAATCCTGGAGATGATGTCTTATTAGTAGCGCCCTATTGGGTTAGTTACTCTGCTATTGTAACTTTAGCAGAGGGTAATCCTATTGAAATTAGATCAGATATTTCATCTGATTTTAAAATCACTGCTTCGCAGTTAGATAATTCAATTACTCCAAATACTAAACTGGTAATAATTAACTCCCCTAACAACCCAAGCGGAACAGTTTATACAAAAGATGAATTAATAAAATTATCAATGGTTCTTGAAAAATATCCAAATATTTATGTGCTTTCTGACGAAATATATGAACACATCAATTATGGTGTTCCTCATTTTAGTTTTGCAAAGATACCCTCAATGTTTAACAGAACAATCACCGTGAATGGTTTAGCAAAAGCTTATGCTATGACAGGATGGAGAATTGGTTACATAGGAGCACCTGATTGGATAGCAAAAGCATGTACTAAAATGCAAGGACAAATTACTAGTGGAACTAACTGCATTGCTCAAAGAGCAACTATAGCTGCTCTAGATGCTCCGGTTGGTGAAATAAAATATATGGTTGATGAATTTAAAGAGCGTAGAAAACTAATTATTGATTTATTAAATAATATTAAGGGTATTAAAGTAAATCAACCTATGGGTGCTTTTTACATTTTCCCTGATATTTCTGATTTTTTTGGAAAAACCATTAAAGGTAAAACAATTAAAAATGCTTCAGATTTTGCGATTTTTTTACTTGAGGAGTCACACGTAGCAACAGTAACAGGAGACGCTTTTGGTTGTCCAAATAATATTCGAATTTCTTATGCAGCATCAAAAAAACAAATAGCTGAAGCTATTAAAAGAATTCAATCGGCGCTTGAAGATTAATGGTCTCTCCAAAAGAAAGGGGTAAATAAAATTAAAACAGTAAAGAGTTCTAACCTTCCAACTAACATTAAAAAGGAGCACCAGTATTTTGCTAAAATTGGAAGACTATCGAAATTACTTATTGGCCCCAGTGTTCCTAGCGCAGGACCCACATTTCCAATGGATGAAGCTGCTCCTCCAATTGCGGAAATAAAGTCAAGACCTAACAAACTCAACACACCAGCTCCAATTATAAAAAGAATAAGGTATAATATAAAGAAGGCTAATACGTGAATAACAATTGGTTTTTCTACAACAGAATGATTATGTCTAAGTGGAATAATTGCGTTTGGATGGAGTGATCTTTTAAATTCTAATATTCCATTTTTAATCAAAATTAAATGTCTCAATATTTTAACACCTCCTGATGTAGATCCTGAAGATCCACCCAAAAACATAATTCCAAAGAAAAACATTGTTATAAATGGCGTCCATGAAATAAAATCTCCTGTAACAAATCCAGTAGTTGTTGTAATTGCAACAACCTGAAAAAGGGCATGTCTAAAACTGCTTTCAAGTTTACCATAAACTTGAGGGTGAAAAACATTTGTTTCATTTAAATCAACTGAAATAAATAAAACCAAAGTAATTATACACGTAAAAACTATAACAAAAGACAAATACCATAAAAATTCAGTATTATAAAACATTTTTTTAATTTTCCCAATTAGTCCAAAATATATCAGTATAAAATTAGTTCCAGCTAAAAACATAAAAAGTATTATTATATATTGAACTATTGGCATGTTGTTCCAATATGCAATACTTTGATTTTTTGAAGAAAAACCTCCCGATGCAATATTACTCATAGAGTTGTTTATTGCATCAAAAAAACTCATGCCTGCAAAGTTTAAAAGAACAGTTTCAGCTATAGTTAACCCTACATAAATCATCCACAGTCTTTTTGCAGTATCGCTTATTCTAGGATGTATTTTATCTCCGGAGATTCCTGTTCCTGGTGCTTCGGCAGAGAAAAGTTGCATACCTCCTATTCCTAAAAGTGGTAGAATAGCAATAGCTAATACTATAATACCCATTCCTCCGAGCCAATGAGTCATACTTCTCCAAAAAATAATTCCCTTGGGCAAAGACTCAATATCATTTAATATTGTTGAACCCGTAGTTGTATAGCCCGACATGCTTTCAAAAAATAAATTATGAAAGTTTGTTATTGAACCCGTTAAGTAATATGGAATCATTCCAGAAAATACCATAGTTAGCCATCCAATTGTGACAATTAAATAACCGTCTCTCTTGTTTATCTGTCTGATGTTTTTCTTAAAAAAAATCATTAATATCCATCCTATTACTACTACAATAGTTGCCGATTGAATTATTTCTTTAAAAAAACCATCACTATAAATGAAACTAACAATTGAGGAAATAAACATTGCTCCCCCGTTAAAAACTAAGAGTAAACCAATTATATATAAAATTAATTTTTTGTTTAGCTTGGTCATGATAGTCTATAAAAATAAACTTTCTACTTTTTTAAGAGCTTCAGCTGTTGAACAAACTAAAACTCTATCTCCAAGCTTAATTTCAAAATCTCCAAGAACAATTAATCCTTTGTTATCTCTAATAACTCCACCAATGATAGCTTTTCTAGGAAAATCTAAGTTTACAATTTTTTTGTTCAAGACTTTAGAATGTTCACTGACATTAAATTCAACAATCTCTGCATCCATATTATTTAACTTGGCAAGCTCCACAATATCTCCGTTTCTAACAAAACGAAAGATATCATTAGCTGCTAAAAGTTTTTTATTGATCAGAGTGTCAATTCCAATTGATTGAGATAAGTTGAAATAATCCATATTATCAACTAGTGCAATTGTCTTTTTGATATTTTTAGACTTTGCCATCAAACAAGACATAATATTCGTTTCTGAATTTCCAGTTGTAGCTATAAATGCATCCATATTTTCTAAATTTTCCTCCACAAGTAAATCAACATTTCTACCATCAACATTTAGCATCATGACATTTTTAACCTCTTCTACAAAATGATTAGCTTTTTCTGAATTTATCTCTATAATTTTAACATTCAAACCTTCATTACTTAACTCTTTTGCTAGTTTTGAGCCTATTCTGCCGGCCCCTAAAATCATAATATTATCAATATTTTGTTTTTCCGTTCCAATTAGATCATAAAGCTCCTTTAAACCTTTTTCATTAGTTATAAAATAAACTTGATCACCTTGTGAAAAAACAGTATCTCCTCTAGGTATAATTGTTGTATCAGAATTTTCTTTTTTTATTGCAATTGGCATAAAATGAACACCTGGGAAAACTGAAGCAGATTCCATTACTGTTTTTCCAATAAAAGGTGCATTTTTTTCAAGTTTAACCCCCATCATTTTTAGTATACCATCTTCAAAATCGTGACTGTTAGTAAAAGCAGATTCATGAACTAAAAGCTTAATCTCTTCTGTAGCCAAACTTTCTGGTGAAATTAGTTCATCAATTCCAATAGAACTAAAGTCAATTTCCTTATTCCCTTCAATAAATTCTGAGTTTGAAATTCTAGCAATTGTTCTTTTAGCCCCTAACTGTTTAGCTAAAAAACATGTTGTAAAATTAGTGGTTTCAGATGTAGTTAATGAAACAACTAAATCGCAATTTTGAACATTAGCCTCTTTTAAAACTGAAATAGAGGCTGAGTCTCCCTCTATAGTCTTAATATCTAATTGATTTTCTGCAATAATTAAATTTGATTTATTATTGTCAATTAATGTAATATCCTGAGATTCAAAGGAAAGCAACTTTGCCAAATGAAACCCAACTTCACCAGCTCCTGCAATAATGATTTTCATGTATTGTACATTGAATAACATTACAAATATACTTGATTTTAAAAAACACTAATATTTTTAGTAATAAAAAAATAATATAGTTTGAATAAAAGTATTTGTAATTTCGAATATTATTATGGAAAAAATTTGTTTAGTTATTTTTTTGGTTCTAATATTTTCCAATAATTTTGGTCAAAACAAAGGCTCAAAAGTTGAAAACTTACAAAATTTTGATAAAAAAAAACTACATTTTGGCTATTTTATTGGCTTAAATCAATACAATTTTAAAATTGATTATAAAGAAAATCCTAACTATACTACTCAGGTCGAAGAGGAGTTTGGATTAAATATTGGTTTAATTGGAGATCTTAGAATTAATGAATATTTAAACATTCGCTTTGAACCTGGATTACATACTAATAAAGGAGCACTAAAATTTAATGAAAGGTCTAATTTTACTCAAAATAGTGATACAATAAGGTTGATTAAGTCAACCTACATTCATTTACCATTATTACTAAAATTTAGTGCAAAAAGGATTGGTAATTACAAGCCTTACATAATTGGAGGTATTTCTTCCTCATTTAATTTATCTAGCAATGAAAATTCACCTGAAGATAATAAAAACAATGTTTTTAGATTAAAAAATAACACCATGTATTATGAGCTGGGTTTTGGAATTGATTTTTACTTGCAATATTTTAAGTTTTCTCCCTCAATTCGAGGTTTATTTTCTTTGAAAAATGAAATAGTTCCTGATGAAGATCCAAACAGCCCTTGGACTGGTCATATTGAAAGATTTAGTGCTAGGGGGATTTTTATTAACCTAACCTTCCATTAAGAAAATTTTCCTTTTATTTCACTTAAAAAAATTGCCAATGAAGAAGCGAGATTTAAGCTCTCAGGAAATTGTTGATTTTTTGATCTTGGAATAGTAATTTTTTTGTCAATTATTTCTAATAGTTCTGAAGAGATTCCATTAGCCTCGTTTCCAAAAATCAAAACTCCACTGTTAATTTTAGATTTAAGTCCATAAATTGATTCACCTTTAAGCGCAGTTCCAAATATTTCTAGATTAGAAGCTTGCAAAAATGGTTTTAAATCTAAATAATTTATGTTTATTCTTGAAAAAGAACCCATTGAAGCTTGAATAACCTTTGGATTATATAGGTCAACGGAATCTTTAGAACAAACAATTTGCTTAACTCCAAACCATTCACAAGTACGAATGATAGTTCCTAAATTTCCTGGATCTCTTATTGACTCAAGAGCTATAATTAAACTGTTGTAGTCTATGGATTTAATCTCCCTTTTTTTGAAAATTGCCAAATGATCATCAGGATTGATTAATGAGCTTATTTTTTTTAACAATTCATAATCAATCTGAAAATGATTTTTAATATTTTTAAAAAAAAATTTATTGATTGAATACAGTTTAACAATATCATATTTTGAATTTATAAATTCACTAATTGACTTTTTTCCCTCAACAACAAAGCAGTCGTTTAAATCTCTTGATTTTTTTTTCTTTAAACTATTTATGAATTTTATTTCATTTTTGGTAAGCATATTTAAAGGTGTATTTTTGATTATATATTTTTATGTGTGAAAAATTTTTTTACAAAAATACTATTATTTATATTTTTGATCTCATTTTTGAAATCTTGTATGATTTCAAAAAATTTAAAAAACGACGGGATTATACTTAAATCAAACGATATTTTGATAAACGGTAAATTAATTTCAAAAGATTCCTTAAAACCTTTAATTACTCAAAATAAAAACAATTATCTATTCGGAATTCCATTGTCGGCATTATTATATGAATCTTCCAAAAAAAATTCGGACTCAATATTTAATAAATGGATTAATAAAAAATCTAAAAGAAATAAAAGGATAATAAAAGTTTTTTCAAAAAAACAAGTTGTACAAATAAAAAAATATATTGAAGATTTTAATAA
>JAQWJH010000082.1 GCA_029248455.1 Flavobacteriaceae bacterium
TCAAGAATAGGAAGTGTATTATTTGTGTTTAAAATGCCACCTAAAACTTGAATGTTTTTTAAAAGAAGAGAACTTGATACAATAAATTTCATTGTGATATTTAAAAAAGCAAATATATTAGAATTAAATGTTAAAGTAAAACATTTTTATTAACACTTTTTAAATGTTTAATCAAATTTAATTGTAATAATATCTCTATATTTTAAACCAAATAAACTACTTGCACCGCCTGTTATTAATGGACTGCTTTTATATATTGCCAACTCCAAAAAACCAGCTTTATTAAACATTGCAATTTTTTTACCATCCTCTTTTCTTAATTCCCTTTTAATTTCAAACTTAATAGAATCACTATATGAATTCACGATTGAGTTAAACTTATAATTTCTAGCATTAATAGTGTAAGACCGCGACTTGCCAAATTCATCAAAAATTGATTTAGTAATGTTGGTAACTACATTTTCATAATTATCTATATAAATTACATTACCTGTTATTTCCTTATTATTTTCATTTAAAATGGGGTTAATATCATAAAGTTCTTTAAGAGTATCAATTTTTTTACCAACTAAGTCAATCGAACCTCCTCTGTAAATATGAGTCGCTACTTTTACAAAAACATCCAGTAATGTAAAACTAGAGCTATGATTATTATTTAATGTAATTTCTACTATTTTTTTTGGTTTAATTCTTTTCGCAACTAAGGACATGATTCCGTTATCAGCGCAAATAAAGTAATGATCATCTAAAATTATTACTAAATGTTTTTTTTCTGGTGTTTTCTCTGAATCAACTCCCAAAATATGAATTGACCCCTTTGGAAAATTTTTATAGGCATTCTCTATAATGTAAGCTCCTTCAGCAATATTAAAAGGTGAAATCTCATTTGAAATTTCAACAATCTTAACCTCAGGAATTTCACTATAAATAACTCCTTTAACAGATCCAATAAAGTGATCTTTATTTCCAAAATCAGTAGTTAAAGTAATTAAAGCCATTTATTAATAAAAAATAATATTATAGATAAAAAATTACATAAATTTACAACTTGCCAATTAATAACTTACAAATCATCATTGAAAAAACTAGAATATTTCATTAAAGATATCCATCCAATAGATTTTTTTGATAAAAAAAATTTTGATATCGTTAAAATAATAAAACAAAATTTTCCAAAATTAAAAATTATATGTAAAGGAGATAGGATTTTAGCTAACGGAGAAGACTCCTTAGTCATCCAACTTAGAATTCGTTTAGATTCGTTAATATTTATCATGAAAGATAATGATAGTATTAATGAAAAAACTATAAACTCAATCATGTCTGGAAATGGTGATAAATTAATTAGTGCTATGCATGGTAAATTAATTTTATATGGTGTAGGGAAGAAAAAAATCAAAGCTCATACAGTCAATCAAATTAAAATAGTCGAAGCTTTTGAAAATAATGATATGGTGTTTGCCATTGGACCAGCTGGAACTGGAAAAACATATACAGGTATTGCAGTTGCTGTCAAAGCGTTAAAAGATAAAATTGTAAAAAAAATAATTTTAACCAGGCCAGCTGTTGAAGCTGGAGAAAGTTTGGGTTTTTTACCTGGCGACATGAAAGATAAGTTAGACCCTTACATGCAACCTCTTTATGACGCATTAAAAGAAATGATTGCCATAGAAAAGCTTGAAGATTATATTAGTAGAGGTATTATTGAAATAGCCCCACTAGCTTATATGAGAGGAAGAACTTTAGATAATGCATTTGTGATTTTAGATGAGGGACAAAACACTACGCACAATCAAATGAAAATGTTTCTGACTAGAATGGGAAATAATGCTAAATTTATGATTAACGGTGACCCTGGGCAAATTGATCTTCCCAGAAGAGTTATGTCTGGTTTAAAGGAAGCAAATCTAATCCTTCAAAATGTTAATGGTATTCAAATGGTGTATTTAGATGATTCAGATGTTATTAGACACCAAGTAGTTAAAAGAATAATAGATGCCTATAAAAAAACAGAACACACAAATTAATTTTGATGAACAGTGTAATTAAAACAGATTTTAAATTTACTAATCAAGTATCGAAATATAGTGGAAAAGTTAGAGATGTATATAACATTAATAATGAATTATTAGTTATGGTAGCATCAGACAGACTTTCAGCATTTGACATTGTATTACCACGTGGAATTCCATTTAAAGGTCAAATTCTAAATCAAATTGCATCGAAGATGTTAAATGCTACATCCCACATAATTCCAAATTGGTTACAGAGTACTCCTGATCCAAATGTTTCAATTGGATCAATTTGTGAGCCCTTTAAAATTGAAATGGTAATTAGAGGATATCTCGCAGGGCATGCTGCAAGATTATATAATTCGGGTAAAAGACTGATTTGTGGAGTTAAAATGCCAGATGGAATGATTGAAAATGATAAATTTCCTTTCCCAATTATCACACCAACAACAAAAGCTCTTGATGGTAACCACGATGAAGATATTTCCAAAGACGATATTTTAAAAACAAATATTGTTTCTAAAGAAGATTATTTAAAATTAGAAAACTATACGTTAAAATTATTCGAAGAGGGATCAAAAATTGCTCATAATCAAGGACTTATCCTAGTTGATACAAAATATGAGTTTGGCAAAAATTTAAATGGAGAAATTATTTTAATTGATGAAATACATACCCCTGACTCGTCTAGGTATTTTTATTTAGATAGCTATAAAAAACTTCAGAATTTAAAATCACCACAAAGACAGTTATCCAAAGAATTTGTTAGACAATGGCTTATAAATAATAATTTTCAAGGGAAAAAGGGACAAGAAATTCCTGAAATGGATGATGATTATATTAATGGTGTTTCTGAAAGATATATAGAATTATATGAAAAAATTACAGGAACTCCTTTTGTAAAAGCAGACATTTTTAATATTACTAAAAGAATAGAAAGAAATGTTGAAACTTATTTAAAATCAAGATAAGTTTTTTTTACTTCTTGTGCTGAAATTGTATGATTGATTTTTTTTATATTTTTTTTGCTGTTTAACCATGTCATTTGTCTTTTAGCATATCTTCTCGTGTTTTTTTTAATTTCAATAATACTTTCAGCAAGAGAGCATTTTTCTTCAAAATATAAAAACAACTCCTTATAGCCCACCGTATTTAATGCATTTACATTCTTAAAATTAATTAAACTTTTAACTTCTTCTACTAATCCTTGTGAAATCATGTGATCAACTCTATTGTTTATTTTATCATAAAGTTCATCTCTATTCATTTCAATGGCAAAATTTAGAACATTAAAAGTGTTTTTATTTCTTTTTTTTCCAGTGAATGATGAATATGGTTTTTTTGAACTTATACAAACCTCTAAAGCTCTTATTAATCTTCTGTGATTATTAATATCAACTTTTAAATAATGAACTGGATCCAGTTCCTCAAGTTTATTTTGAAGGTATTTAATTCCAAATTTTTGGAATTTCAAGTTCAATTTATCTCTAACCATTTTGTCAATCTCGGGAAATTCATCAAATCCATTTATTATTGAATCCATATATAGCCCTGAACCGCCTACGAGTATAATAAAATTATGAATTTTAAAAAGCTTATTGATTATTTCAAAAGCTTCATTTTGAAATTCTTTAATGGTGTAAATTTCATTTATTGATTTATTATGAATACAGTGATGCTTAACTGCTTCTAATTCTTTTGGAGATGGTATTGCTGTTCCAACAGAAAGTTCTTTATAAAATTGTCTTGAGTCACAAGAGATTATTTCACATTTTAATAGTTTAGCTAAGTCAATACTAAGTTTGGTTTTACCAACAGCAGTAGGTCCATAGATAGTAATTAATGTTTTTTTCACTTTATCATTTCTGTGTTAATAATTTTTTCAACTTTATGTTTTTTTAAATAATTAATTATTAACCTATCGTAACTATTGTTTTCTTTAACTTGGTTTATTAGAGATTCTAGTATACTTAAGTTTGTTATTTGGTAATTTAAACTAAAATAACCAAAACCTATATATTTAGAATTTTTAATTAAAATAACACTCTTTTCATCACTACTTCTTCCTTTGTCAATGATAATCATATCTGGATAAGGGTAAGAAATATCTTTTATAAAATTATTAATATTTATATTGTTTTTTAAGCTTTTTTGTCCATCAATATTGTACTTAGTGTTTATGAATGATAATCTATTGTTTGCTTTTTTTAAAGAACTAAAAATTTCGATATAATTATAACTTTCTACATAGTGACTAACTCTTAAAAAATGTAGACTTTTAGAATCTTTACATAATTCCAAACCAAATTTTAAAATTTCTTTTTTTAAAACTTTATTAAATTTCGGTTTGTGTATTTTTATCTCCTCAGATTCTTTTAAAAGTGCTATTAATTCATTACCACAGCTTTCACATGAAACAGAATTTATTTCTAATTGTATGTTTAAAGATTTCTTTGTTAATCCAGTCAAATGCTGGTTCATTCTATTTTTAATATTCTTGCTTTTTCCAATATAAATGATAATTCCATCTTTATTATATATGTAATAAACACCTGTAATATTTTTTAAATCCTCAATGATATTTAGGAATTTATTTTTGATTTTTGAATCATTATTTTTAATTAATTCATTTACAATTTCCTTATTTTGATCTTTGATCAACAGTAATTTAAATAGTTCTGTCGTAGCCAAGGCATCTCCACTAGCTCTATGTCTGTTTGAAATGGGAATACCTAAAGATTTAACAAGATTACCAAGCTTGTAGGATTTCATGTTTGGAATTAATTTTTTTGACATTCTTACAGTGCACAATTGAGGAATAGAAAAATCAAAACCTAATCTTTTAAATTCTATTCTTAACATTCTATAATCAAAAGATGAATTATGAGCTACTAAAACTGTATTTTCAGTAATTTCCAAAATTCTCTTAGCTACTTGAAAAAACTTCGGAGCATTTATCAACATTTTATTATTGATTCCAGTTAATTGTTGAACAAAGGGCTGAATGGGTATTTCCGGATTAATTAAGCTGATAAACTGGTCTATAATCTTATTTCCATCAAATTTATAAATAGCAATCTCAGTAATACCCTCTTCATTAAATTTTCCACCTGTTGTTTCTACGTCAACTATTGAATACAAAGCGATATTATTTATTTCTATTTCCAAAAATATTACTTCCCAACCTTATAAGATTACTATTACACTTAATAGCTTCTTTATAATCGGAGCTCATTCCCATAGATAGATAGTTAAGCGAGTGGGATTTTTTGAATTTTTCAAATAGGTCATTAAGATTACCAAATTGATGTGTTATTAATTTTTTATCATTGGAATAACTAGCCATTCCCATGAAACCTTTTATTGAAACATATTCAAATATTTTAAATGTATTAGACTTCATTAGCTCATTAATTTCACTAAAAGAAAATCCAAATTTGGTTGAATCTTTTGAAATATCAACCTGAATTAAAACATTAATTTTTCTATTATTTATTTTAGCTTGTTTTTCAATTTCTTTTAACAATTTTAAACTATCAACGCTGTGTATTAAATAAATGAAAGAGGCAATATATTTAACTTTGTTTCTTTGTAAATGACCTATCATATGCCATTTAATATTTTTAGGAAGTTCTTCTTGTTTAAAAACTAATTCTTGAATTTTATTTTCTCCAAAATGCAAATGCCCTGTGCTATATGCAGTAATTATGTCTGAAATTGGTTTTGTTTTTGAAACAGCTACAAGCAATACATTTTCAGGTATTTCATTTTTAATTTTTAGTAAATTAGATATTATATCCATTAAATTTTATTCAATATTTTATTTGCTAAATCCAGAGCCTTTAAACCATCTTTTAAACTTACAGAAATAGGGGCATTTTCTAAAATAGCCTTCGCAAAAGAATTATGTTCTTCAACGATAGCATTATTATTTTTTATTTCAGGATTATTATAAAAAATTTGTTTTTTTTGACCGGATGAATTTTCAATAACCATTGCATAGGGATCGTCTACTAAAACATCTTTTATTTTAACAATTTCTGTTTTCTTCTCTAAAAAATCAACAGATATATACGCATTCGATTGAAAAAAACGTGTCTTCCTCATATTTTTTAAAGAAATTCTACTAGCTGTAAAATTAGCAACACAACCATTTTCAAATTCAACTCTTGCATTACAAATATCAGGAGAATCACTAATTACACATACTCCATTTGCATTCACGTGTTTTGGTTCAGAGTTCACAACGTTTAAAACAATATCAATATCGTGAATCATTAAATCTAGAATAACTGAAACATCATTTCCTCTTGGGTTGTATTCTGCTAAACGATGACATTCGATGAACTTCGGATTTTTGATTGAATCTCCTAAACATGTGAATGCTGAATTGAATCTTTCTACATGACCAACTTGTCCTTTGACATTATATTTTAAAGAAAGTTCAATCAAATCTAATGCTTGTTCTATTGTGCTTGTAATAGGTTTTTCAATAAATACATGTTTACAGTTTTCAATACAAATTTTAGCTATTGAATAATGATTTGGTGTATTAGTACATATAAATATTGCATCAACGGAGCTTATCAATTTTTCAACGGATTCGAATTGAATAAAATGGTTTTCTTTATTTTTTTTAAGATCAAAATAACCAATTAGTTTAAAAAAATTAGATTCATCTAATAGTTTTAAATGAATATTTCCTAAATGACCTGCACCAATAACACCTGCTTTTATCATAATAATTTTTTTCAAAAATACGATTCTTATTATTATTTTTAAGCAATAACATATTCAATTGCAAGATACTTTTAAGCACAAGGGTTTAAGAAAAAAAATGGTTGAGGAACTTTCAAAAAAAGGAATCAAATCATCGAGAGTTTTAAATGCTATTAGTAAAATTCCCAGACATTTATTTATTGATAAAGAATTTGAATCTTATGCTTATGTTGATATAGCTTTTCCAATTGACTCTAACCAAACTATTTCTCAGCCTTACACCGTCGCATTTAAGACTTGTTTGTTAAATGTAAAAAAAAATGATAAAGTTTTAGAAATTGGAACAGGATCAGGATATCAAACTGCAATTTTAGTTTTTTTAGGTGCTAAAGTATTTACAATTGAAAGACAACATCATTTATATAGAAAAGTATTAAAAAAATTACCAAAGTTGGGATACAGCCCTGAACAAATTAAGTATGGTGATGGATATTTAGGTATTAAAGAAACATCACCTTTTGATAAAATTTTAATAACAGCAGGTGCAATAGAAATACCAAAATCTCTTTAATTACAACTTAAAATAGGAGGGGAAATGATCATTCCCGTTGGTAAAGTAATTCAAAAAATGACGTACATAGTGAGAAAAAGTGAAAATAAGTTTGAAAAAAAACATTCGGAAATTTTAATTTTGTTCCAATGCTAAAAGATAAAAACTAGTTATATTTTTTTTAGCCTCTGTAATTGAATTTTATTTTCACGATTTTTTATAGTTTGTCGCTTATCATACAGCTTTTTACCTTTTGCTAAAGAAATTAACACCTTTGCATAACCTTTTTCATTTATAAATAGTCTCAGGGGAACTATTGTAAGTCCAGTATTTTTAACCTCCTTGTATAATTTATTAAGTTCTTTTTTGTTTAAAAGTAATTTTCTTTGGGACTTTGTTTTGTGATTAAAATGGTTCCCATATTCATATTCATCAATAAACATATTAATTACAAACAGCTCTTGATTATCATTAAACTCACAAAAACTTTCTTTAATTGATGCTCTACTCAATCTTATAGATTTAATTTCTGTTCCTGTTAAAACTATACCAGCTGTATATTGATCAAGTAATTGATACTCAAACTTTGCTTTTTTATTCAGTATATTTACTTTTTTATTCACTTTACAAAGTTACAAGTATATTTAAATATGTCTAAAATTAATTGGTTGACAATAGATAATTTAAATAACACTGATTTATTTAATTCTAATTGTGTTATTTTTAAACATTCGAAAAGGTGTATTATTAGTAGAATGGTTTTGTATAAATTTGAATATGATTATAATAAAACAAATTTTGTTGATAAATTCTTTCTAGTAGATGTAATAAAACAAAAAAATCTTTCAAATCAAATAGCTTCTTATTTTGATTTAAATCATGAATCACCTCAACTTTTGTTAATTAAGTCAAATACATTGATACATAGCGCTTCTCACTCACAAATAAGTTTTAGTGATTTAGATAAAATAAATTGTTAATTGTTTATTAATAATTATCCCCATATTATTATTTGGATCAATTATTGGTTATTAAATTTGAAAAAAAATAATTAATGAACAACAGTAAAGAAATTTTTGATTTAATATTAAAAGAAGAAAACAGACAGTTAAACGGAATAGAATTAATTGCTTCCGAAAATTTTACCAGTCCTAATGTGATGAAAGCGACAGGATCTGTACTCACTAATAAATATGCTGAGGGATATCCTGGAAAGAGATATTACGGGGGATGTGAAGTTGTAGATGAAATTGAAACAATTGCTATTGATAAAGCAAAAGAATTATTTGGTGCATCCTATGCTAACGTCCAACCGCATTCTGGTTCACAAGCAAATACTGCCGTTTACCATGCGTTTTTAAAACCAGGTGATAAAATACTAGGTTTTGACCTCTCTCATGGTGGTCATTTAACTCACGGGTCGCCGGTTAATTTTAGTGGAAGATTGTATAATCCTGTTTTTTATGGGGTTAATGAATCAACTGGGAAACTTGATTATGAAAATATTTTAAGTATTGCTTCAAAAGAAAAACCTAATATGATTATTGCTGGAGCATCAGCGTATTCAAGAGATATTGATTTTAAAAAATTTAGAGAAATAGCTGATTCTGTCAATGCCTTTTTATTAGCAGACATATCACATCCCTCAGGACTAATTGCCAAAGGAATTTTAAATGATCCTATTCCTCATTGTCATGTTGTTACCACAACCACACATAAAACTTTAAGAGGACCAAGAGGAGGATTAATATTAATGGGAGAAGATTTTGATAATCCATTTGGTTTAAAATTTAAAAGTGGAAAATTTAAAAAGATGTCATCTTTATTAGATTTAGCTGTATTTCCAGGAAATCAAGGTGGACCATTAGAACATGTTATTGCTGGAAAAGCAATTGCATTTAGCGAAGCTTTAACAGATAATTTTATGTCTTATATGGTTCAAGTAAGGCAAAATGCTAAAACAATGGCTGAAGAATTTATTAAAAGAGATTATAAAATTATATCTGGAGGAACTGATAATCACATGATGCTAATTGATTTAAGGAATAAAAAAATCTCTGGAAAAGATGCAGAACTAGCTTTAGTAAAAGCGGATATCACTGCAAATAAAAATATGGTACCATTTGATGATAAATCTCCATTTGTAA
This sequence comes from Flavobacteriaceae bacterium, assembly GCA_029248455.1. Taxonomy (GTDB): domain Bacteria; phylum Bacteroidota; class Bacteroidia; order Flavobacteriales; family Flavobacteriaceae; genus MAG-121220-bin8. The sequence goes on from JAQWJH010000082.1 coordinate 9,429, forward strand.
CTTCTGGTATTCGTTTTGGAACTCCAGCTATTACTACAAGAGGTCTAAAAGAAAATGACATGATAACAATTGTAGGTTTAATTGATAAGGTAATTATAAATTATAACGATGAAGTAATTTTGGGTGAGGTTAAAAAAGATGTTAACCTGTTAATGAAGGGTAGAAATTTATTTAATTATTGATTTTCAAAAATTTTTATTTCAAAAAGCTTATTCCAATTTTTTCCTGTTACAAAAAATGTTTTTCTACCCATATGGTATGCAATTCCATTTTGAACATCTAATTTAGGATGTTGTTTTACTCTATCTTTTAAACCTGAAAAATCAATAACTCCCTCAACTGCACCAGATTTTGGATTAATAATCAAACCTACCTCTTTATTAAATTGATAGGTGTTAGCATATATTTTACCATCAAACCATTCTAGCTCATTAATTTTGCTAATTATTTTATTATTGGTAACAACATTAATATGAGAAATTTCTTTTAAATTTTTTATATCAAGTGTCCAAATTTTATTTGTCCCATCAGATTTATAAATGAATTCACCATCATTACAAAGACCCCAACCTTCAATACTTTTTTCATAATCAAAGGATTTGATTAACTCAAAGTTATCTTTGTTATAAACAAATCCAATTTTTTGTTTCCAAGTCAATTGATATAATTTATCATTAATTATAGTTAAACCTTCTCCGAAATATGACTTGTCTAAAAATAATTTATTTAAAACCTCTCCTTTCTTGTAATCAATTTTTATTAATGAGGAAAAACCGTATTGACCTGTACTTTCATATAAATTAAAATCATCATCAAATTCTAATCCTTGAGTGTAAGAACTTATATCATGATCAAATTCGTTAATTATTTTGTAAGAATAAAGTTTAGGAGAAACCAAGGAATAAACATTTATGGTTTTACTAATAGTGAATTTTTTATTATTTAAATTAAATGAGGCTTTGATTTCATTTGTTCCTAATTTATTGTTGATTATATATTCATTTCCAATTAAAGAATCATTAATTCTAAATTGAATATTTTGAATTTTATCATTATTAGGATTATTAATATCAAGAAGAATTTTATCGCCTTTTTTTAAAAAATCAGAACTTTTGGAAACAATAATTGAATATTGCGAAGTTGGTTTTGTTCCACAAGATGTTATTAGTAGGCAAATAAAAAAAATTATTTTAAGAAAATTCATATAATCAAATAATATTCAAATATAAATATTTAACCTTAGGTGTAAATTATAAAAAAATATATATTTGTTATGGGCAAGTCTTATGCAACCAGCTCCTATTTAATCCCCCAGGGTGGGAACGCAGCAAGGGTCGATGGTCGTAGCGGTGTGACGTAAGTAGCTTGCCCTTTTTTTATGTCTAAAGTCATTTTAGTTACTGGTGCGTCATCTGGGATTGGTAGGTCAATTTCTCTTTACTTGAATTCAAAAGGATTTAAGGTTTATGGTACATGTAGAAATCCTAGTAAATATAATTTTAGTGAATATGAGTTGTTAAAGTGTGATGTTAACTCAATTGAAGAAATTGATAAAACAGTAAATTATATTCTTGAAAAAGAAGATTTTATCGACGTTCTTGTAAATAATGCTGGAATTGGTATTACTGGTCCATTGGAAGAAACCTCAGCAAACGACATCAAATCAGCTTTCGAAACAAATTTGTATGGACCAATCAATTTGATTAAAAAATGTATTCCTTCAATGAGAAAAAACAATAAGGGATTAATTGTCAACATAACATCTGTTTTGGGTTATTTTGGAATTCCATATAGAGGAGTTTATTGCGCTACAAAAAGCTCTTTAGAAATTATTGGTGAAGTTTTTAGTATGGAATTAAAAAAATTTAACATTAAAGTAGTTAATGTAGCGCCTGGAGATTTTAAAACCAATATAGTTTCAAGAAGAATAAATACAGAAATATCAAATAATTCATTTTACAATAAAGAATACTCCAAATCTTTAAAATCTGCAAATAAACACGTTGAAAATGCCTTGTCTCCAGAAATAATATCAAGATTAATTTTTAATATAATTAATTCAAAAAATCCTAAAATTCATTATAAAGTTGGGAAGTTTATTCAAAAATTTTCAATAATTTTAAAAAAGATTTTACCTGATAGATTATTCGAAAAAATACTTTTACATTATAGCAAAAACTAATTCTATGAAATTTTTTATTGATACTGCTAACTTGGACCAAATAAAAGAAGCACAAGACCTTGGTGTTTTAGACGGAGTTACTACAAATCCATCCTTAATGGCAAAAGAAGGAATAACTGGCCATAAAAACATATTAAATCACTATATAAAAATTTGTGAGATTGTTGATGGCGATGTTTCTGCTGAAGTTATTTCTACAGATTTTGATGGTATGGTTAAAGAAGGTAATGCTTTAGCTAAACTTCATCCACAAATTGTTGTAAAAATTCCTATGATTCTTGATGGAGTAAAGGCTTTAAGAAATTTTTCAGATAAAGGTATTCGTACAAATTGTACTTTAATATTTTCTGTTGGTCAAGCTTTGATTGCTGCAAAAGCTGGAGCGACTTATGTATCTCCTTTTATAGGAGGGTTAGATGATATTTCAACTGATGGTCTAAATTTAATATCCGAAATTTCTAATGTTTACGACAATTACAATTTTAATACTCAAATTTTAGCAGCCTCAGTAAGACACACCATGCATATAATAGATTGTGCTAAAATTGGTGCGGATGTAATGACAGGTCCATTATCATCGATTAAAGCGCTTATAAAACACCCGCTTACGGATATTGGATTAGAAAAGTTCTTAGCAGACTATAAAAAGGGTAATTAATCCTTAAGTGAATTAAGTTTAGTAATATCTGAAATTGTAATTATCCTGCCTTTGTTACTTGTAACAATTATTTTATTTAAATTATTTAAAACCATTTTCTTACTCATAACTTCAAAATTTGTTGTTTTAAAGTGCTTCATATTTTTGTTTTTTTCTATATATTTTAAAGTTTCTTTCCACTTTTTTTTATCTGAATTTATGTTTATGCAGTAAAAATTATAATTATAATTATTTTTTAAAAAATCAAATATTCTATCAAATAAACTAATTTGATGTGAGTTTTGATCGTATGACCAAAAAACATAAATTATAGGTTTATCAGACACTAAATTAGATGAAACAACTTTATTATTTATATTGTCTATTAACTCAATTTTTGGAATTTTTTTTTCAATTTGAAGAGATGATATATTACTGTAGAGCTGTTTGATTTGAAGATTTACATTTTTATCTAAAGAAACTTTTGTAAATTCATTTAAAAAGGTATCAATTTCAGTTAAATTATCTTCCTGTAACAGGAACTCAAAAGCCATATACCTTAATATTTTTGATTTAATAGTAGGGTTAGATATGTTATCATTCACAAAATTAATTCTATCTAGATTATACTTTAACTGAGAACGAGAATAGTCTTTAATATTAGTGTAGGACTCATTATTTATTCTCAAAATTAAGTAATCAAGATATGGTTTAAAATTCGATAAAATTTCCATATTAAAATCCACATCTTTTCTATATTCATAAAAGTCTTGAGAAATTTCATTTAAGTTATTCTTGTTCTTAACATTAGAGATGTAAGCTTCTTTTTTTGAATAAAGTGGAAGTTTAATAGCATTATATAAAATTTGGTTACTGGTACTATTTGATCTCTTTAATTTTTTAAAATTATCAAATTTTAGCATTTTGATTTGTATTAACGAGTCAATTATTTTAGAAAATTCGTTTGGTTTTTTTCTAAGTTTAGAATTTATAAAACTCTGTTCATTTTCATTATTTAAAAAAATATCAATCAGGTAATTATTTTTTGACGAGCCCTTCCCAGTAAAAACTAAAGATTCATCAAAGTCTACTGCATTTAAACGTAAAACTAAACTATCTTTTTTTTCTAAAAGGATGTATTGAAATTCTGGGAGATGTTTGAAATTGTATAATCCGTCCTGAACGGAATCTATTACCATTGTAAAATCTCCATCGTTAGAAATCACGGCTTCATTTAATACAACTTGGTCTTTTAATATGGATATTTTATCGTTGGTTTTTTTCAAAATTTTTCCTACAAAATATGTTGAATTATCATCAAAACCACAAGAGACAGTGGTTATAATAAAGTTAAATATTAAAATATACTTTTTATACATTAAATAAAACATTAATATTTTTTAATTTAAAGATAAATTTAGAATAATCATAAATTTGATTTTATTAAATTTGCCGCATTAATTTTTAATAAAAAAAAATGTTAAATGTTTCTAACCTTTCTGTTCAATTTGGAAAAAGAATATTATTTGATGATGTCAACACCACTTTTTCAAAAGGTAATTGTTATGGAATAATTGGAGCTAATGGGGCAGGAAAATCTACTTTTTTAAAAATTTTATCAAAAAATTTTGAGCCTAATTCTGGAAATGTTCATTTAGAACAGGGAAAAAGAATGTCTGTTCTTGAGCAAAATCATTTTGCCTTCGATGATAAACAAGTATTAGAAACAGTGATTAGGGGTAATAAAATTCTATTTAAGATTAAAAAAGAAATGGATGATATATATTCTAATCCAGATTTTTCTGATAAAGACAGCGATAGAGTAGGAGTTCTACAGTTAGAATATGAAGAGATGAATGGTTGGAATGCTGAAAGTGATGCGGCAGCTTTACTTTCCAATTTAGATATAAAAGAAGATCTTCATTATAAATTAATGAGTGAATTAGATGGTGTTCAAAAAGTAAAAGTTTTATTAGCACAGGCCTTATTTGGTAATCCTGATGTATTGATTATGGATGAACCTACCAACGATTTAGATTTTGAAACAATTAAATGGTTAGAAAATTTTATTTCAAATTATGACAACACTGTAATTGTAGTTTCTCACGATAGACATTTTTTAGATTCTGTATGTACTCATATTTCAGATATTGATTTTGGAAAGATCAACCATTTTTCCGGAAATTACACTTTTTGGTATGAATCAAGTCAGCTTGCTTTAAGACAAAAAACTCAGCAAAATAAAAAAGCGGAGGAGAAAAAAAAGGAATTAGAAGATTTCATTGCTAGATTCAGTGCAAATGCCTCAAAATCAAAACAGGCCACGTCTAGAAAAAAAATGCTTGATAATTTAAATATCGAGGAAATAAAACCATCTTCTAGAAGGTACCCTGCAATTATATTTAATTCTGACAGGGAAGCAGGTGATCAAATTTTAAGTGTTGAAAATCTATCTTTCTCAGATTCTACTAGCGTTTTATTTGATAAAATTAGTTTTAATCTTAATAAGGGTGAAAAAGTTGTACTTTATTCAAAAGATACAAGAGCAACAACAGCATTTTATCAAATAATAAACAATGAGATTAAACCGAGTTCAGGAAAATTTCATTGGGGAATTACCACATCTCAATCCTATCTACCACTCGATAATAATGCTTTTTTCACAGAAAAACTATCATTAGTTGATTGGCTTAGGCAATGGGCTAAAAATGATGAAGAAAGAGAAGAAGTTTTTATAAGAGGATTTCTGGGTAAAATGATTTTTAGTGGAGAAGAAGCACTGAAAACATCTGATGTCCTTTCAGGGGGTGAAAAAGTTAGGTGTATGCTTTCAAGGATGATGATGTTAAGGTCAAATGTCTTAATGTTTGACGAACCGACCAGTCACTTGGATTTAGAATCTATAACGGCATTAAATAATTCTATAAAAAAATTTAAGGGAAATGTTTTTATAACCACTCATGATTTTGAATTTGCTAAATCAGTTGGTGATAGAGTTATTGAATTAACTCCCAAAGGAGCTATTGATAGACTATCCTCATTTGACTCTTATATAAGTGATCCAAAAGTTAAAAAGTTAAGATTGGATTTCTATTCCTAAATTATCAATAATTTTTATTGATAAATTTTTTTCATCACGATGTACTAATAACTCTATGATTTGATCACAAATAATTCCAAAGCCAGCGAGTCTTGCTGACTCATTTTGATTTTTAACAATCGCATGGATATTATTTTTTTTAAATTCGTTAATAATTCTTTGACAAATAATTAAAGAACCTCTGTAAATTAAGACAAAATCGTTCTTCATTTTCAATTAAAATACTTTCTATTCCAAATTGCAGTATTAAAGTTTTTACCTAAAGAAAAGCCAAAAAATATAACAACAGCTATTAAAGATTTTAGCATAAACAAATAGGTGATAAAAAATTCGGTTATTAATGAATTTTCATAAACAAAGAGTCCTTTTGGAATTAGAAGAGAGATAAAAAAGGTGAAGATTACTAAAAAAATTATAATATTTTTTAATGATTTAAAAGGCCACATTTTAAGTTTTCTGAAATAGCTTAGATCGTTTCCCCATTTATCTATTAAATAAAAGTATTCATTTCCAAGATTACAAAATAGTAATGGATCATCAGAATTTTTTAATTTAAATAATTTGGAGGGAGCCATTACTTTTAAATCTACATGATTAATTTTATGGCTGTTTTTAAAAGATTTGATTTTTTCTAATGTTGAATCAGGGTAATCTCCTTTAAAATATTTTGAATCTAAAAACCTCAAACGATAATCAATACACGTTTTTTTAATATCATTGATATGAAAAATATTATTACCATCAATTATATTTAGATCAAAATCGTCATATAAATCTACCTTTAAATTATCAAATTTATTTTGAGAAATATCTTTATTTTTTTTTAATTGTGTTTCAATATTAGTCGTATACATATTTATTTATCTCTTAATAAAGCATTAAAGTTATTTTTTAATTTATTTTGAATTTTATTCATAGCTAAATGAATTTCCTTTTCATTTAAAGTTTTTTCAGAGTTGGACAAAGTAAAATTTAGTGCGTAGGATTTTTTATTTTTACCAATTTTGTCTCCCTCATATACATCAAACAGATTCATATTAATTAAATTTTTTATGTGTGATTTCATTAACAAATCTTTGATTTGAAAATACTCAATTTTTTTATCAATTATAAAAGACATGTCTTTTTGAACAGGTTGAAACTTTGATAAGGGTTTATATTTCTGAAAATTTGTATTTAAATTTTTGTGTACTAGATCAATATCAATTGAAGCATAAAAAACATCTTGTTTTATATCAAATTGACCACAGGTGTTTTTGTCAACTAAACCAATTATTGCTAACTTTTTATCTTTATTAAAAAGACCTAATGTTTTTTTAAAACCATTTAATTCTATTGGTTTTTCATTAAACTCTATAGAAAGTTTTGACAAAATATTAATTACGATATTTTTTAGTGAATAAAATTCAGCATTAATAAATTCGTTTCTCCAGCTTTTGGAAATAATTTTTCCACTGTAAGTGATGGAAAGTCTTCTGTTTTCGTTGTAAGAATCCTTAATACTTTCATAAATTTTACCAAATTCAAAGTATTTTAAATTATTGTTTTTTCTGTTAATATTATATTTTAAAGTTTTCAGAGAAGACTCTAGTAAAGTTGTTCTTAATTTAGAAACATCTTTACTTAATGAGTTAAGTATTTTAA
>JAQWJH010000089.1 GCA_029248455.1 Flavobacteriaceae bacterium
GTATGACGCTGATTTTAAGAAATACCTATAACGGAGTTCACTCTAATCAAATTAGTTTTCCAGGTGGTAAAATGGAAGATTCAGATGTTGATTTAAAAGACACAGCTGTTAGGGAAACAGTTGAAGAACTGGGAGTTGATAGAAATCTAATTAGAGTCATAAGACCAATTTCAAAAGTATACATACCACCTAGTAATTTTATAGTACAACCTTTTATATCAATATATAATGGAAAACCATTTTTTAACCCTGACAGGAAAGAAGTCTATTCAATTATAAATCCCTCTTTGGAGGATTTATTAAAATTACAAATAGTACAATCTATAATTTATGTAAAAAATAAAGAAACAATAGTTCCCAGCTATATAATTGATAATCATATAGTTTGGGGAGCAACTGCTATGATGATTAACGAATTCATTGACTTATTTAAAGAAATGGTTAATTCTTAATACATTTACTACAACAAAATTTTTAAGTGAACATATTTAAGAGAAATCCTTTTGGCCACAATCTTTTTATAAAAAAATGGTTAATTAGAATTTTAGGTTTTTTGTCCCACACCAGATTCAATAGATTTAATAAGTTAAAAATTGAGGGATCTGAGGTATTAAGGTCTCTTCCTCAAAATAATGTTTTATTTGTTTCTAATCATCAAACTTATTTTGCAGATGTAGTAGCTATGTTCCATGTATTTAATGCAAGTTTAAGTGGAAGAGATGACTCAATAAAAAATGTCACTTACCTTTGGCAACCTAAATTGAATATTTATTACATAGCAGCAAAAGAAACAATGAAAGCTGGCTTGTTCCCAAGAATTCTTGCTTATGTTGGCTCAGTATCTGTTGAAAGAACTTGGCGATCTAAGGGCGAAAATATCAATAGGCAAGTTAAAATGAGTGATATAAGTAAAATAGGCACTGCTCTAAGTGATGGATGGGTAATTACATTTCCTCAGGGTACTACAACTCCTTTCAAACCAATAAGAAAAGGTACCGCTCACATAATTAAGAAATACAAACCTATTGTTGTTCCAATTGTAATTGATGGATTTAGAAGATCTTTTGATAAAAAAGGTATAAGAATTAAAAAAAGAAACATATTACAATCTATGGAGATTAAAAATCCTATTGATATTGATTATGATAACGAATCTGTAAAAAGCATAGTTGAGAAAATAGAATTTGCAATTGAACAACATCCATCATTTTTGAAAGTATTATCAGAAAGTGAAATTCTTCAGATGGAAAAAAATAATAAAGATAGAGAGTGGTGATACAATATTATTTAAATTTGTATTTAAATATAAAAATTTAAAAAAATGATAAAAATATTACAAAATTTAACTTTTTTCTGTTTACTCTTTACTTTTTTTTCGTGTAATAGTTCTAATGAAATTACTATTAATAAAGTTGAAGGTTCTCCCAGTTATGAAAATGCTAAACTTTCAATGGCGGATGTTGTTAAAGGTGACAATGAATATTCTTTTTCTTTTGAATTGAGTAATTATGAACTGGGAATTCAAACAAAAAATGATTTTGACTATCGTCTTGCAAATTCAGGTAAAGGTCAACACATTCACTTCATTGTTAATAACGATCCATATTCTGCTCATTATTCTTCAAAGTTCAGTAAAGAAGTTCAAGAGGGAGATGTTTTGTTAGCATTTTTATCTAGGTCACACCACGAGTCAGTTAAAAACCCTAATGCTTATGTATTGGAGGAAGTTGGTGATAAAAATCAAATTGATTTATCTAATGAATTTTTATTTTACAGTAGACCAAAAGGGAAATACATGGGAGAGGACACCAATAAATTACTTTTAGATTTTTATTTAATTAATACTGAAATTTCAAGTGAGGGAAATAAAGTTAAGGCTACAATTCAAGATAATGAGTTTATTATCGATGAATGGGTGCCATACTATATTGAAGGATTACCAAAGGGTGAAATTATTATTAAATTAGAATTAATAGATTCTAATGGTATTTTAATTGATACCCCATTTAACCCTTCCACAAGGACTGTTACTCTTGAATAATTTGATTTATCCAATTAAAATCACAATTAAACTGTTTAGCATGATAATTGTAAATAATTAAAAATGAAAAATTTATATTTTATTGTTTTACTTTTTTTTAGCTCTTGCGGGCTACTTTCGGAAGCTAATAAACCAATTGAGTACAATAGTTCTATGTTTTCTGATTTCGAAATTTCCGATGCTCCAAATTATAAATTACTAAAATCTTGGGCTGTTCATCCAGAAAATGATATTGATGTTTTATCAGAGTTTAAATCTGAGGATAAAAAACTTCCTATTGATGTATTTTTCATTTACCCAACAATGCTATCTGATAAAAATGACATCTCATGGAACGCAGATATCTATGATGATAAAATCCGTAATTATGTTTTAGCATCAACTGTTAAGTATCAATCTTCAGCTTGGTATTCCACAGGAAATTTATATGTTCCCTTTTACAGACAAGCTCATCTTAGGGTTTTTAGAGAATCGTTTTGGAAAAATGGGGGAGAAGAAGCTTATGAAATGGCTTATCAGGATGTTAAGGAAGCTTTTAAAACATTTCTTAAGAAATATAATAATAATAGACCCATTATTATAGCAGGCCATAGTCAGGGCGCAGGCCATGCAAAAAGAATTTTACAAGATTTTTTTGATAATAAGCCACTGCAGAAGAAACTTATTGCAGCCTATTTAATAGGAACTAAAATTACTGATACAGATTTTAATAATATTAAATTGATGAATAACGAAAACGAAACTGGCGGATTTGTTACATGGAATACTTTTAGATTAATGTCTGAAAGAAAAACTAAAAAGGCAGTTTTTACTGTTTCACCTGAATGGATAGAAGGCGCTTTGTGTTCAAATCCTATTACTTGGAATTCCAGTAAAGTTTCTAATTATAAGGACCACAAAGGATTTCTTTATTTGAATAGTAAAATATATCCCAATACAGTTAAAATTGAAGATATTGATAGCAAGATTTATGTGAAATTACCTAAAATGGGTGTTTTGAAGAAATTACTAGTTTCCTCAGTAAAAGATTATCACAAAGCAGATATTAATTTGTTTTGGGAAGATATTAGAGTTAACAGTATTAATAGATCTAAATTTTATTTAAATAATATTAATGAATAAAATAAATGAAGTTTTTATAAAAAATATGGTTTGTGATCGATGCGTGTCCTCAATAAATAATATTTTTAATAATCTTAATATTGACTACAAATTTGTATCATTGGGTCATTATTTTATTAATAATTTTGGCAGATCTAATCTTTTAGAATTAAAAGCTTCGCTTAATGTTAATGGTTTTGAATTAATCGAAAATTCAAATGAAATGATTTGTTCAAAAATAAAAACTCAATTAATTCAATTTTTGAATTTAGAAAGCCGTGAAAAAACTTCGATTTCTAAACTCTTGTCTGAAAATTTAAATTATAGTTATAATTATTTGAGTAAAATTTTTTCAAAACATGAAAAAATAACAATTGAAAAATATTATTTAAAATTTAAAATAGAAAAAATAAAAGAATTTTTAAGTTATAATCAGTTAAGTATTAAAGAGCTCGCCTATAAATTTGATTATAATTCAGTGTCACATTTGAGTAATCACTTTAAAAAAGAAACAGGATTATCACCCTCTATTTACAGAAAAAAAAATATAGAAAGAATAGGATTAAATCAACTATGATAAAATTTTGCAAGATTTATAATTAATTTTATAATTACTTAAAAATTTATTTTGGTTTAATTTGTGGTATGAATTTTTTTAAAATATTCTTTTTACTATTTTTTTTAGTATTCGTCTCATATTCTCAAGACTACTTAACTGGAAATATTTCTTATTTAAATGAAGAAGAAAAGTATGTTAATTTGGAAGGTGTAAGTATTTATTGGAAAGATTCATCAATTGGAACTATTTCAGATAATAATGGTAACTATTCGATTCCTTTTTCTAATAATTCTAACATTTTATTAATTGAAACATTAGGATTTAAAAAAGATTCAGTTTCTATTAATGGAATCAAGAGGTATGATCATATAATGATCGAGAATTTGAGTGAATTAGATGAGGTTATAATTTCTAAAAGAAAAAATACAATCCAAAAATCTTATTTTAAAACGCAAAATATTGTTAGTGTTTCTAGTGAGGAGTTATTAAAAGCTGCCTGCTGTAATGTTTCTGAAAGTTTTGAAACTAACCCTTCAATTGATGTTAGTTATTCCAATGCAATTACTGGCGTTAAGCAAGTCAGAATGCTTGGTTTAGAAAGCCCTTATTTATTGATAACTGAAGAAAATATTCCTATGGTTCGAGGCGCCTCACAAGTGTACGGATTATCATTTATCCCTGGACCTTGGGTAGAAAGTATGCAAATTACCAAAGGAACTGGAAGTGTGGTTAATGGATTTGAAAGTATTTCAGGACAAATTAATATAGAGCTAAAAAAACCAATAAATGATGCCCCAATATTTATTAATGTTTTTAGATCTGGTATGGGAAGAAATGAATTTAATTTTCACGTAAATAAAAAATTATCTTCGAAAATTAATACAATTTTTTTAGTTCATGCTGATAATAATTTAAGTATTCATGATAATAATTATGATGGTTTTTTAGATCACCCTACTTTTAAAGGATTTAATTTATTTAATAGATATCAATTTACTGACCTAGAAAATGGGATTGTAAGTTTTTTAGGCTTGAGATATATGAAAAACGATAAAGAAGCTGGTGAGGATGCTGCTAATTTGAAATTTAAAAGGATGGCTTGGATAAGCCAAATTAATACTGAAAGATTCGATTCTAATTTTAAATTAGGTTATGTAAATCCAAATATTCCGTATCAATCTATTGGCTTTCAAATGGCTTATTCTACTCACAATCAAAATTCTTTTTTTGGCGTTCGTAATTATGACATAAATCAAAATAGTTTTTATTCCAGTTTTCTTTATAATTCTATTATTGGAAATACGTTAAACAAGTTTAAAGCAGGTTTAACCTTTTCTTATGATGATTTTGAAGAATTTGTCGATTCAAATAAAATAAATTATAATAGAATTGACAAATCAATTGGAGGCTTTTTTGAGTACAGTTATGATAATCTAGAAGACATAAGTTTGGTTGCTGGTATTAGATATGATATACACAATACTTTGGGATCTTTTTTCACACCCAGACTTAATTTAAGGTATCAGCCATTTGATAAATCAGTTTTCAGATTTTCTATTGGTTCTGGACGAAAAGCTTCAAATATTTTTTCTGAGAATCAAGAAATATTTTCTACTGGACGTACGATTAATCTTATAAATAAAAATGGTAATTTTTATGGATTAAATCCTGAAAAAGCTTTGAATTATGGATTAAGTTTTAGACAAGGTT
>JAQWJH010000092.1 GCA_029248455.1 Flavobacteriaceae bacterium
GGTTGTTTTGATGCTGATCTTTGTCTGTAAATATATTTTTCGCCAGGCTTAGCATCAATATTTACACTTGCAAAGCCAGCGCCATCTTGGCCTCTGTTGTGTTGCTTTTCCATCATCAAATACATTTTATTAACACCATAATTAATGGTGCCGTATTTTTTTTGATAAAATTCAAGAGGCTTAAGAAGTCTTATAAGAGCTATTCCGCATTCATGTTTAATTTGGTCACTCATATAAAAATTACTTAAAAAGTAAATTTAGTGTTTTATTTAGATTGCCTTGGCTAAACATTACTTTTTTTAGGCGTTATAATTTGTGAAGGATTTAAACTTATTTAATCTGCTTACAATTTGTTCCTTTTTAATCATTTCCATTGATTGTGTTCCGAAACTTTCAACACAAAATGAAGCCATAATTGTTCCATAAACTATTCCTTTTTTTAAATTTTCAAAACTTAACTCGCTTTTTTCTGAAAGATAACCTCCGAGCCCTCCTGCAAATGAATCTCCTGCGCCTGTTGGATCAACAACATTTTCAACTGGATATGCAGGTGAAATAAAAAATTGATCTTCTCCAAATAACATGGCTCCATGTTCTCCTTTTTTTATAACAACATATTTTGGGCCTAGTTTTAAAATCTCCTCAGCGGCGGAAAAAAGAGTTTCTTTACCAGAAAGCTGCATGGCCTCTTCATCATTAATAACTACAACACTTACTCTCTTTATTATTTTAGTTAAATCCTCTAAAGCAGTATCCATCCAAAAATTCATCGTATCTAGAATTATTGCGTTTGGTTTTTTAGAAAGCTGGTTCAAGACAGCTCCTTGAACAATTGGGTGTAAATTCCCTAAAATTAAAACATCTGGACGTTTAAACTCTTCCGGAACTTTTGGGTTGAAGTCTGCTAAAACATTTAGTTCTGTGGCAAGGGTGTCTCGCTTATTCCAATCTTTATGGTATTTGCCTTTCCAGTAAAAAGTTTTTCCGTTTTTTATTATTTCAATAGCACTTATATCAACCCCTTTAGATTCTAATAATGCTAAATATTTTTTTTCAAAATCACCGCCAACAACAGAAACAAGTGAGGAGTTTGATTTAAAATGAGAACATGATAGTGCTATGTATGTTCCTGCGCCACCTAAAACTTTTCCAGAGTTTCCTTTTACAGTTTCAATTTCATCATATGCAACGGTGCCGACAATTAATGTTTTTTTCATAATAAGTTTTTTTGTTCTTGTTCGTATACAATATCAATGGCTGGGTTGTTTGTTTTTGATGCCGATACAGCCAATTCATCGCACCTTTCGTTTTGTGGGTGATTATTATGTCCTTTAACCCAAATAAATTTTATGGTATGTTTTTCGTAAATTTTTAAAAATTTAATCCACAAATCTATGTTTTTTTTCTTTTTAAAATTATTTTTTTGCCAACCAAAAACCCATTTTTTTTCAACTGAATCAGAAACATATTTAGAGTCTGTATAAACTGTAACTATGGCGCTTTCTTTTTTGATTTTATTAAGCGCCTCAACTACTGCCATCAACTCCATTCTATTGTTGGTTGTTTTTCTAAAACCCTGCGAAAATTCTTTTAAGTAACCCGATTCTTTATGCTCCATTATTATACCATAGCCCCCTGGTCCAGGATTTCCTCTTGACGAACCGTCAGTGTATATATTTATTGTCCCTTTACTCAATTTTTAAAAGTTTATGTATTGTCAATGGAAAAAATTTATGTTCTAATTTTAAAATTCTTAATGATAATTGCTCAGCGGTCTCGTCAGTTTTGATTTTTATCGCTTTTTGAAAAATCCGCTCTCCCTCGTCATAATTTTTATTAACATAATGAATTGTTATACCAGATTGTATTTCGTTTTGTTCAATTACTTTTTTATGAATATTTATCCCATACATCCCTTTTCCTCCAAACTTTGGGAGAAGAGCGGGGTGGATGTTAATTATTTTATTGCTGTAGGCCTCAGTTAAATAGTTTGGTATTTTCCATAAAAATCCAGCCAAAACAATTAAATCAGGTTTTATTTTTGATATTACAGTTAAGGTTTCAAGTGAATCATAAAAAATTTGCCGATTTACAATTAATGTGTTTATGTTAAATGCTTTTGCCTTTTGAACAACTTTGGCTTTGGGATTGTTGCACACTAACAATTCTATTGAAACTTTTATTTCTTTTGCAAAATATTTAACAATTGCTTCAACATTTGTGCCTGATCCAGAAGCAAATAATATAATTTTTTTCAAATCTAATTTTAATCAATACTATTTACAGCAAAATAACATAATTTAAGCTCTTTATTCAACTCGAATCATTATTCTTTTTTAGCATTTATTTAAAAAAAGAGTTGATATAATGTAAAGTTTTTTATTTTTGTCAGAACTTTAAACCAAAGAATTATGTCAGATATTTCATCTCGTGTAAATGCAATCATTGTTGACAAACTAGGAGTTGACGAAAACGAAGTAGTGGCTTCTGCCAGTTTCACCAACGACCTCGGAGCAGATTCATTAGATACTGTTGAGCTTATTATGGAATTCGAAAGAGAATTCGATATACAAATTCCAGATGACCAAGCTGAAAAAATAGCTACTGTTGGACAAGCAGTCCAATACATTGAAAGCTCAAAATAATACCCATGGAGTTAAGGCGTGTTGTTGTTACCGGTTTAGGGGCATTGACACCTATTGGTAACACCGTTTCTGATTATTGGGATGGCCTAATTAGCGGTAAAAGTGGAGCTGCTGATATTACTTATTTTGATGCATCTCTGTTCAAAACACAATTTGCATGTGAGCTTAAGAATTTTGATCCTGAAAACTTTATGGATAGAAAGCTTTCAAGAAAAATGGATAGGTTCGCTCAATATGCAATTGTTTCCTCAGATGAGGCAATAAAAGACTCTCGTTTAAATGTGGAAAAAATTGATAAGGATAGGATTGGTGTTATTTGGGGAGCTGGAATAGGTGGCCTTGAAACCTTTCAAAACGAAGTATTAGGTTTTGCATCAGGAAATGGCACTCCCAGGTTTAATCCGTTTATGATTCCTAAAATGATTCCTGACATTGCGCCAGGGATTATTTCTATCAGAAATGGCTTCAGAGGACCAAATTTTGCCACTGTTTCTGCTTGCGCTTCCTCCTCAAATGCTATTATTGATGGACTTAATTATATCCGTCTTGGATATGCTGACGTTATCGTTTCTGGCGGTTCCGAAGCTGGTGTCTCAATTTCAGGAATTGGCGGCTTTAATGCTCTACATGCATTATCCACAAGAAATGACGATCCAAAAACTGCTTCGCGTCCTTTTGACAAAGAAAGAGACGGTTTTGTTCTAGGAGAGGGTGGAGGTTGTCTTATTTTAGAAGGTTATGAGCATGCTCTAAAAAGAGGTGCAAAAATATACGCAGAACTAATTGGTGGCGGATTGTCTTCAGACGCACATCACATGACCGCCCCCCATCCTGAGGGGATTGGGGCAATTAAAGTAATGCAGAACTGCATTAAAGACGCTAAAATTGATTTTTCTGAGGTTGATACTGTAAATATGCATGGTACATCTACTCCTTTAGGTGATGTCGCAGAAGCAAAGGCTTTAAAAGATGTTTTTGGGGATCATCTTTATAAAATGAATATTAATTCCACAAAGTCTATGACTGGACATCTTCTAGGCGCAGCAGGTGCAGTTGAGGCGATATCTTCGATTCTGTCTATTAACAATGGGGTTGTGCCTCCAACAATTAACCACCAAAACACTGATGAAAATATAGATTCTAAAATTAACTTTACATTTAACCAATCGCAAAAGAGAACTGTTAATTTTGCTATGAGTAATACCTTTGGGTTTGGAGGTCATAATGCATGTGTTCTTTTTAAAAAGCTAAATAATTAATTTGCTTTTAACTTTCTTTTTTTAATAAAACTGAAGTAAATATGCCTAAGTATGTTTTAACACATAGCGAAATGGATGAAAAAAGTAATATAATTGCTATACATAGCTCTTC
>JAQWJH010000098.1 GCA_029248455.1 Flavobacteriaceae bacterium
ATATTTGAAGAAACGATATTCATCTCTGAAGATATTCTGTTAAGCCCTAACCCTGCCAATGCAGCATCTAAACTATGGGTAGGTGGGTCTGATGAAAATATTAATATGACACTGTTTGATATCACTGGAAGAGTTATATGGACCAGAAACGACAAAGTCCCTTACTCCAGATCACTAAACGTGCCTTTCTCAGATGTAAAAGCTGGAATGTACATTCTGAAAGTAGACTCAGAAACAATAAAAAAATCAATTAAAGTAATTAGAGAATGAGAATATTAATCAACTCACTTATCGTTATGTGTTTGATACTATCATCTTGTTCAAGTGATCCTTATACTTTTAGAGTTCCCGTTGATCCAACTGCTGCTAACTTATCCAAACCTGCAAACAACTCTCAATGTCTAGAAGTTGAAAAAGTAAAGTTTGAATGGAACAAATCTGAGAATACAGAAAGTTATACCATTACAATAATAAATTTGCTTTCAAATGAAGTCACCACGCAGAACTCTAGCACAAACACTTTGGAAGTTACATTACCTAAAGGTCAGCCGTATTCATGGCAAATAACGTCTAAAAATAGTGGTTCATCAAAAATTGCTAAATCTGAAGTGTGGAAGTTTTATTTGTCTGGTGAAGCACAATTTAACCACGCACCTTTTCCAGCAGAAATAATATCTCCTAAAAATGACGCTAAAGTTAATACTGGTTCAATTAAACTTTCTTGGACAGTTAGCGACGTTGATACAGGTGATACTCACAAATTTGACATTAAATTGGATAAAGTTGACGGCACAACTCTAATAAGCACTGACCAATCTGCAACTGAAAAAAATGAAGATTTGTCTGCAGGAACTTATTTTTGGCGAGTTATAGCCAAGGATGATAAGGGAAATCACTCGGACTCTGGTATTTATAAATTTATAGTTAAATAAAACTTATAGTTCATTTTATTTTCTTATTCAGATGTTAAATCTGAGTAAAACACTTAAAACCATACCTTTAAGTATGTTTTTTTTCTTTTAAATGATTATTTATCTTGCATCTTCTTTTTAAATAAAATTACTTAATTGAAAAAAAAATACACACATATAACATGGACGGCGCTTTTCTCCATCGTTATATTTTCTAATTTCAATTTAATATCAATAAAGTTTAAAAGATTCATTCACCAAAACAACTTAGAAAATAGTCCTTTTAAAACAACCTATAAACTTTCTAAAGAAGAAAGAAAGAAAAACGAGCTTCCTCCAAATAAATACTCTGAAAAAATGTGGGAACTATCAATGAACCCAGTTGATGGAAAACCTAATCCTGAAAAGCTTCTTGAACTACAATACGATTTAAGAAAAAATAGATTTAAATCAAAAAAAAATCCTACTGTTCCAGGTGAGTCTGAAGATATGAAATGGAAAGAAAGAGGGCCAGGAAATGTCGGAGGAAGAACAAAAGGATTAATGTTTGATCCCAATGACAGTTCAAGTGAAACAGTATTTGCGGGAGGAGTTAGTGGTGGTTTGTTTAAGAATTCTAACATCTCAAATAATGAATCAGCGTGGGAACATATAACTAAAGGAATACCTGATAATATTCCAGTTTCTAGTATTACATACGACCCGAATAATACCAAAACATTTTATGCAGGTACAGGTGAATCATACACTGGTGCAGAGGCTCTTGGAAATGGCTTATGGAAATCTACAGACGCAGGGGAAACTTGGTTTAATATCTTTGGTGGGAAATCTGAATCAGAAACAACTTACATTAGCCCAGGAAATTATGTTAAAGTCATTGATCCCTCAGAACTTGGCCCTTATACTTATGTTGCAGCCGCTTTTGGACCCTCTCTCTCAAAGACTGCCATTATTAAAGATCTAGTACTAGCAAACGATGGATCTACTGATGGTGATGTCTCCGATGGTATTGGGGGAATTACATCTGACGCTTGTCAAAATTTAACCTCAGCAAATGTTGCTGCAATGAATGGAAAGATAGCATTGATTGACAGGGGAGATTGTAGTTTTATTAGTAAAGTTCAAAAAGCACAAGATGCAGGAGCTAAAGCAGTAATTGTCATTAACAGAGATGATGGTAGTCAAACTGATTGGAGTCCTGCTCCTATTGTAATGGGAGGAACAGATGGAGCAGACGCAATTTACATTCCATCAATTATGATATCAACATCCGATGGTTTTAAACTTAAAAACGCTTTAAAAAACCAAAATGTAACTGTCTCACTAAGTGAAGAGTATTCAACATCTAAAGGAACAACAGTAATACCTGGAATATTTTATATAAATGATGTGGTTGTTAGAAACAACAATGGTGATTCAGAAATTTTTATTGCCGCGGGAACATCTACTCACAGAGATGCTGCCTCACATATTTTTGGAGTCAATGATTATGGGGTTTGGAAATCCTTAGATGGTGGTTCGACCTGGACTAAAATCGAATCATTTATTAGTGGTTCCAATTCGACTTATCAACCTATGGATTTAGAAATTTCTCCAGCTACTAATAAATTATGGATGTCTACAACAAGGAATTTTAGAGGTGTGGGCGGGGGAACTATTTTAGTTGCCAATGAAAATGCTGATAGATTTATAAAAAAACATACTATTGAAGATGGAAGAAGAACAGAACTAGAAATTGCTGCTAATGGAGATATTTATGCTTTAGCAAGTGTTAACGTTTCATCAAGTCCTGTAACTATTATAAAATCCAATGATGAATTCAATTCAAGCCTTAAGATTTTAACCCTTCCCGACGATGCAGACACTAATATTACTGCTTCAGATTTTACCAGAGGACAATCATTTTATGATTTATTAATTGAAAGCGAACCAAACAATCCTAACAATATTTATGTTGGAGGAATAGATTTATTTAAATCAACAACTGGTGGAACAGCTAGTGCAAATAATAATCCCTGGGATCAAATGTCGCACTGGTATGGGAGTTTTGGAAATCAATATGCTCATGGGGATCAACACGGAGCTGCTTTTTCAACATTTGATTCAACTAAAAAATTATTTGGTAATGACGGTGGTGTTTATTTGAGTATTTCTAATAATGGATCTGAATCTATTAGCTCTAGAAATAAAAATTTTATCACCAGTCAAATTTACACCGTTGGTGTAGCGCCAACTAAAATGTTTGAGGGTTTAAATAAGCAAGTTTCTGGAACAGATTTATCAACAAGACTAAGCAGTACTTTGTCCATCAGTGAAAATAAAGATGTTTTTATAGGTGGTCTGCAAGACAATGGCACACAATTATTGGCAAATGGAAATAGTGGAATAAGTCAAGGGCACGATGTTAGTGGAGGAGATGGAGCAGCCTCAATGTTTTCACAAAATATTGAGAAACCTTATTTTATCACTAACTACGTTTATAACAGATATGTAGACGCCTATGATTTTAAATCCAATCAACTCTTTCAAATTAACAGTGAAAGTTCTTCAAATGGAGACTTTATCAATACACAAGCTTTAGATTCAAACTTTGGTGTTTTGTATTCAAATTATGGATCAAATCAAATTGCTGCCTATTATGGTTGGGACGATTTTAAAGAATCTGAAAAAAATAGTAATGCTGAAAAAATTCTACTCTCCAATGCTTCAATGGATTCAAATATATCTGCCTTAACTGTTTCTCCTTTTAATAATGATAGTTCCACCTTAATGGTCGGTTTAGAAAACGGAAAGGTTTTAAAAATAGAAAATGCTAATAGAGTGACAGCTGCTTTCACTAATATAACAGGAAGTACATTTTTAGGTAGCGTTTCCGATATTGAGTTTGGGTCAGATGAAGATGAGATTTTTGTTACTTTTCACAATTATGCAGTTAAAAATATATTTTACAGTTCTGATGGAGGTAAAAACTGGGAAATTAAAGAGGGTGATCTTCCTGATCTTCCTGTGAGATGTATACTTCAAAACCCTATTGTTTCTAATGAAGTCATTATTGGAACAGATTTAGGAGTTTGGTATACTAAAAACTTCAAAGATGCGTTTCCGAACTGGGTCCAAGGTTTTAATGGCATGAGCGACGTGAGAGTGACTGACCTGGATATGAGAGATGATTATGCTGTATTCGCTTCAACCTACGGAAGAGGCTTTTACTCCTCAAATTTTGATTCCGATGTGCCCATGCTTAGGCTAAGTTCTGAAAAATCAAGTTTAAAAATTGATCAAGGTACAACTGGTTCTTTTATAGTTAAGTATAAGATTTTTAAAGATTATAACGAAGAAACTGAATTTTCAATTACTGGACTTCCCTCTGGAATTACAACTAAATTTATTCCATCAAAAAAAGTAGCTATAAATCAGGACGGCGAAATTTTAATTGAACTTAACATTCCTGATGATTTAGAGATTAATACTTATCCGTTAATCATTACAGCAGAAAGCGGAGGTGTTGCTAAGGTTGAACAAACAGGTATTGATTTGATAATAGTTTCTAATGATTTCGATAATGACGGAATTATAAATGAAGAAGATAATTGTCCAAATACACCAAATTTTGATCAAAAGGATTTTGATAAAGACGGCTATGGTGACGTATGTGATCCCTACCCTATCCCCACTGATTCTATTCAAGTAGAACACACTAATGAAACATGTCGAAGTTCAAATGATGGGTCAATTAAAGTAACCATAAAAGGTGATCTAGGGTTTTCATTTGATATAGCAATTTCTGGAGGCCCCTCGGATTTTAGTCACAAACCTGAAAAAATAAGTGGTTCAGACTGGTCGCTAAAAGATTTAAAATCAGGTTTATATAAAGTATGTTTAACTACTGACGAATTTCCAAATCTTAAACAATGTTTTGATGCAAATGTTAAAGAACCACGAGATCTTTCAGTTTTATCCTCTGTCAACAGGGACGATAGAAATATTACTCTAGATTTAGGTGGAGGAACTAAATACAATATCATCTTAAATGGTAACCTTATTACAACTTATGATGATAATATTAATCTGTCACTAACCACTGGTATTAATACTATTAAAGTAACTGCTAACAAAGAATGTCAAGGAATATTTGAAGAAACGATATTCATCTCTGAAGATATTCTGTTAAGCCCTAACCCTGCCAATGCAGCATCTAAACTATGGGTAGGTGGGTCTGATGAAAATATTAATATGACACTGTTTGATATCACTGGAAGAGTTATATGG
>JAQWJH010000101.1 GCA_029248455.1 Flavobacteriaceae bacterium
CTCTTCTTATTCTAATCAATTATTACAGCCCTCAAGAGCTAATGCTCAAAGTGGAGTTTTTAATTCTTTAAAAGAATCAGCACAAATTGAAGATAATAGATTTAAGTATTACTAAAGTATAATTGTCAAAATTTCTCTGACATAAATTGAAAGAAAAATAAAGGATACAGTAAATTTCATTACAACTCCTGCTAAAAACCCAATTAAAGTTCCCAAAGAAGCTTTTAATGCTTTTTTCAATACAAAGTTGTTCATTAATTCTCCTGAAAGAGCCCCGATAAAAGGGCCAATCAATATTCCAAGAGGACCAATAAAAACACCTAATAACAAACCGATTGATGCTCCAATAATTCCTTTTTTTGTCCCACCAAGTTTTTTTAAACCAATGACTGGAATTATTAGATCTAATATAAAAACGGAAATTGCTATTAAAAATGTAGCGGAAATAAAAGAAAAGTTGAAACTAACAAATGATGTAAAGTTTAAAAAAAGTAGCCCTACCCAGCTTGTAATTGGACCAGGAATTATTGGAATAAAACTTCCAATTAACCCAGTGATACATAAAATCAATCCAATTACTAAAAAAAATACGTCCATTAATTAATTAAAATTTTAAAATATAAATTTGAATTTTTTGTAATTTACAAGAATAATGAAATTAATGATTATTTTTCTTTTATTCTTTTTTGTTTTGGGTTGTAATAATCATATTGTAAAAAGAGAAATAGAAATTCCCTCCTCCTCAATTGAATGGGGCATTAAAGACGAACCGCCCTCTATTTCACAATGTGATGAATTGAGTACTGATGCTCAGAGAAAAACTTGCTTTCAAGAAAAACTAGTAGAATTAATTTATAATAATATAGATTTTAGTAAAATTATTGTTGAAAAACAATTGCATGATACTTTATTGGTTTCTCTTTTAGTCGATAAAAATGGTAAGATTTTTTATTCTGGTTTAGAAATTAGCTTAGAAATAAAAAATCAACTTCCAAAGATTGACTCAATATTGATAAAAGCTATTAATAATCTCCCTAAGATTCTCCCCGCTACAAAAACCAATATTGGAGTTCAGGTTAGTACCAGTTTTGATTTACCTTTAATCTTAAAAACAAATTAATTTTGGTAAGTGAAAAAAAGGAAAAAATTATTTTAGGAATTGATCCAGGAACTACTATTATGGGCTTTGGATTAATAAAGGTTGTTAATAAAAAGATGTCCTTTATTCAGTTGAACGAACTAATATTAAAAAAATACGATAATCATTATTTAAGACTCAAACATATTTTTGAAAGAACAATTGAATTAATTGATAAGTATAGCCCAGACGAAATTGCAATTGAGGCACCTTTTTTTGGTAAAAACGTTCAATCTATGTTAAAGCTTGGGCGAGCGCAAGGAGTTGCCATGGCCGCAGGTTTATCAAGGGAGATTTCAATAACTGAATATTCCCCAAAAAAAATTAAAATGGCTATTACCGGAAATGGAAACGCTTCAAAAGAACAAGTAGCAAGAATGCTTCAAAGTTTACTGTCTATCAAGGAACTACCAAAAAATCTAGATTCTACAGACGGATTAGCTGCAGCAGTCTGTCATTTTTATAATTCTAATATTGTTATTTCTGGAAATAAATATAGTGACTGGTCATCTTTTGTAAAAAAAAATCCTAAAAGATTAAAATAATACAATTTGTCCGGAATATACATTCATATACCTTATTGTAAGCAAGCTTGTCACTATTGCAATTTTCACTTTTCAACCTCAATTAAAAATAAAAGTGGTTTGATTTTATCAATGTTGAGAGAAATAGAAATTAAATCTAAAAATTATAATGAATTAATTGAAACTATTTATTTTGGTGGGGGTACGCCTTCATTACTAGAGATTAATGAAATAAATTCTTTTATTGAGTTAATTTGTAAAAATTTTAAAACCAAATCAGATTTAGAAATTACTTTAGAAGCAAATCCTGATGATTTAACAAATATAAAATTACAAGAGCTCTCAAAGTGTAAAATAAATAGATTGAGTATAGGAATACAATCTTTTAATGATAAAGAATTAAAAATAATGAATCGAGTTCATAATTCCTCAGATTCAAAAAAATGTATTGAGCGTTCAAAAAAATATTTTAATAATATTTCAATTGATTTGATGTATGGGATGCCCGAAAGCAACCTTGCAACATGGGAGAACAATTTAGATATTGCAATTTCATATGATGTTAATCATATCTCAGCTTATGCCTTGACAGTTGAACCAAAAACTGCACTTGAGAGTTATATAAAAAAGGGATTAGTAAATTTATTAGATGAAGAATTAGTTTTTAAACAGTACAAATTGTTATCTAAAAAGTTAACCGATTGTAGTTATATTAACTATGAACTATCTAGTTTTTGTAAAGAGGGTTATTACTCTAAAAATAATTCTGCTTATTGGTTACGAAAAAAATATTTGGGAATTGGACCATCAGCTCACAGTTTTAATGGATCATCGAGAAGTTGGAATATTTCCAATAACAATTTATATGTAAAAGCTTTAAGTAATAATAAGGTTTATTTTGAATCTGAGAAATTAACCAAAACAGATCTTTATAATGAGTACGTAATGACGGGATTAAGAACAATTTGGGGAATTTCTGAAGATTTTTTAGAAAATAATTTTGGATTAAAATATAAAAATCACTTTTTAGAAAAATCAAAAAGTTTTATTAAATCGGGGCATTTAAAAAATGAAAATAAAATCTTTAAAACTACTATCGACGGTATGTTTCTTGCAGATGGAATTGCTTCAGAATTTTTTATTATCAATCTTGGAAATTAGCCTTTATAAAGTTTAGAGTAATGAAAATAAAATTTTGAAATCGTTTCTATTCCCATTAAAAAGTTAGAGACCCCATAATGTTCATTAGGAGAATGAATAGCATCACTGTCTAAACCAAACCCCATTAGAATGGTTTTACTATTAAGTTCTTTTTCAAATAATGCAATGATGGGGATACTACCGCCATCTCTTGTTGGAATAGGCTTCAAATTAAAAACTTCTTGATAGGCTTTACTAGCTGCTTGAAAACCTATGGTATTTGTTGGTGCTACATAAGGCTCTCCCCCGTGATGTTCTGTTACTTTTGAAGAGACTCCATTTGGAGTAATATTTTTAATGTGTTGTGAAAATAGAGAACTTATTTCCCTCCAGTTTTGTCCTGGCACTAATCTCATCGAAATTTTAGCATAAGCTTTTGATGGTAAAACAGTTTTTGAACCCTCCTCTGTATAACCTCCCCAAATTCCGTTAACATCAAGTGCAGGTCTAATTGATTGCCTTTCAATAGTGGAATACCCAGTTTCTCCGTGAACAGAATTTATTCCTATAGATTCTTCAAATTCATCTAGGTTAAATGGAATTCTTGAACTTGCTTTTTTTTCTTCTTCTGAAGACTCTAAAACTTTATCATAAAAGCCTGGAATAGTAATTTTATTATTTGAATCATGTAACGATGCGATCATTGAAGCTAATATGTTTATTGGATTAGCTACAGTCCCGCCATAATGTCCTGAATGTAAATCTCTGTTTGGACCAGTAATTTCAACTTCCATATATGAAAGACCCCTCAGGCCTGTTGTTATCGATGGGATGGTTTTACTAATCATTCCTGTATCTGAAACTAAAATAATATCGTTAGAAAGTTTTTCTTTATTTTGTTTTACAAATATTTCAAGATTATCACTACCAACCTCCTCTTCACCTTCAATCATTAACTTAACATTACAAGGAAGATCTCCGTGTTCTAGCATAGTCTCTAGAGCTTTAATGTGCATAAACATTTGCCCTTTATCATCGCAAGCTCCGCGGGCAAATATAGCTCCTTCAGGGTGTATTTTAGTTTTTTTAATGTAAGGTTTAAAAGGATCTTTGTCCCAAAGATTTAATGGATCAACTGGCTGAACATCATAATGTCCATATACAAGAACAGTGGGAAGATTAACATCTATTATTTTTTCACCATATACAATTGGATGCCCTGGTGTTTCGCAAATTTCACAATTGCTTAGACCTAAATCCACAAGATGTTTTTTAATAAGTTCAGCTGCTAATCTGGTATCAGAATTATTCTCATTAAGTGCACTTATTGATGGTATCTTCAGAAGTTCAAATAATTCATTTAAAAATCTTTCTGAGTTTGTTTTTATGTAATTACTAAAATTTTTCAATCTTTTTTTATTGTAAAAGTAATTAAATATGTTTTTTTGACATAGTTATTTCTTTGGGGATATTTTAATAATGTTGCTTATATTTGCATGCCTTTTGCGGGTGTGGTGAAATTGGTAGACACGCTAGACTTAGGATCTAGTGCTTCGCGGCTTGGGGGTTCGAGTCCCTTCACCCGCACAAAAAAAAAGACCCCAACTAACTGTTGGGGTTTTTTTTATAATTTGAAATGTAATGATCTTCTCTCTATTTTTTTAGCATTCCAAATGTTTAGTCCATAAATTTATTTCTTTCAACTCTATTTTTAAAAACCTAAATACATACTGAATCTTTACCATGATAAATCGCCTTTAGTTCATCATTTATTTCACGTAATTCTATTTGGATTTTAGTTTTTATATAAACAATTTTAATTATCTAGAAATCCAAATTTCATGTAAAGGATCTCCTTTACTACTAAATCCTTTGTGATTCCATTGATTATCAATAATTTCATAATCAAATTTTAACTTTAGTCCAGATTTTGAATTATCTCTGGAAAAGAATTCTATATTTTCATTATAATTACCGTTTTTGGTAGTATAAGTTCCACCTCCAGTACCCATAAATTTTTTAGTTTCTGTATTGTATGCAATCCATTGAAATCTTGTGCCAGACAAAATTTTCATAGTTTTTCTTGGTCTGTTAGTGTCTCTAAGTTGTTTTTGACCATTTCTTACTCTTCCAGACATTAACCATGCTCCACTAAGATTTCCTGGGGATCCATCATCAATTTTTTTGAACTCCATCTCACTTCCAATTATTGAAAGTGAATTGTTGTTAATATTTATTTGAAATTTTACTTCAGAACCCACACGCTCAGAATTTTTAGTATCAAATTCTACTATTTCGGTCATATTATTTCCTTCCAATTTCCAAGTTCCTCCGTTAGAATAAATAAATTTACCTGTTTTTGACTCATAAGTGCTTATGGCTTGAAATCCATCAGAAAAAATCACAACACTTTTCAAATCTGTTCCATTTTCTGAAACATGATTTCTTTCCCAAGCCCCAATTAGACTTTGCGAATTATTAATATTAATAATGAAAATATAAATAATTAAAAAGAGAATTTTTTTCATTTTTTTTGTTTTAAATATGACATAACTTTTTTTGTTGCCCCTAAGTTTTTATTGATATAATTATAATTAATTTGACCCATTTCTGTTCTAATCTTATTATTTTCTAATAAAAAATTCATTTGACTTTTAAAAGACTTAGCATTTTTAACACTAATAAAACCTTTCAAATTAACAAGTTCAGAAACTTCAGGAAATTTATCAAAATTTTTTCCAATTATTACAGGGATTTTAAAAACAGCAGGTTCTAAAGTATTATGAAGGCCTGTTTTCCCCATACCTCCCCCTACATATCCAATATCAGCGTAACTGTAAATAGAATTTAGTAATCCAATAGAATCAATTATAATAACGGAACATCTTTTAGTATTTTTCTTATTTAAATTAGACATTAAAACAGTTTCTTTTTTTATAAGACTTTTTGTTTTATTTATTTTATTTAAATCAATTTGATGAGGTGCTATTATAAAACAGGTATCGTTTTTTTTGTAAGAGTTTATAAATTCTATAATCATTTTTTCATCTTCAAACCATGTACTGCCAGCTACCAAACATTTTTTTGAATTTTTAAATTCATTGAGATATTCGATTTCTTTTATTTGATTTGGAAGTTCAATAACTCTTTCAAATCTTGAATCACCCATGATACTGCAGTTAAAAAAATTATTTTTGTTTAAGATTTTTTTAGATGTTTGATTTTGAACAAAGAAATGCTCAAAAGCTTTTAAATTATCTTTCATCCAATAACCATAAGGTTTAAAAAACCAATGATTTTCTCTGAAATTTCCAGCTAATAAATATGTTGGAATATTTTTTTTCTTAAGACATTTCAAAAAATTTGGCCAAAATTCGTATTTAACAAATACTGCAATAGCTGGATTTATTAAATTAATAAATCTATTAGTGTTATATAAAGAATCTAATGGTAAGTAGATCGTGATATCCCCAATTGGATTATCTTTTCTTAAATTATAACCTGATGAGGAAAAAAATGAAAGTACTATTTTATGATTATTGTATAGTGATTTTATTTCTTTAAATACTGGTAATCCTTGCTCATATTCTCCCAACGAAGCAACGTGTATCCATATATATTTTTCTTTTTTAGAAATAGTAGATTCTAATTTTTTTAATATTTCTTTTCTATCATTTAAAAATTTAAAAATTTTTTTATTGAAAAATTTTAAAAAATGTAAAAAAAATAAAATTTTATAAACAAGGATGTTATAGAAGATATTCATTATAATTATACTAAAGTAGTATTTTGTAAATACAATTAATTATTTAAGCTTTACAATTATTTATTTTTACTTAAAATTGCAACATGAAAAAAATTCAGATGGTTGATTTGCAAAGTCAATA
>JAQWJH010000009.1 GCA_029248455.1 Flavobacteriaceae bacterium
TTTCTGAACTTTCAGAGACTTAGAAAATGGTAAAGAATGTGGATTATTACCCACTTTTTTCATTGTCACAAATATCAATAAAATTGTTATACTTTTTATTAATTATTTTTTTTTAAAATCATTGACTTAAATTTGTAAAAAATTTATAAAAAATGAATTTTGATATTAGATTGGCATCTGAAAATGACATGGAAGATGTTTTGTCTTTAATTAAAGAACTTGCTGTTTTTGAAAAGGAACCAAAAGCTGTTGTGATACAATCAACAGATTTAATTAAACATGCGTTCTCCAAGCCCCCTTTATTTGTTTGTTTTGTAGCTGTTTATCTAAAAAAAATAGTTGGTATGTCTTTGGGTTATTCAAGATATTCCACTTGGAAAGGTCCTACCATGCATTTAGAGGATTTAATTGTTACACAAAAATATAGAGGATTAGGCATTGGAAAAGCTTTATTTTCAAATTTCATAAAATATTCTAATACTAAAGGGGTAAGAAGAATAGAGTGGGCAGTTTTGAATTGGAATCATAGTGCAATTAAATTTTATGAGTCAAATGGAGCTAAAGTTTATAACGACTGGCAAATTGCTCAAATGGATGAAAAAGCTATCAATAATTTTATAATTAAAAATGAGGATATATAAATTTGGAGGGGCATCTGTTAAAGATGCTGAAGGAATCAAAAATCTTTTTTCAATTATGAAACAGGAGGGGTTTGACAAAACCTTATTAATTATTTCAGCTATGGGTAAAACTACTAATGCCTTTGAGCTAGTAGTTACAAATTATTTTGAAAATAAAAACGAGTTGCAATATTCAATAAATCAAATTTTTGAATTTCATAACACTGTTCTTTTAGAATTATTTTTAGATAAAAATCATGAAGTTTTTAATGAAATAAAACTAATATTTGATAATCTAAAAGTATTCTTAAAAAGAAATAAATCTCCAAATTATTCTTTTGTTTATGATCAAGTAGTTCCTTGCGGAGAAATACTTTCCACTAAAATTATCAGTGCTTTTCTTAATTTAAGTGGCGTCAAATCAAACTGGTTAGATTCTAGAGAATTAATTAAAACAGATTCAAATTATCGAGATGCTGATATAGATTGGAAACTTACTCAAAAAAATATCTCAGAGAATATAGATAAAAAAAAGTTGAATATTACCCAGGGTTTTATTGGAAGTAATCAAAATAATTTCAATACGACACTTGGAAGGGAAGGTTCTGACTATTCTGCTGCTATATATGCCTATTGTTTAAATGCTCAATCATTGACAATATGGAAAGATGTTCCTGGTGTATTAAATGCAGATCCAAGAGTTTTTAAAAATCCTATTTTACTGGACTATATCTCATATACCGAAGCAATTGAACTAGCATTTTACGGCGCTTCTGTTATTCATCCAAAAACTTTACAACCTTTACAAAAAAAAGAAATACCGCTCTTTGTGAAATCTTTTATAAATCCAAAAGGTAAGGGAACAGCAATTTCTAGGGGCATTAAAATAAAGCCTGAAGTCCCTTGTTTTATAGTAAAAAGAAATTTGAATTTGTTGAAATTATCTTCACTTGATTTTTCGTTTATTGTTGAAGAAAATATTAGTGAAATTTTTCAAGTTTTACATGAAAATAAAATGAAAGTTGATTTAATACAAAATTCTGCAATTAGCTTTTCGGTTTGTATTTATGATAAATTTAATAGGCTAAAAGAGTTGTTGTCAATATTAAAAGCAACTTTTAAAGTTGAATGTGTGGAAAATGTAAATTTATTTACAATTAGACATTTTAATGAAAAATCATCTGATGAGATTTTAAAAAATAATGAACTGATTCTAGAGCAAAGAACTGATGATGTTCTCCAATTAATAGTTAGATAGATTAAAATATTTTTTTTTAAAATATGCAGTGAATTTTTTTATTTTGTCTCTACAAAAATCAAAATCTTTATCAATATTTTTTGAATATTTAATTTTTGAAGGATCAGAAAAGTTTTTGTGAATTCTTTTAGATTTTTTTGAGTAAAATATGGGACAGTTTTCATTTGCGTGATCACATACAGTAATTATGAAATCAAAATTAATTTGACGATATTCATTTATACCATTTGAAGTGAAGGAAGATATATCAATACCATCTCTTTTCATTGTATTAACAGCATTTATACTTAGTCCATGTGTTTCGATACCTGCACTATAAATATTGGCTATATTTTCAAACGCTTTTTTAAAGTAACCATGAGCAATTTGGCTTCTACATGAATTTCCCGTACAAAGAATTAATATGTTTTTCATAGCGCAAATAATTTTTTTATCTTAACCAAAATTATTTTTACCAAAAGTAGTTTACTTTCATGTGTCCAGCCGGCAATGTGGGGAGTAAGGATTATTTTTTTTGAATTTATTAAAAAAGAAAAATCATCATTAGAAATAGAGGTTTCCAAAAGTTTTTCAAAAGATTTTTTTTCAAACTCTAAAACATCTAATGCCGCACCTAACACCTTTTTTTCTTTAATTCCTTTAATTAAGTCTTTAATTTTTACACAATTCCCCCTCGATGTGTTAATTAACCAAAACGGTTTTTTACATTCATTAATAAATTTTGTATTTAAAATTTCATAGGATTCTTTTGTTAATGAACTATGAATACTAATAACATCTGCCGTTTCTTTTATCTCTTTTAATGTAACTTCACTTGCAAATTCATTTTTTAAATTTGATTTTAAATCAAAGAATATTGTGGAAACATCAAATCCTGAAAGTTTTTTAGCAAACGATTTCCCGGTGTGACCATAACCAATTAATCCAACGGTTTTATTTTTTAATTCGTATCCTCGATTAGCTTCCCTTGACCATTTGCCATTAATTATTTCATTATGAGAAAAGGATATATTATTTATTAATGAAAGTAACATGCCTAATGCATGCTCACCAACGGCATTTGAATTACCCTCCGGTGATGAGATAATTTTTATATTATTTTTTTTAGCGTGTTTGATGTCAATATTTTCGATTCCTGATCCAACTCTTGCAATAAATTTTAAATTAGTTGCTTTATCTATTAAAACTTTATCAATTGGAATTCTGCTTCTAATGATAATTCCGTCGTAAATAAAGAGTTTATTTTCTATTTCTTTTTTTGAGGATTTAAAATCAAAGAAATTATCAAACCCTAATTTATTTAATTCATTACTTAAATAAGGATGGGTACTGTCTAAATGAAGTATTTTCATTTACAATAAAAATATTTTTGCTATGTAGAAGAATAGAAAAATGCCAAAAATATCATTACTTGTAGTGATAAAAGGTCCAGTAGCAATTGCAGGGTCAATTCCTTTTTTATCTAAAATTATTGGAATTGATGTACCAATGAGTGCAGCAACAATTATGACACACAACATGGAAAGAGATATTACAAGGCTTAGTTCTAAAGGTTGATTAATTCCTAATCCAAATAAAATTGTCAAAAGACCTAAAATTATTCCATTAATTAGACTTAATCCAAGTTCTTTAATCAATCTTTTTAAAAGGCTTCCTTTGACTATATCATTTGCTAAACCTTGAACGATTATGGCTGAAGATTGAACGCCAACATTTCCAGCCATTGCTGCAATTAATGGAGTGAAAAAAAATAATGCTTTATAGGTTGGGTCGTTCATGAATTCTTCAAACCCTTCTAAAATAAAGACACTTCCAAGACCACCAACTAGTCCTAAAAAAAGCCATGGCAAACGAGCTTTTGTAAGTTCTAATATTGAGTCATCTGCTTCAACATCACCCTGAACACCGGCTGCAATTAAATAATCTTCTTCAGCTTCTTCTTTTATGAAATCAACAATATCATCAATAGTTATTCTTCCTAATAAATGCTTTTTATCATCAACAACAGGAATGGCCTCAAGGTCATATTTAGACATGATTTTAGCAATCTCCTCACCACTTTCCATAACATTTACTGAATCTACTTTCGGAATTAAAATATCTTTAATCTTTTTTTTAGAAGAAGATATTATAAGGTCTTTTAAAGACAGTCTTCCAATTAATATATCCATGTCATCAACCACATAAATTGAATGGACTCTAGTTACGTTTTCTCCTTGTTTTTTAATTTCACTTAGACATTTTAAAACAGACCAGTTTTCATTAGCCTTAACCAACTCCTTAGCCATTAATCCTCCAGCAGAATCTTCCTGGTAAGATAAAAGCTCTATTAAATTATCAGCTAAGTTGTCGTCACTTATTTTAGAAATAACTTTTTCTTTTCTTTCTTCAGAAAGTTCTCCTAAAATATCGGCTGCATCATCACTATCTAATTCTTCTATTTCATCTGCAATTTCTTTAACAGAAAGTGCTTTTAGTATTTTTTCTCTAACATCTTCATTAAGCTCTGTAAGAATTTCTGAAGTCTTTTCGCTATCAAATAGTTTTATTAAATAAATTCCTTGATTTTCGTTTAGTTCATTTATGATTTCTGCCATGTCGGCAAAATGAATGTCCTTAACAATTTTTTTTAATTGGGTGTTATTCTTTACCGAAATTAAATCAGCAATTTTTTTTAATAATACATCGCTAAGCTGGAATTGTTCCATCAGCTATAATATTGGTTAGAAGAATAAAATCGTTAACACATAATGTCTCTGGGCGCTTTCCAAAGATAACACCTTCTTTTATATTATTAGGTATATTAAATTTTTTTAGACTATTTCTTAAAGTTTTACGTCGCTGCTGAAAAGATATTTTAACTACTTTAAAAAACAAACTTTCATCACAGTCTAGTTTTACATGTTTCTTTTTATTTAATCTTATTACACCTGAATCTACTTTAGGAGGAGGATTAAAACAAGAGGGGTCTAACTCAAATAAAAGTTCTGTATTATAAAAAGCCTGAACTAAAACTGATAAAATTCCATATGTTTTGGAGCCAGGTTTCGAACAAACTCTTTTTGCAACTTCAAGTTGAAACATTCCAACTAGTTCATCAATTCTATCACGATTTTCAATCATTTTGAATAATATTTGAGACGAAATATTGTAGGGAAAATTTCCTATTAGTCCAATTGGAGAATTAAATTTAGTTAGATCAATTTTCAAAAAATCGCTATGGATTATTGATTTTTTAATTTTTGGAAACATTTTATTTAGGTAAAAAATAGAATCTTGATCTAATTCAACAAAATAAGTTTGAGTCTTTTTTGATATTAAATGCTGAGTAAGAATTCCCATCCCAGGTCCAATTTCAATAATAGTTTGAGAACTTTTCGAAATAAGACTTTCAGAAATTTTTTTAGAAATATTGGAATCTTTTAAAAAATGTTGTCCCAAATATTTTTTTGGTTTTAAATCTTTCAAAAAAATTAAATTTTATCAAATCCCGTGTAAGGGATTAATACATTGGGTATTTGTATAGAATTTTCACTTTGAAAATTTTCTAAAATACACGCAACAATTCTTGGAAGTGCGAGTGAGCTGCCGTTTAACGTATGAGCTAAAGTTTTTTTACCGTTGCTTTCAATTCTTAGTTTTAGTCTATTTGACTGAAAAGTTTCAAAATTTGAAACTGAACTAACTTCAAGCCATTTTTTTTGTGCAGCTGAATAAACTTCAAAATCATATGTTAGGCAAGAAGTAAACCCAAGGTCCCCTCCGCACAATCTTAATATTCTAAAGGGAAGTTCAAGCTCTTCCAAAATACCTTTGATGTGATCTACCATCTCATCTAAAGCTTTATAAGAATTATTTGGATTTTCAATTCTAACTATTTCCACTTTATCAAATTGATGTAGCCTATTTAATCCTCGAACATGAGTACCATAACTACCAGCTTCTCTTCTGAAGCAAGGCGTATAACTAGTCAAACAAATAGGAAGTTCCTCAGGACTAACAATAGTATTCCTGTAGATATTGGTAACCGGAACTTCAGCAGTAGGGACTAAATACAGATTGTCTTCATTTACATAATACATTTGCCCCTCTTTATCAGGAAGATTACCTGTGCCCATGCCAGAATCTTCATTTACCAAAACGGGAACTTGAATTTCTTTATATCCAGCACTAATATTTTTATCTAAAAAATAGTTTATTAAAGCTCTTTGTAGTTTAGCTCCTTTGTCTTTATAAACTGGAAATCCAGCACCTGAGATTTTATTACCTAATTCAAAATCTATTATATCGTATTTGGATGCTAACTCCCAATGAGGAGCAGCATTTTTGTGGAGTTTAGGTATGCTTCCTACGCTTAAAATCTCTTCATTATCACTATCGGAATTTCCATTTGGAACTAGTTTATTTGGAACGTTAGGAACATCAAGTAATAGAGATTTTAAATCAAAAGCGATTTTATTTAATAGTTCAGAAATTGCTTTGGATTCTTTTTTTAAGCTAGCTGCTTTTTCTTTAAAAATTTCTGCTTTTTGCATATTTCCGTTCTTATAGAGTTCTCCAACTTTTTTAGCAATTTGATTGGACTCAGAAAGCAAATTATCAAGATTAGATTGGGTAGTTCTTCTTTTTTTGTCTAGCTCAACTATATTAAGGAGTTTAGGTTTAATGTCAATATTTCTTTTTAACATTAACTCTGCAAATTCTTCTAAATTTTCTGTTATTTTAGAAACTACTAACATTGAATTTTAATTTTTACAAATGTAATAGAATATTACTTTTCATCAATTAACTTAAGACATGTTTTCTTATCCAGTTTTATTTGCTCCTCTAATTTTATTAAAGATGTGAATTTTTGTTCATCTCTAATGAAATCTAATACATAAACTTTGATTAGTTTTTTATAAAGATCTTTTTCCCAATCAAAGAAATTAACTTCAATAGTTTCTCTATCATTATTTAAAGTGGGTTTGATTCCAATATTCATCATTCCAAAAACTTTTTTATTTTCGATTAGGCTAAATATTAGGTAGACTCCTCTTTTAGGAATTAATTTATAATCTTCTGAAACATCCAAATTTGCTGTTGGAAAACCAATGGTTCTTCCAATGGCATTCCCTTTAATCACTAAACCCTCAATATTGAAGTGGTAGCCCAAAAAAGATTTTGCTTTATTAAAATCTCCATTTTCAATAGATTTTCTGATTTTTGTTGAACTAATAGTTACTTTATTTTGTTCTTTAGCACTTATTTCAATTACATCAAAATCATATTTTAGTCCAAATTTCTTTAAATCTTCAATTCCAGCCGCCCTATTTTTCCCAAATTTATGATCATATCCTATAAGTATCTTTTTAATTTTGAGTTTATCAACCAATATATTTTTAACAAATTTTTCAGGACTTAGTTCAGAAAAAGTCTTATCAAAAGGATGTGTTATTAGGAAATCTATTCCAGACTTTTCAAGCAGTTCAGATCTTTCTTTTATTGTATTAATCAGCTTCAGACTTGATCTAGGATTTAAAACAATTCTTGGATGAGGGAAAAAAGTTAATACAATTGATTTTAGTTTAGCTTTGTTGGCCTCTGAGTTAAGTTTTTTTAAAATTTTCTGGTGTCCTTTATGAACCCCATCAAATGTACCAAGGGTGAGAATTGTGGGCGAATGAATTAAGAAATTATTTATTCCATTAACTCTTTTCATTTTTTGTTAAATTTATTCATAGTAGGTCCAACACCATCTATGGCAAAAGAACAAATAATTTGATAAAAAAGAGGTTTGTAGCCTATTAGCTCAGACTTTTCTTTTTTTGACCATTGAGATAGTACATAATCAGATTGTTTTCCTTTTGAAAAATTACCTCCAATACCAAATCTTAATCTATTGTAATGAGTAGTTTGTAAAACCTGATTAATATTTTTTAATCCATTGTGTCCACCGTCTGAACCTTTTTCTTTGATACGAATCACTCCAAAATCAAGATTTAAATCATCACTAATAATCATTAAGTTTTGGATAGGTATTTTTTCTTTATTCATCCAATACCTGACTGATTTTCCACTTAAATTAACATAAGTACTAGGTTTCAGAAAAACAAAAGATTTTCCTTTAAAATTTACTTTAGCTACATCCCCAAGTTTTTTTATTTCAAAAGTTGTTTTGAAATCTTTGCAAATAGAATCTAATGCTTCAAATCCTATGTTATGTCTAGTTTCATCGTATTCTTTTCCAATATTTCCAATTCCTACAACAAGAAATTTCTTCATATCATATGACTTTTTATTTCCAAAGTTGAGAAATCTTAACCAGTTCAATTAAAAGATTTAATTATGTAAAAATAAAGAAAGCATCCCAATTATTTAATAAATGGGATGCTTTAGATGATAAAGTTCAGATTTTAACTCTCAGATTTTGTCTCTCCTTGGTCCTTAGATGCCTCACCACCTTCTGCTGGTTTAGCTCCTTCAGTTCCTTCAGTTCCTTCAGCTCCTTCTTCTAACTCATCTTCACCTTCTTCTTCTTCAATAGACAAGGATACTCGTGACATTTTAACCTGACAAACCACTTGACTATCAGGATGCAGAATATTAAAACTTTCTTCAGATAAATCAGCAACTGTTATGCTATCATTTAATTTTAAAGTTGAAACATCAGCTAATAAAAAGTCAGGTAAGTTTTTAGGTAATGCCTTAACTGTAAGTTTTCTTTTATTTTTTTGGAGGTTTCCTCCAGCATCTCTAACACCTGGAGCAGTTCCTTCAAATTTTACAGGAATAATCATACTTATTTCTTTACCCTCATGTAATTGAAAAAAGTCTATGTGAAGAATTTTATCTGAAACAGGGTGAAACTGAATATCTTGTAAAACAGCATCAATTTTAATTCCATCTTCCAAAACAACAACAACAGTATTTGCGTCTGCCGTGTATACTAATTTAGAAAAGGATAACTCATTTGCTGAAAAATGTAATGGTTTTTCTCCTCCGTATATAACGCAAGGTACCTTTCCAGCATTACGCAAGGCTTTAGTTGCTACTTTGCCCACGTGTTCTCTTTTAGATCCGTTGATTGTAATTGATTTCATTGTATTATTTTATAAAAAAAGGGTTTATTGATTTATTGTTGTGAACATTTTTCATCACTTCAGCAAATAGTTTTGCAGAGGATAAAACTTTTATTTTTTTTGAATTTTTTCTGGATGGTATACTATCAGAAACTATTAGTTCTTTAAGTTGAGACTTTTCAATTCTTTCATATGCTTCTCCGGAAAGTAGAGGATGAGTACAAATAGCTCTTACAGACTTGGCTCCTCTTTCCATCATTAAATCAGCAGCTTTTGTTAGAGTCCCGGCGGTATCTACCATATCATCAACAAGTACCACATTTTTTCCTTCAACATTTCCAATTAATTCCATGTGAGAAATAATATTTGCTTTTTTTCTTTGCTTGTAACAGATAACTACATTACTATTTAAAAACTTGGAATAAGCATAAGCTCTTTTTGATCCGCCCATATCAGGGGAAGCGATTGTCAAGTTATCTAAATTTAATTTTTCGATGTAGGGAATAAAAATGGTAGAAGCATACAAGTGGTCGACGGGTTTTTCAAAAAATCCTTGAATTTGATCCGCATGAAGATCCATAGTGATTATTCTTGTTGCTCCTGCACTTTCTAACAATTTGGCAATTAATTTTGCGCCAATTGGAACCCGCGGTTTATCTTTTCGATCTTGTCTAGCCCATCCAAAATAAGGCATAACAGCAGTAATGTGCCTAGCAGAAGCTCTTTTAGCTGCATCTATCATAAGAAGAAGTTCCATCAAATTTTCAGAAGAAGGGTGAGTAGATCCAATTAAAAAAATTCTACTTCCACGTAAAGTTTCTTCAAAAGAAGGCTGAAATTCACCATCGCTAAAATTGTGAAAACTAATTTTACCAAGTTTTGTTCCATAAGCTTTTGCTATTTCTTCACCAATTTTTTGGCTTTGAGTACAGGCAAAAATTTTAGCTTCTGTAGATTTTAATGACATTTTTCTTCCTTGGGGAGGCAAATTTAGTGATTTATTTTAGTATATGTAATTATTCAGTTGATATTATTTTATTAATCAATATATTTTATAATTTAGCCATCCTTTGCTTCGGTGGCGGAATTGGTAGACGCGCTGGATTCAAAATCCAGTTCTTTCGAGAGTGTGGGTTCGATTCCCACCCGAAGTACTTTTTTTTTATAAAAAATATTTGTAATATTATGCCAAGTTTGGAGGAAAAATTTGACTGATTGCTACCTCACAAAAAAAACGCTAAAGCAGAAATGAAATCAAAAAAATACTTTTTTACAATTATCAAATTTTTATTTTATGAATAAAATAAATATTTCTTATTTAGCTATTATAGCACTAATATTCTTTGCATCTTTTTCAAGAATTATTCCCCATATGCCAAATTTTACACCACTTGGTGCAATGGCTTTATTTGGTGGAGCTTATTTAAAAAATAAATATCACGCTTTAGTCATACCTATTGCCTCTTTGTGGTTGAGTGATTTAGTTTTAAATAATTTTATTTTTTCTTTTTATTCAGATTTCACATGGTTTTATCCAGGATTTCTTTGGCAATACACTTCTTTTATTTTGATTACAATAATTGGCTACTTTTTT
>JAQWJH010000010.1 GCA_029248455.1 Flavobacteriaceae bacterium
TGTTTTGCTGTTTATTCTATTTTATTTTCTACTGGATATTTTATTTACGGAGAAACAAATAATGGAATTACCTTTTTAGTTATTGGTTTATCTTTTGCAATTTTATTGAAATATAATTGGAATAAATTAAAAAAATTAAAATGACTATAAGTTATAAATCGCCGGGAACCCTTGAAGCAACAAGGTTTGAAAAAATTCATAGCGTTATTTTTAAAGAATCCAAAGAGGCTTCAAAAATCGTAGCCAATGAAATAGCAGATTTGATACGAAAAAAACAAAAAGAAAATAAAAATTGTGTCTTAGGTTTGGCTACTGGTTCTTCTCCAATTTCTGTTTACAATGAATTAGTAAGAATGCACAATGACGAAGGTCTAAGCTTTTCAAATGTAATTTCATATAATTTGGATGAATACTTTCCAATGTCCAAGGTTGATCTTCAGAGTTATGTTTATTTTATGAAAATTCATTTGTTTGATCATATTGACATCAAGAAAGAAAACATTCATATCCCTGATGGTTCCATAGCAAGTGATAAAATAAATAAATATTGCGCTAGTTACGAAAAATCTATTTCGGATTCAGGCGGAATTGATTTTCAACTTTTGGGAATAGGAAGAACTGGACATATTGGTTTTAACGAGCCAGGATCTAATTATGATTCTTCAACAAGGTTAGTTCATCTTGATTACTTAACTAGAAACGATGCAAGAAAAGCATTTGTAGGTATTGAAAATGTACCAACAACAGCTATTACTATGGGTATTAGAACTATTAGAAAGTCTAAAAGAGTAGTTCTTATGGCTTGGGGAAATAATAAGTCTTCAGTTGTAAGTAAAGCGATTGAAGGTGAAATTGATTCAAATATTCCTGCTAGTTTTCTTCAAAAACATAAAAACGCAACATTTGTTTTAGATCAATCTGCTTCTGAAGAATTGACTAGAGTTAAAACTCCATGGAGAACAGGTCAAGCTAACTGGAATGAAGAATTAAAAGCTAAAGCGGTTGCTTGGTTGTGTGAAAAAACAAATAAATCTGTCTTGAACTTAACAGAGTCAGATTATAATGAAAATAATCTATCAGAACTCTTACTTGAAAAATCATATTATGATTTAAATTTAGATTTTTATAAACGAATTTTTAGATCAATAACCGGTTGGCCTGGAGGAAAACCAAATTCTGATGATAATGGAAGGCCAGAGAGATCAAAACCGTCAAAAAAGAGAGTTTTAATATTTAGTCCACATCCAGATGATGACGTGATTTCAATGGGAGGGACTTTTGACAGGCTTGTTTCGCAAGGCCACGAAGTACATGTTGTTTACCAAACATCAGGAAATATTGCTGTTAGCAACTCAGATGTTTTAAAATTTTTAGAAGTAATCAACTCTACATTTCCTGATTGTAAATGTAAAAATGAAGAGTTAATAGGTTTATTAAGAAACAGTACTGAAATTATTAATAACACAAGAGTTAGAGAAATTGCAGCTACAATTAGAGAAAAAGAATCTTTAGCCGCTACAAGATTTATTGGAATTCCCGATTCTAACGTACATTTTTTAAAATTACCATTTTATGAAACCGGTGGTATAAAAAAGTCAACTCCAACTGTACTAGATTTAAAATTAACAACCGAAATAATTTCTAAAATTAAACCACATCAAATTTACGCAGCTGGAGATCTTGCTGATCCGCATGGAACCCACAAGGTTTGTTTGGATATTCTATTTGATGCTATTGAGAAATTAAAGAATGAATCATTTATGAAAGACTGTTGGGTTTGGTTATATAGAGGAGCATGGCATGAGTGGCCTATTCATGAAATTGATATGGCAGTTCCGATGAGTCCATTTCAAGTTTTAAGAAAAAGAAAAGCAATTTTTTATCACCAAACTCAAAAAGATAATGTTATGTTTCAAGGAGATGATAATAGAGAATTTTGGGTCAGAACAGAAGATAGAAACAGAGCAATTGCAAAAAAGTTTAGAGACATTGGAATGTCTGATTACTCAGCAATTGAGACTTTTAAAAGATACCATTTTTAGGTATCTTACTACAATGCTAATTATTAAAGAGGTATGTGTTGATTCTTTGAATGACGCAATCAGCGCTGAAAAAAATGGCGCAAATAGAATAGAGTTGTGTTCTAGACTTGATAAAGATGGGTTAACACCCTCAAGAAAACTAACACGAGATTCATTTAATTTATTAAAAATTCCTATTAGGGTCATGATAAGGCCAAAACACCCTTCTTTTGTTTATTCTGAAAATGAAATTTCTGAGATGATAAAAGAAATTAATTATTGTAAAAAAGTCGGAGTAGATGGAGTAGTTTTTGGATGTTTAGACAACAACTTTAATTTTAATATGAGTCAAATTAATTTACTTTCTGAAATTGCAAAACCATTAAATGTTATAATTCATAAATCCATCGATAGTACTAATTCTGTAACGGAATCACTTTCTAAAATAATTAAAAATAAAAATATTAATGGAGTATTGTCATCTGGAGGACACCGCTTTGCTAAAGATGCTGTAAAAACTCTAAAAAAAATGTTAGATTTAAGCCCTGAAAATTTTGAAATTATTTGTGCAGGTGGTATAACATTTGAAAATTTCAATTTTTTGCATAAAAAAATTAATGCAAAACATTATCATGGAAAAAAAATAATTAACATAAAATAAAAAAAATGACTGATCAAACTACTACTGCCTTGAGTAAAACATTTTTTGGACATCCAATAGGTTTATTCGTACTTTTCTTTACTGAACTTTGGGAACGGTTTAGTTATTATGGGATGAGAGCTATTCTTGTTCTTTATTTGGTCTCTGAAACATCTGGTGATAATCCTGGGATGGGATGGAGTGATAGTTCGGCCATTGCGCTTTATGGTTGGTACACTATGTTTGTTTATTTAGCAACAATCCCAGGCGGAATTTTGGCAGACAGGTATTTGGGTCAAAGGAAGTCTGTTATGCTTGGAGGTCTTTTATTATGTTTTGGCCATGGTATATTAGCCGTCGAAGCATTATGGGCATTTTATACTGGATTAGCTTTTATTGTTTTGGGTGTTGGATGTTTAAAAGGAAATATATCAACAATGGTTGGAGGACTTTATTCTAAAAATGATAACAACAAGCGAGATATGGGTTTTTATATTTTTTATATGGGAATCAATATTGGCGCAGCAGTTGCAGCACTAGTTGTGGGTTATATAGGTGAAACGTATAATTGGCATTATGGATTTGGATTAGCGGGTATTGGAATGGCAATAGGACAATTTGGATATTGGAAAGGTCAAAAGTATTTGTCCCATGTCGGCAATTTAATTAAAATAGAATCATCTGATGAAAGTAATTCGGAAAATTTATTTTTACAAATTTTTAAAAAAACCAATTCACTTATAGGATTTTCTTTAATGGCTCTTCTGGGAGTTTATGTTGGATTATATATCGATTGGAGCTACGGACTCCTATTAATAGCTATCGCTTTTGCAGTAGGGTTTGCAATAGTAGTTTATAACGATGGAAATAAAGTTGAAAAGGATCGAATATTAGTTACATATTTAGCCTTTCTAATCGTCATTGTTTTTTGGGGATCATTTGAGCAGGCTGGTGGTTTAATGAATTTATATGCTTCACAAAAAACAGATTTATCTTTAGGCTCCTTCATGGTGCCAGCAAGTTGGTTTCAGTCTGTAAATGCAATTTTTATTTTAATTTTTGCAACAGCTATTGGCTCTTTTTGGATTTGGTGGAAAAAATCAGGATACGAGCATTCCTCTTTATTTAAAATGGCCTTAGGAGTAATTATTATGGGGTTTGGTTTCTTTTTCATGTCAATGGCTGCTAATGAAGTTGTTTATGATGGATCAGGTGAAATTACAAAAAAATCAGCCATGTACTGGTTGGTATTAGCTTATTTATTTCATACAATCGGTGAGTTGTGTGCTTCTCCTGTTGCACTTTCATTTATCACAAAATTAGCGCCAGCAAGGTGGGGTGCTTTCA
The DNA here is from genome assembly GCA_029248455.1 of Flavobacteriaceae bacterium. Classification (GTDB taxonomy): domain Bacteria; phylum Bacteroidota; class Bacteroidia; order Flavobacteriales; family Flavobacteriaceae; genus MAG-121220-bin8. The sequence continues at coordinate 4,009 of JAQWJH010000010.1, forward strand.
TGATGGGAGCTTATTTTGCGGCCACTGGACTTGGAAATAAAGTGGCAGGACTAATTGGTGAAAATGCAAGTGAAGTTGGAGATTACGAAACATTTGTAGGGATAACTATTTTTTGTACAATTTTTGGACTTTTAGTTATTTTAATATTGAAACCATTAAAAAGACTTGTTCATAATGCAGAATAATTTCTATAAAGTGAAATTTTTTCTAATAAATTTTATTTTTATTTTTTTTATTTCAAACTCTTACTCACAAGAAATAAATTGGATAAGTTTGGATGAAGCTTTTAAGGCTCAAAAGGAAAATCCAAAGAATATAATACTTGATGTTTATACTAATTGGTGTGGTCCATGTAAGTTGATGGAAAAAAATACTTTTAAAAACAAAGTAATAGCTCAATTTATTAATCAACATTACTACGCTGTAAAATTTAATGCAGAGGGTAATGAAACAATAAGTTTTAAGGGAAGGAAGTTTGAAAATGAGGGTTACGATAAAAGCAGATCCCAATCAAGAAATTCTACTCATATGTTTGCTAGATTTTTAGGTGTAAATGCTTATCCCACGACTGTTTTTTTTGATGATAAAATGAATTTAATTACACCTATCCGTGGATATCTAGTTCCACAACAACTGGAAATTTATCTAGAATTATTCAAAAATGATCAATACAAATCAGTTAAATCCCAAAAGGAATTTGATGATTTTATTAAAAATTTTAAAAGTAAATTAAAGGTGTAACTTATTTTTTATTTGCTTTCTCTATATAAATATCTAAAGCTTTTGACATTGAAGGTACTTTGGGAGATGGGGCTGAAATATCAATTCTAAGCCCTGCTTTTTCTGCAGCTTTCACTGTTGTTTTGCCGTAAACTGCTATTCTTGTATCATTTTGTTTAAAATCAGGAAAGTTTGAAATCAGAGATTCGATTCCAGAGGGGCTAAAAAAGACTAAAACATCATAAAAAACATTTTTCAAACTTGAAAGGTCGCTTAAAACTGTTCGGTAAAATGTACCCTGAACCCATTTAACCCCTAGCTCGTTAAGTTTTTCAGGGATAGCAGGTGAAAGTACATCGGATGAAGGAATTAAATAACTTTCTTCATTGTATTTAGCAATTTGAACAGATAAATCTTCAAAAGTTCGTCCTCCAACGTATATTTTTCTTTTTCTGTACACCACATATTTTTGTAAATAGAAGGCAACAGCTTCAGATAAACAGAAGTATTTTAATGCATTTGGAATTGGGAATCTCATTTCTTCAGCAACCCTAAAGAAATGGTCTACTGCATTTCTACTAGTTAGAATTATTGCGGAAAATTTACCTAAATCAATTTTTTGATGCCTAACTTCACGCGCTCCTAATCCTTCAACGTGGATAAAAGGAATGAAATCAATTTTAACTTTTCTTTTAGATTTTAACTGAGAATATGGTGAATTTTCAATTGTAGGTTTAGGCTGAGAAATTAAAATAGTTTTTACTTTCATATTGCTAAAATTTAAATGCGTGCCACATAACAATTAATGCAGGTCCTAATTCGAACGCGCAAAGATACAAAATAAAATAAAGAATACCCTTAGGACTTTTATTATCATATTTTTTATAAACAACACGTGAACATAAAAACAAATAGATAAGGTATAGTGTAAATCCAATAACAATTATATTTTTAATGGAAAGTGGGTTAAAAATTATAATTAGCAGATAAATATAAAAGTGTAAAGAAATAAGATTTTTTAATCCAGTTCTTAATCTGCTTACTTCGTTCAAATAGATTTTATATTTAAATATTATCGAAATAATATTTTCAATTAGATACTTTATCACAATATATATTGTAATAATTAATGAAAAAAATAAAAAATTTTGACTTTGAGATTCATCAAACTTGTTTGGAAAAAGGTATAAAGTAAAAAAAAGTGAAAAAACAATAATTCTTAAAAAAAACAGTAAAGAATTAAAAATTGTGAATAGAGGAATAGAGGATTTAGCTTCGAAAAAAAAATATTTGTGAAGGCTCCAAAATTTTATTAAATAAATAATTTTATTTCCTCCTACTGCTCTAGCCCAAAGTATTAATATTGAAGTTACAATCAATAATAATTTTACCCAATTAAAAACTAATTCTTCATTATATAAAATTTGATTCACTCCCCAAAATTAATATAATTAAAGAAGTTAAAATGGAAATATTATTTTAGTTTATTAAATCTGTATTTTTGCTTAAAATTAAACAATGCCTAAAGCTGTAGTTATAATTCCAACTTACAATGAAATTGATAATATTTCTACTGCGATAGAGAAAGTTCTTAATCTTTCCGAAAATTTTGATATTTTGGTTGTTGATGATAATTCCCCTGATGGAACTGCTGAAGTTGTTAAAGGTTTCGTTTCAAAATATTCAAATAGAGTTTTTCTTGAGATAAAAAATATTAAAGAGGGATTAGGAAAGGCTTATACTTTGGGATTCAGTTGGGCAATGGAAAGAAACTATGACTATATTTTCGAAATGGATGCTGATCTTTCACATGATCCTAATGATTTAGTTAGAATGTATATCGAACTACAGAGTATTAATTGTGATGTTGTAATAGGATCAAGGTACGTTAATGGAATTAATGTTGTTAATTGGCCATTAAGTAGAATTATGTTATCATATTTTGCATCAATATATTCAAGAATAATTACTGGTCTCCCTGTAAAAGACGCTACGTCTGGTTTTGTAGGATTCAAAAGAGAAGTACTAGAAAAAATGAATTTAAGTTCAATTTTGTTTAATGGATATGCTTTCCAAATAGAGCTTAAGTTCAAAGCCTATAAAAATAATTTTAAAATTTTAGAAATCCCCATAATTTTTAGAGATAGAGTTCATGGAGAATCTAAAATGAGTGGAAATATTATTTTTGAAGCTGTTTTCGGTTTGATTAAATTAAAAATTAAAAGTTTTTTAAATTAAGTAGGTATGCCTGATATTTTAATAAAAAATGCTAAAATCGTAAATGAGGGAAATATTTTTAAGTCTGATATATTAATAAGTGGAGATGTAATTGTTGATATTGCTGAAAATATTTTGGTAAAGGATACAGATATTTTAATTAATGCTGAAAATAAACTTTTGATCCCTGGTGCTATTGATGATCAGGTTCATTTTAGAGAACCAGGATTAACTCACAAAGCAACTATTAAATCAGAATCTAAAGCAGCTGTTGCAGGAGGAATTACATCATTTATTGAGATGCCAAACACACTTCCGCAAACTACAACGCTAAAGGATTTAGACAATAAATTTGATTTGGCTAAAAAAGATTCTTTTGCTAATTATTCTTTTATGTTTGGTGGAACTAATACTAATATTGAGGAAATTAAAAAATTGGATAATACAAGAGTAGCTGCACTAAAACTTTTTTTAGGTTCATCCACAGGGAACATGTTAGTTGATAACCAAAAAGTTTTAAAAGAAATTTTTGAAAGTACTAATCTTTTGATTGCTGTACATAGTGAAGATGAGAAAATAATAAATAATAATTTAAACGCCTTTAAGTTAAAATATGGCAATGATATTCCATTTGAATATCATCCCGAAATTAGATCAGAGGAAGCATGTCTAAAGTCTACAAAAAAAATAATAGCTCTTGCTAAAAAAACAAATGCTAGATTACATGTTTTTCATTTATCTACAAAAAGTGAATCACTCTTATTTGATAATTCAGTAAAATTAAAAGATAAAAAAATTACCTCTGAAGTTTGTGTTCATCATTTATGGTTTTCTGATAAAGATTATACAAAAAAACAATCATTAATTAAGTGGAATCCTGCTATAAAATCTGTAGACGACAAGAATGCTTTATGGAATGCATTAAATAATGACAGAATTGATATAATAGCTACTGACCACGCTCCTCATACAATTCAAGAGAAATCAAAAAAATATTTAGAATGTCCCTCAGGCGGGCCTCTAGTTCAGCATGGATTAGTTTCAATGATTCAACATTTTTTAAACAATAAAATTAGTCTTCAAAAAATTGTAACCAAAATGTGTCATAACCCTGCTGATTTGTTCCAAATTGATAGAAGAGGGTATATTAGAAAAGGTTATTATGCCGATATTGTATTATTAGACCTGAACAGTCCCTGGAAAGTTGAAAAAAAGAATATTCTATACAAATGTAAATGGTCACCTTTTGAAGGAATTGTATTTGATTCCAAGGTGACACATACGTTTATAAATGGTAAATTAGTTTTTGAAAACGGAAAATTTGATAATAGTTTTAGAGGAAGAGAAATAACTTTTAACAGATGAAAAAAATAATTCTAACTATTAGTTTCTCTATTTTATTTTCATGTTCAAACTCAACTGAAAATAAACCTGAAAATATTATGTCTGAAGATGAAATGGTTGATTTTTTAGTTGATATAAATATTATAAACTCAAGTAGGTCTTTTAAAAATAATTCAAAAATAAATTATTACAATATCAAAGATTCTTTATTATACCGCAAGCATAAAATAGATTCAGCAATATTTGCTCGAAGTAATTTTTTTTATTCCTCCAAACCAAAAGTTTATTTAAAAATTTATTCAAAATTGGAATTAAAATTGAATAAAATCAAAGATTCTTTAAACAAAGAGTTTGAAAATAATTCAAACAAAGACAAACCTATTTAAAAAATTATTTTACTTTTTTAAAAACACATTACAAGTATCTTCAATAGAACTATCAATCTTAATAAAATTGTATTTGAGTTTTTTTAAGATTTTATCGTTTGAGTAATGACTGGTAGAAATAGATGATTTCACAGAAGCGCTATTCAATTTTCTTTTTTTTCCAAAAATTAAACTACTTAAGAAATCTATTATTAATGCAATATACATTAATGCCTTACCAGCTTCTTTTTTTGGTGGAGGTAAATTTAAAGATTTACTGACTTTATAAAAAAATCTTTTGAATGACCAGTTTTCAGCAACCAATATAAACCTTTCAGAAAAAATATTTTTTTCCATTAATTGATGCATGATATTAACAACATCTTTCACACAAATAAATCCAGTTTTTCCGGAGGGATAATAATTCATTCCTCTACTAATTTGTGTAAAAAAAGCTCCACTTCCTCTTTTCCAAAAACCACTTCCAATTATTACGCCAGGGTTAACTATAGTAGCATTTAATCCCTCAGATATTCCTCTCCAAACTTCCATTTCTGCATTTTTTTTTGTTAGAGAATATGGATTTGAATTATCGAACCAATCTGTTTCTTCATTCGTGAATTTGTTAGTACTCAAACCAATAGCCGCTATAGTACTCACATAGCAGAATTTTTTCACTTTAAAGTCAATTGAAAAATTAACCATATTGGCTGTTCCCTCGACATTAATTTTATTCATCGCTTTTAAATCTTTTTTATCAAATGAAATAAATGCGGCACAATGGTAGACCTCCTCAATATCTTTAAAAATATTTTTAAGACTTTCCAGATCATTAATATCACCTTCCACCCAATTAATTTTAGAAAAAATTTCTTCAGAATTTTTTGAATAAGTTGAAAACACTTTTTTAACCTTTTCAAGGTTGCTATTAATTCTGTGAAGTGCTACAACTTTTTTATTTTTATTTACTAATAAATTCAATAAGTGACATCCAACTAATCCTGTTCCTCCTGTTACTAAAATCATGGTGCTAATGTACTATTTTTTGATTTACTTTTTTCTTTAATACAAGAGGTATATATTTGTTAAAATTAGTGTAATGTCAAAAAACTTTATTAATGAACTCCGCTGGAGGGGAATGTTGCAGGACATTGTTCCTGGATGCGAGGAAAAGTTATTAGAAGAATCAGTTTCAGGTTACATAGGATTTGATCCTACAGCAGATTCGTTACACATTGGAAGCTTAGTTCAAATTTTAATATTAATGCATTTTCAAAACTCAGGACATAAACCAATAGTTTTAATA
>JAQWJH010000031.1 GCA_029248455.1 Flavobacteriaceae bacterium
CAAAAACCTTTTCAACAATTTCAGGTGTTATTAATACACCAATTATAAAAACTATAAAAAAAGCTATACCCCCAAACGACGGTATAATAAGTGAGTGAGAGCTCCTGAAGTTTGGCTTTTGGAGAATCCTATTTTTTATTACAACAGCTCTAATGACTGGAACTATAATCCAAGTTAAAATAAACGAAGTGAAAAATAATATTAAGTAGTATTTTAACTCCAAATTCTCGCAAAATTATAAATATAATTGAAATCAAATAATTTATAGGTTGCTTATATTTAGTTTTGTAAATAGGAGCTTCACGAGAAGTTAATTTCACCTTAACTTAAGTTATAATAAAAGAGAGGGTTTCAGTTTAATTAAATAACAATAATTAATTTGATTTAATCACTATTTTGATAAAATGTCAAATAATTCGTGATTACTATGGTAATTCGTTACGCTTAGTTTTTTTATTATCTGTTTATTAAACTTAATAATTACATCTATTAGTAGAATAAAGGTAAATTTTTATTATAATTTACCCTCGTTAAGATTATATGAGTAATATGTACCCTTGTTTAAAATGACAAAATTTAATTAAGACTACAGTCCGTAGTCTTTTCCGTATCTTTTAAAATTATCATTAAAAATTTCTTTTTGGTAAATCTTTAAACCATTTTTCATATAATTTAGAAGTAGGGAATATTATAACCCAAGCAGTCATAAAAGTTAATTGTAAATCTAAAAATAAAGAACAGTTAGTTTGATACCATATTTCAAGTTCGCCTTTATAGGGCAATATTATTTCTTTATAGCATTCATGGGGAGGTAGTTCAGATTCTGTCAAGATTTTCTCTTCGTCTCTAAAAACTATAGAGCCTATACCGGTTAAACCTGGCTTTACATTATAAATGGAGTTTTGAAAATTCAAACTATACCTATTAAAGCCGGCCATCATTAAAGGTCTTGGTCCAATGATAGAAATATCACCAATAAATATGTTGAATAATTGTGGTAGTTCATTTAATTTTGAATCTCTGAGATATTTACCAACTTTAGTTACTCTAGGATCATTTCGTAATGTTACATCACCAGTACCAATATTTGGACTATTTTTAACCATAGTAGCAAATTTATAAATCATAAAACTCTTTGTTTTATATCCTACTCTTTCTTGAAGGTAAAAGATTTCACCTTCACCTGTTAGTTTAAGTAATACTATAATTATAATTAAAATTGGTGAAAGCAATATAATTGCGATACTAGACAAAAAAATATCAAATATACGTTTAAGAATTAAGTACATGTGATATAGAATTTTTTTATTGTTTCAACAACTTTTTTAAGATCCTCTTCTGTTATACTCGTTGAACAAGGAATTGACAAACAACTATCGTGAATCTTCTTACAATTGTCTGTTTTTGTAATGTAATGACAGTTTTTATACATAGGTAACTGATTCATTGGCATCCAAAAAGGTCTACTCATTACTTTATTAGCATTCAGATATTTCAACAATTCTTTCTGATATTTCGTTTTGATAGTGAATAACCAATCATTATGCTCTACCTCATTATTGACGTGTTGAAACTCTATATCACCAACTCCAAGAAGATGCTCTCTATAGTAATTTCCTATATATTGTTTTTTCTTTACAAAAGAAGGCAACTGTTCCATTTGAGCAACTCCAATAGCGGCTAAAACATTCACGAGTCTATAATTGTAACCAACCTCATCATGATAGTATAGCATAGGGTCAACTTTGGCCGTAGTAGTAAGATGTTTAGCTTTCTTTGCTAATAACTTATCATTCGTAACAATTACACCACCACCACCTGTTGAAATGATTTTATTTCCATTAAAACTAAAAACGCCTAACTTATTAAATGTTCCAGCAGATTGGCCTTTATATTTAGACCCTAATGCTTCTGCGGCATCTTCTACAAAAGACATATTATACTTTTTACAAATGAACTTAAATCTATCTATATCAAAAATATTCCCTTGAATGTGAACAGGCATAATAGTTTTTACACATCTCCCATCTGTATTAAGAATACGTTCACCTTCTGAATTTATAGAAGTTTTATTATCTAAAAATTCATCTAAAAGATCTAGATCCATCTGCCAAGTTTTTGGGTCCGCATCAATTAATATTGGATCTGCACCCGTATATTTTATAGAGTTTGCACTTGCTACGAAAGTCATATTCGAAACTATAACATAATCTTTTGGTTTAACACCAGCTAATAGTAGCGCTATATGCAGTGCTGCAGTTCCGTTCATGGTTGCAATACCGTATTTTGCACCAGCATAATCTGCTACCATCTGCTCAAATTTATCTACATAACTCCCTGCTGAGGAAATCCAACCAGTTTCTAGACATTCTTTAACATATTTTAACTCATTTCCAGAAATATTTGGAACACTTAGTAATATAGTTTTTTCTTTTTCGTTCATTATTTACTCTTTTTATTATCATAAAAAGACTCATGAAGATCTTTATTTTTATCCAAATAATCAACGTACCAATTTATTGTGGATTTTAATCCATCCTTCCAACTAACCTTGGGCTGATATCCAAGATCTTTTTTAGCTTTACTAATATCGGGACAACGTCTAGCGACAGATCCTGGATATGTAGGAGCATCTATATATTCACCTTTAAACCCCATTAATTCTCCTGTGTACTGTATTAACTCTTTAATTGTAATTTCTTCTTGAGTACCAATATGATATATCTCACCATTACCACCCTTCTCCATAGCTAATACTGTTCCATTTACAGCATCATCTATATGATTAAAAGCTCTTGTCTGATCTGCTCCATATATTTTAAACGGATTCTCACCATTTAAAAAACGTTGAGCTAAATGAGGTATAACATGTTTAAATCCCATTCTTTGTCCATAAACGTTATGGTATCTAACTATAGTACATTCAAAACCTAATTTATTTGCATACTGTATAAAGCCAGATTCTCCTAACATTTTCGTAACTGCATATGTAAACCTTGGGTGGGTTATATCTTGAATTGTCAACGGCACTTCTTCAGCTGTTGGAATTTGATAATCAAAAGCTTCAACGGTTCCTGCATAACATTCGCTAGTAGATGTAAATACTACCTTACCACATTTACTACTTCTAAGCCACTCTAGAGTGTTATAAATTAAAGCCGTATTAATTCTAATAATCTCATGTGGCATCTCATTTACATAATCAACACCCACCACTGAAGCTAACATATAAACGTAATCATAGTCTTTTTCTAGTTCTAGAAAGTAATTTGATTTCGTAAAATCTCCAGAAACAATCCTAATATCATGTTCATCAACAAGAGATTGTAATAAAAAATCTATTTTTCCACCGGCTCTAAAAAAATTATCAGCTATTGTAATTTTATAACCACCCTTTTCTGCCAAATTTTTGGCAATACTAAAGCCAATAAATCCAGCTCCTCCTAATAACAGTACTTTTTTCATTTTTAACTTTTTTCTTTTAATTTATATCTCCTCTTCCGACTACTCTAACTTTATGTTTTTCACTCAATTGTGAAATTTGTGAATTTGTAAATAAACCTACAGTATCAACGATAAATAATTTCTCTTTTTTCAAAAGTAATGTTATTAAATATTCGGAGTTTTTATATTCTTTGTGAGCTGTAGTAATAACAACTATATTTAATTCTGATTCAAAAACCTCATCAATACTTTCATTAACTTCAAGGCCTACTTCGTCCCAAAATCTAACATAAGGGTCATGTAGTTGTATTTTTGCACCATCTTTGATTAAATAATTATAAAATGGTTCGACGGGGGTATATCTGGTATCTCCAACATCACTTCGATAAGAAACTCCTAATAACAATATTTTTTTTCCATTTAAATAATTAATTTCTTTTTTCAAAAACTGGTAAGCATAAAGTGGCATTTTATCATTTATTTGAACTCCTTTTATACTCTGACCCAATCCTTCTTTAGCTTCAAAAAGATTTTGTTTAGACCAAGAAGCTAATAAAGGATCCTTAGTTAAGCAATAACCTCCAACTCCAATACCTGGATACATTAAGTTTTTATGCGTAGGTCTCTTTCTTATTGCATCTACTACTTCATATAAATTAACGCCAGACTCTTCTGCAAAACGAGACCATTCTACAGCAAAAGCAATATTCATAGCACGATAAGAATTCTCTAAAACTTTTGCCATTTCTGTAGCATTAGTACTTCCTAATCTTGTAAGTGGGTATTCTTTAGTAGAAATTATTGTTTTTAAGAATAGTTCTACAGAATCTGCTGACTTTTCGTTAATCCCTGAATATACTCTGTAAAAATTCTGAATAGAATCTATATAGTTCGGTCCTGGCATAACTCGTTCATAAGAATGACCTAATTTAACTTTATCAGCTGACAGCCCTCTCTTTAATAAACATTCTTTAATAATTGGGTATGCTACTTTTTCTGATGTTCCTGGGGGCACAGTAGTTTCAATTAAGATTAATACATCTTCTTTACAATTGTCACCAATTGCTTTCATTGCTTTTTTAAACGCTGTTAAATCTACTTCAAAATCATTAAGCTCTCCGTAAAAATCTGATTCTTTAGCTACGTCTAGATTAATATCTACAATGATTACATCTGCCTTTGTATATGCATATGAATCAAATGTGGCCAAAAGATTCCCTTTTTGTTTCGCAATACTATAAAACTCCTCTATTTTTGGATCTGATGCAATTACAGGAAATAAGCCCTCATTTATTGATTTTATTTTCCAAAAAGTATCCTTTCTAGGAAGATCAACTCCAATGACAGCATAATCTCCATTTATTGCGTTAGCACAAACTAAAGACATAACTGCTCCTACAAAGCCTAAGCCTTGAACTGCAATTACTTGTTTATTATTTTTCGAGACAAATTCATCAATACCAATGGTATCATCTATTACATCAGGAATGGTGTAAGTTTTTCCATTTAATGGATTAACTGATTCTAGTTTATTTTTCATTGTTTTAAACTTGCTGGTTTATTATTATCTTAGATACAATCCATTTATAAAACTATTAATTCTTTTAAGTTGGTAATTTTTAACTTTGGTAAATAGTTGAATTCTAAATCAAAATTTTGCTTGTGAATATTTTGTCCATTATCTAGTAAACATATTGTATTCCATTTTAAAATATTTGGAGCTAAAAAATCTTTAGATGTATTATCTGCTATGTATATTAACTTTTTATCAGTATAAATTCTATTTAATATTTCAAAGTTATTTAAATGAGGTTTTTCAAACCCTGTTTCCTCTGAAATAATTATATTTTTTGCTAAATGCCTCAAACCTAGCGCTGTAATTTTGTTTCTCTGAGAAACAGACCTACCGTCAGTTATTATTGAAAAATCAATATTATGACTTAAAATCTTATCTAAAAAAAAAGTTGTATCGTCAGATAACTTTATTTTAGGATAATGAAATCGATAGAGTTCTAGATATTTTTCAATTGGAAAAATTTGATTCTGATTCAATTTTGAATTTATAAGATCAAAAAAATTGATTTCATTTTCTAAACACTTTTTAATGCTTTTTGAAAGATCTATACTATATCTAGACTTAATATAACTATTAATGTAAAGATATGCTGATTTAACAAATTCTATCTCCTTATATAGGGTATCATCTAAATCGAAAACAATATGTGTATTATTATTAATCATTTATAACAATTTCATTTTCATAACGTATATTCAAACAATTATTTTTCCATTTATCAAAATATTGAATCTTTTCGTTCAAAAGGTATTCTCTTAAAATAAATTCAGGATAATTAGCTCCTGCATTTAAAGCAAAAGGATAACCGCCACCAAATCTTGGGTTAATTTCAATGCCAAAAATATCTGAAGGAGTTGATTTTTTTGAGAATACCTGTAATGTAAGGCAGCCAATTGCTCCCTCAAGAAAATTAAATTTATCTTTTATATAATCTAATACTTCATTTTTTCTTGTGAGACCTTGGTTAGACTCTCCACCAACTACTTTTAATCTAATTCTAGGCACTATACACTTTAAATTTGAATATCTATCATAATATAAATCAATGGTATATTCATCGTAAATTGAATTGTCAATATACTCAAGAAGCATCATGTTTTTTGATTCTAAATCAGATGGTTTAATCTCTTTAATATTATCTGCTTTGTAAATTCCTTTACTATTACTGCCATTCAATGGTTTTAAAAATACAGGGAATTTCATAGTATCATTATTATATATAGCTGGAGTCTTTATATTTAAGGAATTAAAGAAAGTATTTGTTGTAATTTTATCTCTAAATATTTCAATTAATTCTAAATTCGAAATTATAATATCAATACCATTAGCTTTGAAAACTGACTTTGCATTAGCTAATTGGATTAACTCTGTGTCTATTGTAGGTACAACAATAGATACATTATTTTTTATACAAATCTCCAATAAATCATTAATATAATTAGGAGAACTAAAAAAACCAATCCTAAAAGATTTATCTGCAAAGTAACTCACAGGAGCTGTTTTTGGATCTAAATCAGTTATAAATACTTTCGTATTTATTTTTAGCAGTTCAGAGGCTGTTTGAAATGCCTTAATTAGAGAGACTCTTCTACCTGCTGAGGTAATTAATATATTACTCATTATATTGAATTATAATTTTGCTCTTTTAAATAACAAATCTTTGATTCTTATCAAATAAAAATAAGGTAAACTCCACTTGTTTTTTATTGGATACCTTATTTTTAATGAATCAAAAGGTGGAAATATAGCTAACAAATTTTCTCCTATAGAATCATATAATGAAAGATTAAATAAAATATATCCTAGCTTTGAAAATTTTTTATTTTTCTGATTATAAATCCCCGCTTTCTTAATATAATGCCTTATTATTATTTCTCTATACCACGTTGGGCGCAATTTTTTTAAAACCTCTTTAGGAATAGAAGTCCCTAATAAATCTTTCGCAAAAAACAATGAAAAATATACAGCTGTCTTTAGTTTCAATTTAAGTACTCCATTTTCGAAACGCGTCCAATCAATTTGTTGAAATCTTATTACACGATCTACATCTGAATGTAATCGAAAACCTGGAGCCCTAACATAAGAATGTTTAGCTGTATGCAGAGCTACTTGCAATAAATTATCCTCAGGAGCTAATATTTTAACTGAAGAATTTTTAATGCTCATAGAATTACGCATTAATTCATTACCATTAGGTTCATTGTTAGGTTGAATCCATCTGCCAGCAATTGGTCGCCACTGCAGTTCTAACCAAACTTTATATCCATCGATTATTTTATAATATTCTGTACCACCTGACCTGAAAGCTTCATCTAAATCTTCAAATTCAAACTCTGAACGAAATTTAAAAATAAAACCTAATTCATTTAAAATAACTTCATGTGCTTTTTTAAAATCATTAGTTCTAATTAATAGATCCAAATCTCCCATTGGGGAACACGCATAGTTTGAATAAAGTCCTTTCGCTATTCCAGCATTTTTTAAAGCAACTATTTCAATATTATATTCTTTTAATTTAGACGCTACCTTTTCCAGGGTATCCATCAAAATTGTTGTTTTAGAATTTATTTTTTGGAAATCTTTATCCCAATAAGTTTTATATTTTAAATCTGTCGATTTTAAAACAAATGCTAAATGACTAGAAACTTCATCTGTTGAAGCGTATTTATATAACTTCTCTTCATTTATACTGGACCAAAGATCATTGACTAATTGAACTTTATCATTAAGTGGCAGAGATGATAATGATATATTCAATATTTTTTTATAATTTGATTCCATTATTTTGTAATGAATTTTTCAGCATTAAGTGGTGTAAACTTTTTACTAAGTAGTCTACTATTGGTTTTATATGAGGCAATTTCTTTCGTATTTGATTTTAGTAAAAATTCGATCAATGAATCTACATTATTTGGCTCAATAGAGACACCGCAATTATTATCATTTACTAAAAAATCAATTTCCGACCCTTTCTCTGTTATGACTAATAATGTTACACCCGATGCTAAAAAGTAAAATGTTTTACTCGGAACAGATAATCCTTCGGCACCGGTTCCTAAGGAAACAATTCCAAAATCAGCAGAGGAAAAAGAATATGGTAATATTTTAGATTCTTGGTAAGGCAAGAAAGTTACATTTGAAAGGTTGTTCTTTCGTTTAAAAGACATTAATGTATTTTTTTGAACACCATCTCCTATATATAAAAAATGAAATTCTGGATTTGTTTTCTTTAATTTTTTTGCAGCCTTTAAAGGAGTAATTAAATCATGACTAGCCCCCATATTTCCAGAATACAAAATAACCCTCTTTTCTAATAAATCATATCTTTCGACGAACCAATTATCCTTTTTAGCTAATGGTTTAATAAATGATGTATCTACCCAAGGATGTATAACTTCAATTTTTTCTATGTTAATATTTCTAGAAATTAATTGTCTCATTACATTACTAATAGTGAATATTCTATTAGCATTTTTAAAACCTTTAGCGTTTAATTTATCCCAAAACTTATAAATAAATGTATTGTTTTTTATATACCCAAAATTCGATAAAATGTCAGGGTATACATCATAAATTAAAATATCAAATTCAATCTTTTTGTTTTTTAAAAGAAAGTTACCTAAAAAAGGGAGTATTGGTGGATTTGACACTAACAATGCCTTGTGAAACTTTGACATATTAAAGAGCAGAAAAAGATAGCATTGTAGATAAAACAGGACCCATGTATATATTCTGAAAAATGCTTTTTTTCTATTATATTTTTGTTTATAAACTATTCTAATTTCACTATCTAATGTTGCATATGTCTCTTCTACAGTTCCAGTTACTAAGACAACATCATAGTGGTTATTGATATATTGGTTTGCAATATCAATAAATAACGGTCCAGTAACCTGATTTATAAGAACTACCCTTTTATTCATTTAGAAAATTTAAAATATCATTACAAAGCTTTTTTGTTGTCTTACCTGAGCTAAAGAAGTTTAATGAAAATTTTTCATTTAATGAGAAACGAAGTTCTTCAATTAATAATAAATAAATAACATTAGTATCCTTTGTATATTTAGTATTAAATATATCAATTGACTTTTTCAATGATATGTTAGTTCTTATTTTGCTGAATAAAGTGAAATAATCATACATATGAAATCTTTTATCAGCTGATTCCCAATCAATAATCTTAATTTCATTGTTTTTACTTAATATATTTGCTTCT
Organism: Flavobacteriaceae bacterium; assembly: GCA_029248455.1. Taxonomy (GTDB): domain Bacteria; phylum Bacteroidota; class Bacteroidia; order Flavobacteriales; family Flavobacteriaceae; genus MAG-121220-bin8. Next base: position 9,237 of record JAQWJH010000031.1, read on the forward strand.
TGTAAATCACCGTGTGTCCAAGAAATTTCAACTTTCTCAATATTTATAAGACTAAAAAGAGTTGTAAAAGTTTTGAGCATAAGTTCATTCAAATTGGTTTCATTATTTATTTTTAAAATAGTATCTACCTCTAGATTAATCAAATTTTTGTAGTCGTTGATAGTTATGACCTCTTTGCTTGGTTCTATTAATTCTTTTTGATAAAAATCGAGAAGTAAATCTAGATTATAATCCTTTTCACTTCCAAATCTATTAATAGGAGTTCCCTCAAAATATTCTTCAATAAACCAATCCTTACCTTTTTTTAAAACTTTTGGTGCAAAACTTAAATTAAAATATTCTCTGATTTTTATATCATTATAAATATACTTATCTCTTTCCTTTGATTTCAAAATCACTAAACTTCCATTTAAAGTCTTTGAAAATAGTCTTATACGATGATTCCCCCCAATTATTAAAAAATCTGAGAAATACTTTGGAAGACTAATTATTTTTTGCGCAAAAAATAATCGCCATATTTTTTTCACGGCAAATTGAACATAAAAAAACTGAAATATTTTTTTCCATTTTATATTAGAATTTGAATATTCTTTTTTTAGAATACTAAACAAGCTTGATGATAAATATGGAGTTGCTATAAAATTTAGATATTTATTAACAATAAAAAAACTGAATTTTGAGTTATTTATGTCTAAATCCTCTATGTAATTATTTAATGTAATATTTAAAATCTTATAAAAATCTTCTCTCTTTTCCAGTAATGAAATTCTCAATTTTTTAGGCAGGTTATGATTTCTTTGTGTATTATTTCTATTGGTTTTTCACAATTAATTTCAACCACAAATTTATTATTACATCCATACTTCAAATATTCAGCTAATCTAAATTTTAATGTTTCTTCTGAATCAGGAAAGGGTTCATCTTTTAGAGTAGATCTATACTTTGATTCTTTGACTGAAATCGTTAATATAAAATGTTTTTTTGGAATAGAAGACACTCTCATTAACACCCTCCAAATGAGCCATCTATTAACATTTTCTTGAGGAAAGTTCCTTTTAAAGTCTATTGAAGTATCAATTAAGTACCTATCACAAATAACAACTGTTCCAAAAAACTCTACAAGTCTAATATAAATAGCATAATAATAAATTAAATCTAATATAGCTAGAGTAAGCCATGTTTTTCTGATAAAACCATTAGAAAATGATTCATCTCTTTTTGAAGACAATCCTCTTTCTTTAGTTATAGCAGAATTATTGAGTCTTCTTAATAAAACTTTAAAACGCTCTATCCCAGGAGTATAACCCCCACGACTCCAAAACATTTGTGTTTTTATTTTTTCCGTCCTGTAAAAATCTCTCAAAAGTGAAATTTGTGTGGACTTCCCTGCACCATCTAATCCCGAAAATGCTATCATTTCTTATCCATTATTTTAATAAATTAATATAAATATTTTCCAACTCTAATCCTTTAAGTTGAAAATTTAAATCTTTTATAACATACTGTCTGCCTGTCTCACCCATTTTTTTTGCATAATTCATATTGTTCAATAAATACTCTGCTTTTTTATGAAACATTTTAAAATCTTTATCTTCAACAATTATTCCTCCTTTTGATTTTTTGATTAAATCTGTAAGCCCACCTAATTTTGAAGCAATAACTGGTGTCCCTACAATCATCGATTCAGCAGCAACTAAAGAAAAAGTCTCCCCACATTGTGATGGTATTACTGTACAAATAACTGAATTTAAAATTTCTAACGTTTTTTCATGTGTTTGTTTGCCCCAGAATTTTACATGTTTAAAATCATTTTGGCGACAAAATATTTTTAATTCATCTAATTGAGGTCCACTTCCAACTATATGAAAATCATCTTTTACCTTAGCCATTAAATACTTAAGCACATTTGAACCTTTGGCAATCGAAACTCTTCCTGCATAAGCAAAACCTCGCCTTTCATTATCAGAATAAGATTTACTTAACACATTTGTTTTAATCCCATTATTTCTGACCACTATTTTTTCTTCAGGAAACCCTGACTTTACATGCTGTTCTTTCACATATTCAGAAACAGCAATAAATCTATCAATCAATTTAAACAACCTTTGATTAGACCTAGCAAAATAATTAATCATTACTAATAAAAATGAAATTAACTTACCATGACTGCACCCATATCTTAAACCACTAAATCCTTTGGTTCCTACACAACTATCACAATATCCATCCTTTCTATAAAATCCGCCTTCGACACATAACCATCTACCATTATGCAGTGTTTGTAATGTTTTTACTTTCCTTCTTTTTGCCGCATAAAGTACTGAAAGACTTAAATACGGTACTATTGTATGAAAATGAATTAGATCAGGATTGTATTTTTGTATAAGTTTTATTACTTTAAAATAATTACTAAATGACCAGATGAGACTAGTTAATTGTCCTAGTACACTCTTTTTCTTTTCTATATACTCAACCGTTACATTATGATTTTTTGATAAATATTCCTGTTCATTTAATATCACTGTTTTTTCACCAGATGGCAAGTGTGGGTCTGTACCTCCTTGAATTATTAGTACATTCATTAAATAAGTCTTATTTTTTTTAATCTATAAAATATATTTACAATCAAAATATAAAAGAGAGCTGAACATGTATATATTATTAATTTTTGAAAAACATGATCAATCCCAAACGCATCACTAATTGTAGCATTTATAGTAAATATCGTCACAGATGACCAAACCAACCCATACTTACTATCTAATTCCACAAATCGTAAATAACAACTAGATATAACTTTGAATATAATAAAAATAGCTATGAAGGATATACCAGGGTAAAACAAAATCCAAACAATACCAAATAGTGGCCAATGATCGCCATGAGTTTGACCCACATCCGTATCAGTTACAGTCGATAAAGGAACACCAAGATATGCTACTTTAAAGAGCTCTAGTGAATATTCTTCTCCAATAAACGGAGTACCAGGAAATAAAAAATTCAATATTATTTTTACGCTTCCTTCGAGATTAACAATTTCTCGGGCATAATCATCTGTATTATGAAGTATTATTGGCATATAATCATAGTGGCTAAACCGCCTGCTAATTGCTAATAGTTGTTGATTAGCATCGATATAGTTAGTATAATTTGGGGCAACTTCGATTAACTCAGTTAATGTTAAATCCGAGTTACTCTTTGCAAATTTGGCATACCTTACACCATCTCCTAATGCGAATAAGAACAATGCAATAGGAATTAAAATCATTAAATATAAATTTGCTTTAAACAAATTAATTATTCTAATCTTGAAATCTCCATAGAGAATAAGAATACTATATAAAAATACTATCCCCACAGTATACATCCCACCCTTACCTCCTACAACAGTGGCACTTATGATGACAAGGAGTAAATAAATAAAAAATAGACTTTTATTTTTAAGAATATGCCAATTATGTAAAGAGTATAAAATAAAAATAATAATAAATATATCTTTATTTAAAAACATATTAAGGATAGCTAATATTTTAGGAACACTTCCATAATCAGTACCCTGGTTATAGATCAAACTTAGATATACAGAAAAAAACAAAGGAAAAGAGGAGATTATAAAAATACTTTTATAGCTTATTTTACTTAGCATTGATTTTTTATAATTTTTTTTTACTTCATAAAATCTACCCCCACTTACAAAGAGAAGTGATGCAAAAACAAACAATAAGGATAAAAATATATATATCAATGTTGTATTTGTCAAATAAAAACTATAATCTACAAAACTTGAGAATCTTATATCATCTGGAAAGAAAAGAAGGACTAATAATCTTATTATAAACCATATAAGAATAGTAATAACTGTTAAAAGTCGTAAGACTATTAACCTATTAGAACCTATTTTTAATATAAATATATTTACTATAAGAATATTTATAATTAAAAAAATTGAACCCCAATTCATATATGGGTGATTTTCAGTTAGGGAATATGAAAAAATAAATAAACCTATAAAAAGCAAATTAACTAGGGTTAATATTTGTGAAAATCTAATGCTTTTATTCATTATCTATTTATTATAACTTAATATTATTAGATAGCATGTATTCATCTCCTTGTATTCCCTCTTTAAAATGTCTAATTCCCTTAGGTGTATTTTTATTAACTCCACCAATATCAAACCATTTTAAACTCAACTCTTTCGCCTGACAAATAGCATTCCAAAGTAATATATAATTAGCATTTTGTTTTCGACCTTCATAAGAAGTCCAACCAATTAGGTACGTAGCGGTGTCACCATGATAAGCCATAATTACAAAACCACTTAATTTGTTTTCAAATAAGGTCTTATATACTTTGTATTTTGTAGACTCACTTTGATTACCAAACATAGATACTAATAATTTTTTTTGGATGCCTTTAAAATTGTTTTCTTCTTGAAATTTAATATAGATATCAATAATTAGATCTATATCTTCTTTATTAAAAACTTCTACAACTTCTAACTCTAATTTTTGGGCTTTTCTAAGTAAATTCCTCCATTTACTTTTTAAGCCCATAAATAGATCATCAACTGTTGAATTCAATGACAATCTGATACTTCCGTAAGGAATTTGCTTTGTGTTTTGTTTTATACCTATGGACTCTAAGGCTGATTTATTATTAATACTATCAGCTAGTTCTGGAGAAAATGAGACATACCACCATCTTCTTTGCTTTGCTAATATTTTTATTGTTTTAAATATTTTACTAATTATTTTATCTGCAAGTGGTTCATCTATAAAATCTTGAAAATATACAGGCCCTCTGTTTATCCTTACTACACCACCAATTAATGGTAATCCTTTATACAAGACTTGAAACATTGATTGAGGCTTATCATGTTGATCTAAAATTACGAATCTAAAAGGTTTCCATTTTTGAATTCTTTTTGCCTCACCATACTCCCAACTTTGCATTAAATTTGCAAATGCTACATGCTTCCATAAGTTTACCCACTCAGCATAATCAGTAATCTCTTTTACTTTAAATTCATTATTCATTATTCATTGCGCTCTGTACGTCTTTCATATATTTATCTATTTCTAATTGATGATGTATGAAGAAAAAGATGGTGTTTTTCACTCTACTAATATCCTCTGAATACCTGTCTATATCTTTTTTCAACTCAATGGATAGATCTGGCCATATCATTACTGGACATCCTTGCTTAGCTAGTGAATTAAATCTTTTTTTCATCATATCAATATCACAACATTTCATACCTATAATATAAGGCACATCTTCTCTTTGGAAATCAACCAGTAAACTCCAACCATCATAGGATTCTAAGAGTTTTTTTAACTTTTCAAAATTTTGTTTCTTAATTTCAATTATCTCAAGTAAATTGTTTGTTAGGTTGTCTAAATGATTAATCTCTTTGAATGATGGCTGTCTATATGTAGGTTTTATTGTCGTATTGGAAAATAAAATTTCTTGTGATGAAGTTTTGTATATTTTTTTGAAAGACAATAGAGTTTTTTTTGCAATATTTTTGACATACCACATATATGGGAATGTCATATTTCGTCGTATTATTTCAGATTTTAAATCATTTTTACTATACAAAATTGATCCATTTTTAACAGGAAAATGTTTGTGTGGAGAAAAAAACAAATAATCTCCAACCCAAATATTTGATGAGGACGGATGTATTATATGTGCGCAATCTTCTATTAAAACAATATCATTTTTATCACAAAAATCTCTGCTATTTTGTTGTGACATTATTTTGCCAAAATAATGAACATGTACCATTATATTAATTTTTTTAATATTAAATAGGTCATCTAATTCTTCATAATCTGGAGATAAGTTTTCTTTAACATTATAAAAAATAATATCAATCCCTAAATACCTTAAATATTTTAAAGATTGTCCACAAAAATATGACGGAATCAAAATATTTACTTCTTTACCTAATTTTATTTGTTCTTTTTCGCAAATTAAAGCCAAAGATTCAGCCCCACTTACTAACCATTGTTTTTTATAACTTATGAGTTTCCAATTATCTTTATTCTCTTTATTATTAAAAAAATCTTTAATTCTAGGTAATGCAAAAGGCCAAATTATATACATAGTCTACAGATGAGAAAATAGTTTTTGAGCAATCTTTTGTGTATTTATATATTTCCAATCTAACTTTCCTTCAATGATATTTTTAATTAACCACATAGGTTCACCCGGCACAATATTTTGACGAAATATAAAATAATTACTTGGGCTTGAATTCACATTTCCCCGCACATTAGAAAATACATATTTAAAGTTGTTTTTAAACAAATTCACAGCTTCTACTGTCAAGACACTTGGTGTTCCAAAAGGGAATGCAAAAGCATCTATATTGATATTCAAGATATTTTCAATTCTGCGACTTGACATTATAACCTCATCTTTAAGTTCATCTTTATTTAAATCTATAAGTTTTGGATGAGTTTTAGTATGTGCACCTATAGAATGTCCTTGAACTAATAAACTTTTTACATCATCCCAACTCATTGACTGTTGTTTATTTTTATCTTTACTAATGAGTGAATTTGGATAAATATTCTTACTTGCAAAATCATAAGCTTGATTTTCATTTAAACCAACAAACCCTTCTGTTATAAAAAAGAGGGCTTTTACTCCATATTTTGATAATATTTTTTCTGATATTATTTTATTTGAAAAAAAGCCGTCATCAAAGGTTAATAATACTTTAATACCATCACTATTTTCTTCTTTATTAAAATCTTCTGGGTTAATAAATCCATAACTATTTTGAATCATCGCTATAAACTCTTCAAACCACTCATAATACCTTTCTTCAATATTGTGAAGCGTAACTACCACAATCCCATTTGTAGAAGGAATTAAATTTAAAAAGGGTCTTATAATACTAGCTAAAAATAATTTTTTGTTCATCGTTTATTAAAAATACTGCAAACCCTTCTCTTAAAAATTCTGGATTAGAAACCACATCAAAATCACATTTCGCTTTTTCTGAAATCACTTTTTTAACTTTATCTGCCGTTCCAACAGTTACGGTACTTTTATCTACAATTACTTTGTAGCTGTTTATTTTTTCGCCAATTAGTCTTGATACATCTAGTACACAAGACAAATCTACTGATCCATCTTCATCTTCAGGAGTGGGTAAGGCTAAAAAAATAATTTCTCAGTGCTCTAGTCCTTCTTCTAATGAAGTCGTAAACTTAAGTCTGTTTGATCTGATATTTCGGTCAAATAAAACATCTAAATGGGGCTCATAAATAGGAACCACACCATTTCTCATTTTTTCTATTTTTTCTATTTTTTCTTTATCAATATCTACACAAATAACTTCATTGCCAGTTTCTGCTAAGCAAGTCCCTGTTACTAAGCCTACATATCCAGTTCCTATTACCGATATTTTCATTAACTATATTTTTTAAAATTATTCTTGCAAAAACACAAAATCCCTTTCTTTAAATTAGCTTTCAATACTTGGAGTTTCATTCAAATTTTTACCTAAACCATTTATTATCATTAATTAATAAAATCACTAAAAAAGATATTTATGTTATGAGATAACTTTAACGAACTATTAATTTAAATAAATATTTAGATGTCTGTTCAAATGTATAATAAGTATATGTAATACTTCGTAAAAATCTTTTTTGCTTAAGAAGACTTTTAACCGCATTAAAATACACTTTGATCAGTCTTCTAATTAATTTGAGTTGATATTCATCTTTGAAATCTCTTTTAATGATTTTCTCAAACTTTTTATGTAGAAATACTGTCCTTAGATAAAAGTCAGATTTTTTTATTTCATTATTATCGTGGAGACAATACTGGCCTAATATAGTATTGCAATATTTGAATTTGGCATTAATTAGTGCTAACCTCAGCCATAAGTCATAATCCTCAACCCCACGTAAATTTTCACTCTCGTCAAACATTCCTGCTGCAATAATTAGATCTTTCTTTACGATAGTAGCTGATGGTGAAAGACAGTTCCTTAAAAAGAATAAATCTTTAAAGGTTTCATATGGACCACACTTTTGAGTACTTATTTTTTTACCGTTCTCATAAATATCTTCATCATGACAAATAACATCATAATCATGACAAAGAATTATGTCATTCAAAATACTCAATCTTTCTGGATACCAAATATCATCTGCGTCCAAAAATGAAATGTAACTAAAAGTAGCGTTTTTTATTCCAAAATTTCGTGCTGCTCCCTGACCTTTATTATCTTGTTTAAGAATCCTTACAGGTACATCAAACTTTTCACGCTCAATAATTGAAAGAGATTCATCAATAGATCCATCATCAACAAAAACAACTTCAAACTGTTTAAAAGTTTGATTTTGTATACTTTTAATGGAATTCCTAATTGTACTACTTGAATTATAAAATGGAATAACAACTGTAAACATAAAATTAACTGATTTTAATTTAAATTTTGTTTAATGATTTCGGCCCAAATAGGAGTTTTTTTGTTTAAATTAAAGTAATTGTTAGCCGTATTAGGTTTTGATGTTTTTAGATTAAATAAAACAGATTTATATAGCTCTATCTTATTGTAAACGAAACTTACATTTTGACAACCTAATAATGGGCTAAAATTAATTCCACTTATATAAGTAATGACTTTTTTATCTTTTTCCCAAAATTCAATTGCTGCAGTTGTTGATTCAGAAGATAAACAAACTTCATAATTATTTATAATTTCAGAAATTGGATTATTTATAATTTTAAAGTTTATTTGATCATACTCTGACAAATCTAAAATACATTCAGGGTGGAATTTTAAGGAAAAATTTATGTCATCCACATCTTTAAATGTCTGATGAACCATTTCTAAAAGTTCTTCAGTAATAGATTTAGAATAGTCTCCCAAAATTAAAATTTCTTTGTTATTTTCATATTTCACTAAAGTATCCAAATCTAAAATATAATTATATCTTAAGGCTTCTACCTCGACGATTTTATTCGCGGGAGTTCCAGAATTAATTAAATGTTTATTTGCTATACTACTATTCACCGAAATTAAATCAGGAAAAGAATAATTAAAGTTTTTGACAAAATAATCTTGGTGATTAAAATATCTCAAATCCCAATACCTAACAGATGAATGTGCATTACCTATAATTTTAGATCCAAAGAATTTCTTCCAATTAAATAATAAGGAATACTCCCAGCTTTGGTTTTCATATGGATAAAAACAAAGTTCTTGTTTAGGGAGGGTTTTCAGGACTTTTTCAATTAAATTTAAATACGTTATATTACTAATCGAATATTGACCAATCAAAGAATTTTGTATATCGTTCTTCAGCAATAGCTCCACATTAAAACCACCTATTTTTGGAATAAAAATATTTTTCTTATGTCTAATAAATTGCAACACTGATTTGATCCAAATTTCTACGGATTTTAAAAAAATTTGTAAAGACATGAATTCATTCAAAAGTAAATGCTTCTCATTTTTATTTGAATTTTTATATTCATTTTTGAATTTTTCGTTTACTCTTTTGCTTTTGACCGAATTATCATTAATTGAACTTAGGTGAATCCAATTAGAACTAATATTGTTACTTTTCAAGTATTCGTTTAGCCCTAACCAGAACTTATTTTTATTTGATCCATTAATTGAACTTTTATCAAAAAAAGTAAAAATCGTAATTTTAGCATCATGATTAGAAAACAAAGTTCTTCTTAAGCGCTTAATATTTATTGTATTAATGTAAAATCTGAAAATCCAAGAAGAAGCAAATAACAAACTTTTAAAAAAACTTACCCTAGATTTTTCTTGAAATTTTAAACTCTCTGCATTACTTACTTCAATTTTATTTTCTAAGCAGTATTTATATAATATTGAATTCAACTTATAATTATCTGACTCAATTCTAATTCTTTTAATATTATTTTTTTTAACATAAAAGTTAAAAGCTATTAATTTTAATATTTCAATATTATACGATCTACTCATTACCTGTTTACTTAATAATATTGAACTAAGCCACAAAGAATAATTAGAATCAGTTGAAAAATAACTATTTAAATTTGAATCTTGTGACAGATTATTAACCCATTTTAAATATTCATCTTTGACCAGACTATTATTAGCCTCTATAAACTTTGAAATACATATTTGAGAATCATCTTCAATAATGGAAGAATTATTCCAAAAAATTAGAACTGAATTTAAATTAATATTACTGGGTAACTGATTTAAATTCCACAATATGATAGTTTGATTGCTCAAATTAACTTAATTGGTCTTTTTTCTATGAAAAATGTATTTATTAATAAAACCTTTACTTAATCCTACTTTATCGGGCTTAAATAAAACAAGTAATAACATTAAAAATAAAAATAATATTGTTGTAAACGAGAACTCAATATATGTGTTATTTATAGACAGTTGCTTTATAGCTAAGTGAGATGAGTAAAGAAAAAACAAAGAAAAAACGAATAAAATCATTTGATTAAAACCATCAAAATTCCATTTAAATATTTTGGATAAATACCAAGAAAATATGTTTACTTGAATTAACTGTAATAGAACAAGTTTCAATGCAACACCTTCCGAGCCAAGACTCAATCCTGGGATTAAAAAGTTTTTAGGCGCTAAAACAATAATTGTAAATAAAATACTAAATATCATAAAAATTATATTTCCGATAACATAGGGCCTTGTTTTTTCAGTGGCATAAAACATTGTTCCATTAATTTGACCTATTGATTGGTGGATGGGATATAATAACATTATCGTAAATGTCATTGATCCCTCAGCATAAGAATCGCCCAAACTAATAAATAAAATATCATCAGCATATGGAAGAAGGGGTAAAGAGACTATTAGACTAACAAAAAATAAAAGTCTTGTTGAATTCTGATATAATTTTTTAACTAATTTAAAATCCTTCTTTTTATTAGCTTCTGCTATCTCTTTCCAAAATGGTTTAATAATTGAAACTGTAGCTAATAAGACAATTGCAGCATATTGATTAGCTATTCCAAAATAAGCTTGATGTTCAGATCCTCCCCAAGTTTGTAACATCCATTTTTCACCGAAATCATTTATAAATCCAAATATCATGAGTGGAATAAAAGGACTGCAATAAATCCAAAATTCATTAAAAATATTTTTAAAAGAATCATCATCATTATTTTCATTGATAATCTTAAGGTTATTTATTTTAAAAATATTTAATAATAACAAACTTGCTATTAACCACTCTATAGTTATTACAATAAATAGAAGAGGTATGGCTAATAGTTTAAAATACCATAATGATATTATTACTAAAAAATGAAGAAAAACTAGTGAAACATTTATGATCTGAACATAATATGTTTTTCTTATTGACTCTGCCATCTGCACGGTAATTGGCCAAACCGTAGATTGGAAGAAAACTGCAAATAAAGCCAAAATTATTAACGTTTTACTTTCATCTTGCCATATCGTTTTTATTAAATCAGACGGGATTACTAACGCTATTATAAAAAGGGGTAGTAAAAGTTGTAATGCTACATAAACCCAATAAATTTTAATAAATTTTAAACTTCTTTTTTTTTGAGATATGAATGTAAAAAATGCAGAAGAACTAGAAAAATCAACTATTTGCTTTAATGCTATAAATGTACCTATCAAAAAAACATATCTTCCATAATTTTCAGGAGCTAATTCTCTAGCAATAAACATCGAGGTAACAAATGATATTATAGCTCTAAATAAGTTACCTATTAATGTGTATGAAATCCTTGATGAATATTTTTCTCTGGGCATAGAAAAATTAGAAACAGATGCTTTGGTAGTCTTGTATTAAATTCACCAAGGTTAAATTATTGGAGTTTTTATAATTGATGTAGTTTTCATGATAATCCTCATATGCTTTATTGTTTATTTCGAAAGAATTAGGTAATCTATAATTCTCATTAGACAAATCTATAAGTGTACTTGACAGAGTCTCTGAAAACAATTCAATTGAATTAATATAGGTGTGGTGATAATATCGACTCGTTAAAGAAACTATTGGCTTTTTGTAAATAACAGACATAGTTATAGCAGTACTTGCATGAGCAAGAACAAATTCAGAATATTTTACTAAGTCAATCGTTTTCATCTTTAAAATTTTCCTGCCTTGAAATGGATTACCAATTTTGTCGTATCTAGATCTCGGATGTGCAGCAATAATAACTTTTACTGAGTATTTACTTTCAATCTTTGAAAAAAAACTATTTAATTCTGAATAATAATTTTTACCTACTGGAGAAATTCCTGCAATATTATTATCAGGGTGATGCAGACAATATTCATCTAAAAAAACAGCATATTTTGTCTCAGAAGTATTTTTATTGTTTAGTTTTTCATTGTTTAGATATAAATCATAATCAAGATTGTTGTGATATATAAAACGCGATTTTTTACTGAATAAAACATGATTCTCTGATTTTAGGACATCAACTTTTGATCCCACAATATAAAAATGAGAATGAATGCCATACAATCTTTGAATAATTATATTTTTTATTTTTCTTAATAAACTTCTAAGTGTTTTTTTATTAAGATTAAAATATACATCTGGTGTAGAGCCTAAAAATAAAAATCCAATTTTATTTCCTTTCTTTAAGATTTTCTTATAAATAAAAAAAGTTTTTTTATTAACTCTTGAAAGAGAAATTATTATTGAATTATGATCAATCCCCTTTATATACTCTAAAATTTCTTTTTTACTTGAAGGACTGAATACTATTTCTTTTGCAATAGAATAGATATCAACATCTTCTTTATAATCATGGTTATTAAAGGAGGTTAGATCTAATACACTTATACCATAACCACTTTGAATAAAATCATTAAACTTATATCTTTCATAATCTCTTTTAGAAAGAATTGACTCTTTTATAAAAATAATTTTCCCCTTCACTAAATTACATTGCTAAATATAAATCACGTATTTTGTCCCTAGTCAATATTTCTCGCCAGTTATCCCCTAAAGCATTTGTCAATGGTCTATCCATCAGCAAAGTCATATCAACCATTCTTTCAATCGCTACATCATCTAGACTGGAACATACATTTGTCGGAAGAGTAATATCATGGTCTAAAAGCATTTTTTTGAATAAATTAACGTGCTCTCCATAATACTCATGTAAAACATTAAATACTATACAATTTGCATAACCATGTCTGTAATCCAGTTCTAAACTTAAACCGTATGATAAAGCATGACAAATTCCTACTTCTGAATTAACAATAGATACACCGCCAAGGTAAGAGGCAGTAATCAACATGTCATTTTTTGAATTTTTAGTAAAAACATCTGTACACAACGATAAGGCCTTATCTGCTATTCCTTTAGAAAGTTCATTAATCATAGTTCCCTCTAGACTTTCCACACAATGAATGTAACAATCCATTCCTGAATAAAATCTTTGATCTTTAGGAACACTTTTAATCAAATTACTATCTAAAATTATAGCATTAAACATACTATAATCACTATTAATACCAAACTTCCTATCCTTTCCCATTAATACAGCTGTTCTACTTGCTTCAGAACCGGATCCGGCTATTGTAGGAATTCCTACTTTATAAATGCCTTCGTTTTTTGGCAAATCCCATCCCTGATATTCTCTAGAAGAACCATCATTGCACAACATTACGGAAATTGCCTTAGCAACATCCATTGAGCTTCCACCACCTATTCCAATTACAGAAATTGGTAATTTATTTGAATATTTTTTCAGAATCATTTTCTTATAATCATCAATTTGATCTGTTGTAGGTTCTTTTTTTGTTGCTGGAAAATAAATTAAATGATCATTTTTATCAATATTTAAGAAGTTTATTATTAGACTTTCAGTTTGAAAATAATCATCTATTACATAAATGTAATAATCATTTTCTTTTTTTTCTGGTAAAAGTTCATCTAATCTTTCAATACTATTTTCTCCAAAAATTAATTTTGGAACTTGTTTAAATATTCTGAATTTCATTTTTCTATTGCTTATTTAATTTTAATAATGTTTCTACAATTATAAAATCTACCTCATCGTCAATTTCATAATTCATATGTCTATCTATAGGGTATTTACAAGGATTAATACCACACCAGTTTCCATCGATAACTAATTTCTTATCTAAGATATATACATTCCCATCATCATAAAAAAAACCTTTGTAGTCTTGTCGTCTTGTATTATTATGTGTTCCGTATTCCTTGATTTTACAATAAAAGCCTGTTGCTAAATTAGTATAACCTCTAGACTTGTATTTTTTAATACAAGAATTAATTAATTCTAAGTCTCTAACTGGGGATGTAGGTTGTAAAACAACTAAGGTATCAATTTCAGGATGTCTTAAAATAAAATCTTTTAAAACTTCAATTGTTGTAGCAGTATCTGAAGCTAAATACTCTGGTCTATCATCAACTTTAGCGCCGTATTGTAAAGCACATTTTTTAATAATTAAATCTTCGGTGGAAACATAAACTTCGTCAATTAATTTTGATTCTAATGCAGATTTAATTGACCATGAAATTAAGGGCTTACCGTTTATTTCTTTAATGTTTTTACCAGGTAACCCTTTACTACCACCACGTGCAGGAATTATAGCTGTAATCATGTTACTTATTAAGTTCTTTGATGGACTCAATTATTGAGTTGACCAAGTAGACATTTTCTTTTTCTGTAAATGTTAATGAAAAAGGTATAGAAATCATATTATCATAAAAATTGTCAGTATTTGGTATATTAGCATCACCCATTCCATTTTTCTTAAATAGATCATATCTATTTAATGGGTAATATTGAATAACACACTTAATATCGTACTTATTATAAAGTAATTTAATTAAATCATCTCTATTCCATTTATCTGAAAGACACATTACAGGTAATAAGTGGTGGCTATGGGCAGATGCGGAATGAATCGCTTGAAATTTTAATTCACTTAGATTTTTTAGTTTAGTCCTAATAAAGTTACTTAATGATCTTCTTGAATCTGTCAAGGAATCCATTCTTCCTATTATTAAAGAACCAATGACTGCTTGAGCTTCATTCATTGAGCTTTTAATTGGCCATATACCAGAAATATCTTCGTCAACATTAGACATGGCTGGTAACCAATATTCATCTTTATTTTCAAAAGGCGCATGACCATTAAGTCTCAATCCTTTAACGTGTTTGGCAAGATCTTGATCTTTTACTACCATCATACCTCCTTCGCCAAGAGTTGTTAAATTTTTTTGTGAATGAAAACTAAAAATTCCTATATCTCCAATAGTCCCACAATGTTTTCCCATAAATTTTGCACCTAAAGATTGAGCACAGTCTTCGATCAGAAAAATGCTTTTATTTTCCAAAAAATCTGATATTTTATAAATGTCAGGACATATCAAACCGTATAAATGCACTACAACAACAGCTTTAGTTTTAGGAGTTATAAGTTTTGAAATACTTTCCAGAGTTACTGTTAAAGAATTAGGACATATATCAGCCCATTTAATAATAGCTCCTCTTCTTGCATAAGCCAAAGCAGTAGCACAATAAGTGTGTGCTGGTATTATAACTTCATCTCCTTTTTGAATTTCTATTAAATTTGCAGAAATATCGAGACCATGTGCAGCACTCATTAAAGAGAAAGCGTTTTTAGATCCTAAATAATTCTTGAAGTCTTCTTCGAATT
>JAQWJH010000033.1 GCA_029248455.1 Flavobacteriaceae bacterium
AACTGATTTCCGTTAAGATTAGTGACAGAAGCACTCAAATTCAATCCATCTGGGGATATGTCTAAATCAAACATATCATGTCCAAACAACATGGTATATTTTTGTTCCCAATCTGTATATGGTTTATCAGGGTTCTCAGGGTTAATTTTATTTATTTTAATCAAAGTACTTTTTCCGTTGAAGTGTTTGACTCCCCATATGGATTCATCAACTTTATTAAATGCTAAATCACCAATTCTAGAGTCTTTGTAAAGTAATGTGGATTTACCAGTTTTTATATCGTAAGAATTTAAATCCCTTTTGCTATCATTATCAGTTGTGTAGAATAAGATTTGATTTTTTTCGTCATAAGTTAATGAAGTAACGTTGAATAGAGTTGGACCCTTGACATCGTGAAGCCTTTTGATTTTTCCAGATTTTATATCCAGCTCAGCTAAATGAGGAATCTTTCCTGGATAATTGACCGCAACATATATTTTATTTCTTTTTTTGTCATGATAAGCGTGTGAGACTCCACCAAGTACTTTATCAGAAATTAACTCTTCTTTGTTTGTGGCTGTTTTTTTTAGATTATCAATATTTTTGTTTTGAAATTCTTTTTCGAAATCAATCCAATTATCCCAAGATTCTGAAATTGGTATTTTGAAGATTTGTTTAAAACTAGCAGCAAATCCTCTTTTACTTCCCTCATCTCTTTTTATCCATTGTATAAGCTTATCGGGACCATAATTATATGCTAAATAGCTAACAAACCTGGTTCCGTAATAGTAATAATTAGCTTTAGACATGAAGTCAGCTGATGTTCCAGCTGATGCTAAACCCATGGGAGAATAGATTCTACTATTTTCCAACACTCTTGTTCTAAAAAACATTTCATCGTAATTACCCAAAGCATTTCCTTTTCCACCATCCATCCATGTTTCTACAAAAACAGCAATACCTTCATGTAACCATCTTGGTGAATAATATCTTGGATTGGTAAGGTAACTGTAATACATTGAGATGGGATGATCATTTGAACTTCTTATTTTACCATTAAATAATTTTTGATAAAACAGATCGCTTTTTGATGCATTGTCTAATGCTGCAATATGAACAAGTTCATGATTCATTATAGAAAAAACCCTTTCACCAGCAACACTTGATTCAAATGAATAATTCATTGGAGAAATACATGTAGAAATAAAATTTTTAGGTAATGAAGTGGCACCACCATTTCCATAATCACCAAAATCTTGAAACATAACAAATATTTTCTCTCTTGGATTATAATCGAACAAGTCTTTGTGAAAATCTAAAGCGTTATGAGTACACCTAATGGCGTGTCCTAAAACGAAATCATACTGAGGGTTAAGACTTATTACACTAAAATCTTTAGATTCTTTTTTTTTGAACTGAGAAAAACTAAGATTAAATGAAAGAAATAGAAATAGTAGTAGACAAATTTTATTTTTCATATTTGAATTTATGGGTTTTTATCCAAAAAAAAAAGGAGAAAATAAATTTTCTCCTTTTTTAAATATTCTATAAATGTATTAGAAATCTCCAAAACCAGCAGCTTTTCCAAAATCAGGAGAAGCAAGCATTTTTCCAAAATCACCAGATATTGATAATTTTTGAAATTCAGGTGAAGCCATCATTTTACCAAAGTCAGGAGATGACATCATTTTACCAAAAATTGGTGAAGCCATCATTTTACCGAAATCAGCAGACAGGGCTAATTTCCCAAACTCAGGAGAAGCCATCATTTTATTAAATTCAGGAGAGGCCATCATTTTTCCAAACTCAGGAGAAGCCATCATTTTTCCAAAGTCAGCAGAAAGCGCTAATTTTCCAAATTCAGGTGAAGCCATCATTTTTCCAAATTCAGGTGCAGCCATCATTTTTCCAAATTCAGGTGCAGCCATCATTTTTCCAAAATCAGCAGATAATGCTAATTTTTGGAATTCAGGTGCAGCTAACATTTTTCCAAAGTCAGCAGACATTGCCATCATTCTAAATTCAGGTGTTGCAAGCATTTTACCAAAGTCACCAGACATAGCTATTTTTCCAAACTCTGGTCCAGCTAACATTTTCCCAAAGTCAGCAGACATAGATAATTTTTGGAATTCAGGTGAAGCCAGCATTTTTCCAAAGTCAGCAGACATTGCTAATTTTTGGAATTCTGGAGCAGCCATCATTTTACCAAAATCAGCAGACATTGATAATTTTTGAAATTCAGGTGCACCTAGCATTTTTCCAAAGTCAGCAGACATTGCTAATTTTCCAAATTCAGGTGAAGCCATCATTTTACCAAAGTCAGGCGCAGCCATCATTTTTCCAAATTCTGGAGCAGCCATCATTTTACCAAAGTCAGGTGCAGCCATCATTTTTCCAAATTCTGGAGAAGCCATCATTTTACCAAAGTCAGGAGATGCAGCCATCATCCTAAATTCTGGTGATGAAACCATATTTTGGAATTCTGGAGACGACATTAATTTTGCAAATTCAGGATTTGCGATCATCTTTTGAAAATCTTGATTGTTAAGAAGGTCTTGTGCTTCTTCTCCATCAAGATCAACTACGACTTCACTACGGTTGTCGTATTTTACGGCTTTTTTAACGCCTTTGATTGCTTTATTCCCTGATCCTGAAAGATCTGAAGGATTAAAGTCAATCGTTCCTGATTGAACTAGTAAGTATGCTACAGCACCTATCACTAGCACAACCGCCACGATTAAGAAATTTAATTTACCATGGACTTTGTTTGTGTGTTTACTCATAATTATTATTATTAATTAATTATTTCCCAAACAACATAAACTGTTGTCAAAGTCTAACCACTCTGGTTAGTAATTGCAAAATACGAAAAAGTTTTGTATTTATAAATTTTGTTTTTTTCTCCCCCTGAGAAAATATTAAAAATTGTTTTTATATTAACATCTATCTAAACACGTTATAAAAGTATGTTTCATTTAGGATATGATTTGGGAAGTTCTTCACTAAAAGTAGCATTAACTCATGCATCTACTGGAAAAAAAATAAATTTAGTTCAAGAACCTGAATCAGAAATGGCTATCATATCAAAAAAAATTGGTTGGGCTGAACAAGATCCCAATTATTGGTGGAAATGTCTATGTAGGGCAACAAAAAGAATAATTATAGAATCCAAAATTGATTCCACTAAAATTTTAGGAATAGGAATTTCATATCAAATGCATGGATTGGTTTTGATTGATAGAGAAGGAAACGTCCTTAGAAATTCTATTATTTGGTGTGATGACAGAGCGGTTGAAATTGGTAATAAAGCATATAAGGAAATTGGAATTAATAAATGCAATGAAAACTTACTTAATTCTCCTGGAAATTTTACCGCCTCTAAATTAGCGTGGGTAAAAAATAACGAACCTGAACTTTACAAAAAGATTTATAAGATTATGCTTCCCGGTGATTATCTGTCTTATAAATTAAGTGGAGAAATTCTTTCTACTATAAATGGTTTATCTGAGGGTATGTTTTGGGATTTCAAAGAAAAAAAAGTAGCAAGTTGGCTATTAGATTATTTAGGAATAAGCGAATCTTTAATACCATCAATTGTTCAAAATTTTCAAGAGCAGGGTTTAGTCTGTGAAAATGCTTCTAAGCAAACAGGCCTTCCAAAGGGAATTCCAATAAAGTATCGTGCTGGTGACCAACCAAATAATGCCATGTCACTCAATGTATTTAATTCGGGTGAAATTGCAGCTACGGGGGGTACATCTGGAGTTCTTTATGCTTTAACAGACCAACTAAAATCAAAAGAGTCTTTAAGAATCAACAATTTTGCTCATGTTAATTATTCCAAGAAGAATCAAATCATAGGTAAATTATTGTGTATAAATGGCGCTGGTATTCAATATAAATGGATTAAAAACTTAACTAAAAATTCCTCTTATTTTGATATGAATAATAAAGCTTCGAAAGTTGAAATAGGAAGTGAGGGCCTTCACCTTTTTCCTTTTGGAAATGGAGCAGAGAGAATGTTTAATAATAAACATATTGGTAGTTCGATGAGTAATATAAACTATAACATACATTCAAATTCGCACATAATAAGAGCATCTCTTGAGGGTATTGCTTTTTCTTTTATTTATGGATTAGAAATTCTAATTAACGACAATGTGAATCCAACTCTAATTAGAGCTGGAAATGATAACCTTTTTCAGTCTAAAGTTTTTTCTGAAACTATTTCAAATATCTTAAATAAAGAAATAGAAATTCATGATGTTTCAGGTGCTTATGGCGCAGCCAGAGCAGTTGGATGTGACATTAACGATTTTCAAAATTTTTCTAAAACTATAAGTAGAAATGATTTTGTAAAAACATTTGAACCCTCAACCAACAAGGATCAATATCTAAATGCTTATCAAAGATGGAAAAATAAATTAAATAAAATTTTAAATTAATATGCTATGGCTATAATAGGAAATAGAGAATATTTTAAAGGAGTTAATGAAATTAAGTATGAAGGTAAAGATTCAAAAAATCCTTTTGCTTTTAAATACTATAATCCAGACAAAATTGTTGCTGGAAAAACTATGAGAGATCATTTTAAATTCGCCGTAGCTTACTGGCATTCCTTTTGTGGGAACGGATCAGATCCATTTGGTCAACCAACTCAAATTTTTCCATGGGATGTTTCAAATGACCCAATCCAAGCTGCAAAAGATAAGGCAGATGCTGCATTCGAATTTATTTCAAAAATGGGGTTTGATTATTTTTGTTTTCATGATATTGATTTAATAAATGAGGGGAGTAATCTTAAGGAAACACAACAAAGATTAGCAATAATAACAGACTATTTAAAAAAGAAAAAAGAAGAATCAGGAATCAAGCTGTTGTGGGGAACTGCCAATTGTTTTTCACATCCAAGATACATGAATGGTGCTTCCACAAATCCTGATTTTAACATTGTTGCTCATGCGGGAGGTCAAATTAAATTAGCTTTAGATGCTACAATAGCTCTTAATGGTGAAAATTATGTTTTTTGGGGTGGAAGAGAAGGTTATATGTCTCTTTTAAATACCGATATGGGAAGAGAACTGGATCATATGGCTCAATTTTTAACAATGTGTAGAGATTATGCAAGAGAAAAAGGTTTTAAAGGAACTTTTTTTATTGAACCAAAGCCATGTGAACCCTCAAAACACCAATACGATTTTGATAGTGCTACAGCAATTGGATTTTTAAGAGAATATAATCTACAGGATGATTTTAAAATCAATATTGAGGTAAATCATGCTACTCTAGCTCAACATACTTTTCAACATGAACTGACGGTAGCTGCTAAAGCGGGAATGTTGGGAAGTATAGATGCTAACAGAGGCGATTATCAAAATGGTTGGGATACTGATCAATTTCCTATGAATATTCAGGAAACTACTGAGGCAATGCTTGTTTTTTTAAATTCTGGTGGCCTTCAAGGTGGTGGTGTAAATTTTGATGCTAAACTTCGAAGAAATTCCACAGATAGAGAAGATCTTTTTTTGGCACACATTGGTGGTGCTGATACTTTTGCAAGAGCTTTATTGATTGCGAATAAATTAATATCTGACTCACCATTACCATCAATGCTTCAAAAGCGTTATGAATCGTTTGACGATGGAAAAGGAAAAGATTTTGAAGAGGGTAAACTTAAATTAAAAGATTTGTTTGAAATAGCTTCAAAAAATAATGTTATTAAGTCTGTCAGCGGAAAGCAAGAATTATTGGAAAATATTTTATTTAATTACATTGAATAAAATAAAACATTCTTTAAGGTATTTTATTTATATTTGAGTTTAACTTATTAAAATTTATATAATGAAAAAAATTATTTTATTGCTGGTAACATTATTTACTGTTAATGCTACTGCACAACAACTTGCATTCTCAATAGTGCATTTTAAAGCTCATGAAAATTCTCAAAATGATATCGCAGAATTATATGAAAAACACTACGCTGATGTAAAATTTAAATCTGGAGGAATTTTTCTTGAAAGATTATGGCAGGGTAGAGAGAATGGTAATACTCACAGATTTGTTTGGGTATGGGAATTAGGAAATGGAGGAATTGAAGGTGAGGAAATTAAATTTAAAAATGATGCTTTTTGGGCAGAAATGAATAACTATGTTGATACATGGGGGAAACATAGCTCAGGAAGATTCTTAAGCTGGAAAGATGGCGATGTTAGTAAATTTCCTTTTGGACATCTTTGGGACATTACTCCAAAGGATCCAGTAGCTTTCAAAAAAGCCCATGATAAAATTGTGAAGGATGCATCTGACATTTTTAAAGATAGAGTCGTTGGTTTTGGTACATATGATATTAATAGACCAAACGGCGCTTCACACTGGGTAGTTATCGCTGAAAAAGACACAGATGGTCATTTAACTATGCACCATAATTTGGAAAATAACTATGCAAAAGAAATGAAGGCATATTTTGAAAACAGAGGAGAGGTTGAACATGTACATGACTTTGTTGTTCAAGTATTGAAGAGATACGAATAATAAATGATTTAATTTAAACTAAATCAAATAAAAAAAGGGTTGAAAATTTCAACCCTTTTTTATTATTAAAAGTAAATATTTTTAGAAAATAGTATAATTGCTATTTGTATGAGCAATTGATAAACCTTTTTCACCTCCAAGCATAAGAGGAATCATTTTAGTAGGAACAAAATCATCATCGTTCATTCTCCACTCTAAATATTTTAAATAATGATCATTACTAACCCAATCAGAAATTACCCAAACAGAATTAGTTTCTTCATTAAAAACCATTTCAGCAGAATTGCAACCATCGTAAGCTCTAGTGGCTGGTAATCCATTTTCACTATTTAAAGCATCTAACATATCTTGTGCTTTTCCTTTTTTTACATCAATTTTAGCAAAAATTTTAGTTTTTGGGTAAACAGCATCGTACATCCCACCAAAGTCAAAGAAATCTCCTTGTGCAATAATTTTACCATCCGCATCAAAATTCATGTACCAGTAGCCTTTAAGATCTAATTCTTTTCCAGTGACTACATTAGTTCCAGTCCAACTCCCATAAGTTCTTACACTTCCGTCTAACTGACCATCTTCATTTGTTCCAGGCAACCAATTTTCGGCAGTATAATTGATATTATCAAAAGCTGCATGGTAGCCTTTTAGCATTGTTACGTATTGGTCATAGCCAACAGTTTCTGATTTGTACATAGATGTGTTGGACTCTATATCTTGACTAACCAAAGCTAATTGCGCATCAATGTCTTCTTCTCCATGAAGTTCAAAAAGCTTTTGCGCTGTTGCTAAATTTTTAGCGTAATCCGGATTCGTGTTGCAACTACTAAAAAATATAGTAATTGAAAATAATAAAATTAATTTTTTCATTTTTTTTTTTTTTTTAAACAATTTAATAAATATTAATCTAATATTCCGTTCCACTGGTTGACACGAAATATTTTTCCATCTCTAATGGAAATTCTATCAAGAACTCTTAATTTCTCAACTTCATTTCCTTTATATCTAAATTCCCTAAAGGCCACTGAAACTGTCGTAAAATCATTTCCAACCCTTTTAGTTGGTATAGCACTAAAAATAAACCGTTGAATAGAATCATAAGGAGATTGAATGTTTGATAAAAATTCATTGGCTGGACTAACCACAGGAATATAACTTCCAACACTTGGTTCAAAAAACATGACCGTGTCGGTTGTCATTTCGTTCATTAAGTCAAAATTTCCATCAGCATATGCTTTAACTAAGTCAGCAGCAAGTTGAGCATCCTGATCAGAACCAAGCATAAACTTTGTTCCTATTGAGTCCCCAGATAAAACCATACCAGCGGTTTTAGTAATTTCTTTATTATCACAAGGTTGTGAACAACTTATAAAAAAAGAAATTGTTACAAAGAGTATTATTTTTTTCATATTTACGGTTTAAAATTATAGATAAATATATAAAAAATACCTATAAGAATGTTTATTGTGACAATTTATTAATATTTGTCATACATTAGTTTGAGTAATTTAATATTTATGAATTTAAAAGAAATTAAGTCAAAAGAAATATTTCCTGGTTTGAGCGGAAAGTTTGTTCATGGTGATAATATAACTTGGGTATTTTGGAATGTTACTAAGGATTCCGTTGTCAAGGAGCATCAACATATTCATGAACAAATCATGCATGTTGTTAAAGGGAAATTTGAATTTATTTTAAATGGAACCAAAAAAATATATCAAGATGGAGATGTAGTAGTAATTCCATCAAATATACCCCATTCAGGAAAAGCAATTACTAACTGTAAATTAATGGATGTTTTTAGTCCTGTAAGAGAAGAATACAGATGAAAATTTCTTTGAAATCTAAAAGAGCCTTAGTTGGTGGAAGCAGTAAAGGTTTGGGTAATGCTGTTGCTAGGCAACTTGCTCTTTCTGGAGCTACTGTGACTTTATTGTCGAGTAATGAAGAACGACTATTAAAAACGGTTAACGATTTAAAAGAAAAAACTGGTCTTAACCATAATTATTTAGTTGTTGATTATTATGATTTTAAGTCTTATCAAAAAATAATAAAAAAATATTTGTCAACTAATCCAATAGATATTTTAATTAATAATACTCAAGGTCCCAAAGGAGGAGATGTAATGAATGTTTCAATTGAGGATTATCAAAAGTCCTTTGATTTATTATTTAAAAGTGTGGTTTTTACTACAATGCTAGCATTGGAAAATATGAAAAAAAATAAATGGGGAAGAATTATTAATATGGCATCTGTTTCAGTAAAAGAACCTTTAAGCTATTTGGCTTTATCCAATTCTATAAGAGCAGCTGTTACAACTTGGGGTAAAACTCTTTCCAATGATTTAGGTTCAAATAATATAACTGTTAACAACATCTTAACTGGTTATTTTGATACTGAGAGAATTAACCAGCTCAACTCTGAAAAAGCAAAAAAACTTAATGTTGATGTTAAGCAGGTTTATGAAAAGATGAAGGATTTAGTTCCATTAAAAAGAATTGGAGATCCAAAAGAGTTTGGATACCTACTAACTTTTTTAGCATCTGAAAATGCAGCTTATATAAACGGAGCTAATATTCCAATTGATGGAGGGATTTTAAAATCCATGTAAAAAAATCATGAAAAATTTCTTATTTATTGTATTTATTTCAGTTAGTTTAAACGGTCAAATTATAAACGAAAAAATAATTTTTCAAAGTGCTAACCCCTTTTCTTTTCATGATGTTATTACAGACTTAAAAAGTCAAGAAAAACAAGAGGTTTATGGAAATTTAGTAATTCCCTTCGATTCATTAAATCCAAATAAAAAATATCCTTTAGTTCTTGGTGTAGCAGGAAGTTTAGGTTGGAAGAAACATCATTACGATTATTTAACTATGTATCAAGAATTGGGATTTGCTACTTTTGAACTTAATAGTTTTAAGAGTAGGAATATCGAGTCAACCGTTGGTAAACAAACTCAAGTTACCACGGCAGCTATGATATTAGATGCTTACAAAGCATTAGAAATTCTTTCAAATGACCCTAGGATACTAAAGGATAATATTTCTATTACTGGATGGAGTTTGGGAGGAGCAGTTACATTATTTTCTGGGTGGCTTCCGCTAAAGAATGCTATCAATAAAGAACTCAAATTTGCTTCTCATTTAGCTTTTTATCCACCTTGCTTTATTGAACCAGAAAATTTAGATTTTACAGATTCTCCTATTCATATTTTAATTGGAGAGTTGGACGATTGGACACCATCTGATCCGTGTATTACTTTTGTCGATAAAATCAAAAATAAAGTCAATATCGATGTAACAGTTTATAAAGATTCTCATCACGGATTTGACAGGGAAGGGGGATTAGAGATCAATGAAAATGGATACAGTTTTAAAGATTGTACATTTAAATTAACTAAAAATGGATATGTTTTGATGAATTATTTTAATGTTCCGATGTCCAATCCTTTTTTACAAAAAATAGGATTTTTATTTTGTACAACAAGAGGTGTGACAATTGGAGGGAATGTAGCTGCTAGAATTAAATCATTTGATTTTGCTAAAAATTTTATGATTAAAACAATCCAAGATTAAATTCTCTCTGGATAATCTGTAATAATTCCATTTACACCAAGTTGTTTCATTTTTTCTATTTGTTTATCATCGTTAACCGTCCAAGTGTATATTTTAAGACCAGCATTGAATATTTGCTTAACTACTTTGTTATTTAATTTCTTGTGAGTTGGGTTAATAGCAATTGCTTGAAGATTTAAGGCAGGTTCAATGGCATCTAATGGATTATTTTCAGTTACTAGTGCTATATTAACCTTGTTGTCTAAATCTCGTAAATTTTTTAATTCTTCCCAGTCAAAACTTGAAAACAAAATATTTTTCGAAATAATTTTTTCATTTTTGATATAATTTTTTACAATTTCTAAAGATAATTTTGCAGTGTTTCTTCCCTTTAATTCTATGTTTAAAAAAGTCTTTTTATCAATAATTTCTAAAACTTCATTTAATGTTGGTATTTGCTCATTTGATCCTAAAACTTTTAATTTTTTAAGGTCATTTAGTGTTGTTTGTTCTATTAATCCAGTTCCATCAGTTAGTTTATCAAGTTTTTTATCATGAAATAATACAATTTCGCCGGACAAACAACGAAAAACATCAATTTAAATTCCATCAGCCCCAAGCTCGATTGCTTTTTTTATCGATGCCAATGTATTTTCAGCAACATGTCCTTTAGCTCCCCTGTGACCAATTACAAGTAATTTTGATTGACTTATTGAGCTAAAAAAAATCAAAAAAAATGTTAAAAATAATTTCATACTTAATTGTATCGCTGTTAATAATTTTATTTTGAGACTGTAAATTTATTATTAAAGTATATTAATAACCAATAAACTATTGGACTCATTAAAAACCAAGTGCTTTGCGTCTGAAAAGTAATAGGTCTTTCCATTATTTTAAATAAAATCGGATTGTAGTAAGAGCCCAATGGATTTAGGGGCGCCCATGATAAATCACCATTAGATCCTAATTGTTGATTGTAAAAGAAAGCCTCGACATATATATTTTGTAATAAAAACCATGAAAATAAAATTATAAAAGCAGCCCAGTTCCATTTTCTCAAATGAGAATCAGAATTTTTAAACCAAATTTTTAATAAAAAAAGTCCAATCCAAACAACAAGTAGATCCCCCAGTGAATTTAAAATCCAATTTAAATTTTGCGGAACGGCACAATTCAAAGCTTCTGATCTTCGCTCGTCAACAGGAAGGCCATCCCAAAGACCGTAAGTAATCCATATTTCCCAACCAATTGCAGCAATGAAAAAGGAAACCATTAAAGTAAATGCTGTAGCTGTAGAAATGTTTTTTTGTTTTAAGTAATAAAAAGAAAGTAGAATAGGAGCTAAGGCAAAAAAATAAAGCCTTATCACTAGCCACAATTCATCGTTACTTAAATCACAAAAGTTCATAATTTGGATTATAATTTATTTTTTAGCTTGACAAAAACTGCTTGTTGTTCCTTGTTGAGACCGTCAGCTGTAAATATAGAAATTCCCTTTGCTCCATTATCTTTGGATATTTTGATAGCTTTTTCAAGTTGTTCACCATTTTTTAAAGCAGGGGAGTATAAACCAGAATAAATAGGGAAGTTAACATCATTTACTCCTTGTTTCGTTGCAAATCCTATCCAGTTTATATTTTCTAAGTAAAAATTTTGATATAGCATGGGGTAAGCAGCGTCTAAATTCCAATCATTCCAAGCTTGTCTTACCATTTGTCTGGACATTTCAGGAAAAGGAAATACAGCAGCAGTTACCTTTTTATTTTTACTGTGAGCAATATCTACAATTTCATTGACCAGTGTTGTTATTGCATTTAATCTAAATTGTCTCCATTCTGTAGATAATTCAGGATTTTTGAAATCTAATGGGTCTTT
This sequence comes from Flavobacteriaceae bacterium, assembly GCA_029248455.1. Classification (GTDB taxonomy): domain Bacteria; phylum Bacteroidota; class Bacteroidia; order Flavobacteriales; family Flavobacteriaceae; genus MAG-121220-bin8. The sequence goes on from JAQWJH010000033.1 coordinate 11,937, forward strand.
ATTAAAAATTTCTTTAAATTTTTCTCTAGCAATAGGGTGGTAGCCAAAATCGTATTCAGGCATTTCAGTTTCTTGAACAATATTATATTTTGGTTGTAAGGCCGCACCAAGTATAACATCAGGATATCTCACATAATCTAAATGAACAGAAGCTAATCCTTCGACTTCCATGAGTTTCTTTGCGTTATTAATAATATGATTTCTTGCTTCAGGATGAAAAGGACTCAACCACTGATAATAATCAACATAAGCCCTGTAATCAAAAGAGTTATAACCATTTCTATTAACCGAATACCAGTCTGGATTTTTATTCGCGATTGTATCACCAGGTCTATTTATGGTCCACATCCAACCATGTACTTTTATGTTTTTTTTATTAGCCAGAGGAATAATCTTTTTAAGAACTTTCGGAGATCCACTAACTAAAATTTCACTAATACCTAGTGAATCATAATAATTCAATTTTTTATTCCAATTCTTTTCATCAAAATCTTTTCCTGCACCAGTCCAAGTGCTGAATGTAAAATTTTTGTTCGTTATATTTTCTTGTGAGCACGAGACTAATAATATCACAAGTGTTATTAAGAATATTTTTTTAAACATTTTAATATTTTTTGATTAAACCATCCTGGGAGATTGACAACTTTATATTATTTTTTTTATCAATCGCACTTATAATATATCCGGATTCTGTCTTTAGAAAATTACATGAAATTTCTTGATTATTAATCATTATAGTTTCAAATTCTATTTCCTCATTTTCCTTTAACTCTTTTAAATATTTCAATTCTTTGAAAGTAATTTTTCTAAAAAACGCATATAGAACTTGTTCGGTGTTAATTTCATTGGAAGTTTCATAATTTTCTTTCACTTGAGAATTCGAATTAGAAAATGTAAGGAATCCCCAATTTTCGGGTACATGCATATTGATAACTCCTTGAGAAGACCAAACCCAATTATACTCGGGTAAATATTTTCCATTTATTTTTTTTCTAGAATACTTACCATTTATTAAATCATGATCCCAGTTTACTCTTGAGAAATTAATCCTCCATACATCTTCCACTTTAGGTTGGCTGTAATCAAATGGATCTTTTAATTTTGAAATTTCTCTTAATGGAATAGCCATTTCTACTGTCCAATAATTATCAATATCTCTTGGGTCGTTAAGGGATCCATTAATATGTACAGCAGATTTTAAACCATTAATATTCCATGAACTATCTTCTTTACCTTTAAGCCTGTAGGGCTTATTTAAATAGAGATCCCACTCGGTTCCTAGCGCATTTATTTCAATTTCACCATAACTAAATACATGTTTATTGGGATTTATAAACACCTCAAAATCGTTGTTATAGTAAATTACCTGGTCTCTTTCTGTTATATCACCCCAAATATGATTTTCGAATATTTTTGCAAAGACATATAAATTATCCTCGTCCCAAAGCATTTTTACGTTTGTCTTTTGAGAGGGTGTTTTAATTCCTTCAATATCAATAAAATCATCACTGTAATTAGCTTTTTTCCAAATTAATTCATCATCTTTTCCATCAATCTCAATTTTTTCAGTGGTTTTGTTTACAGAATAAGATTTTGGAATAATAATTTCGCTGTCCAGGTCAACTTTTATTTTTTTTGTTGAATTGCAATTAATAAAAAATAAAAAAGAAATATAAATAAAAATCATCCTCATAACCACAATATATAAAATGTATTAGTAATTTTCACGATATAAAACGTTATTTGTTAGACATGAAAAAACTTACTTTTTTATTAGTTTTAGCCTCAATATTTTCTTTTAGTTTTTTAAATTTTATTTCAGATCCAATTAAAATTATTTCATATAACATTAGATATAATAACCCTAATGATGGTAAAGATATTTGGGAAAACAGAAGGGAGACAATTACTGATTTTATTGAAAAAGAAGCTCCAGATTTTTTAGGTCTTCAAGAAGTTAATTTTCCTCAGATTCAATACTTAAATTCCAATCTTATTAATTATAGTTTTATAGGAGTTGGTCGTGATGATGGTAAGACTAGGGGAGAGTTTAGTCCAATTTATTTTGATGAATCTAAATATAATTTACTTCTTTCCAATACCTTTTGGCTTTCTAAAACCCCTGATAATATTTCAGTGGGATGGGATGCTGCCATGGAACGAATTTGCACTTATGGGTTGTTTAAACAAAAAAATGATGGCTCTAAAGTATGGGTTTTTAATACTCATTTCGATCATATTGGTAATGTGGCTAGAGAAAAATCTGTTGATTTAATTTTAAGTAAAATTAAAGATCTAACAAAAGATAAAGACCAGATAATTATTACTGGAGATTTTAACTTATCAGACGATTCTGTGCCAATTAAAAAACTTCAAAATTTTTATAATGATGTCAACATTAAGATGGACAATAAAAGTAAGTTCTATGGAACGTTTAATAATTTTAAAATTGATAATAATTACAATAATAGAATCGACTATATCTTCTATAAAAATTTCGATTTAATCAAATCCTCACACTTGCATATTAAAACAGATCAGGGACGATGGGCCTCTGATCATCACCCGGTAATAGCCATACTTAAGATATAGTTCTAAAACATTCTTTATAGAATTTTTATATATTAGTTACTTAAATTAATTTAAAATTATATTATGAAAAAATTATTAGTATTTGCTTTTTCGTTTCTTTTTACACTATCCTCTTTTGCTCAAGATAGTCCAGAAATTTGGATGACTTACGAGCTGAAAGCTAAAAAAGGAATGGAAGAAAAATTTGAACAAGCTGCAGCCAAAAAAATGAAAAAATTTAATAATACTGCAGAATCAGCCATGTATACATTTAATATAATGGATGGTGAAAATCAAGGAATGTATTCAAGAGTAATTGGATGGAAAGATTGGGATTTTATGAATTCTCAAGAAGACAGATCTGAAGAGTTAAAATATTGGAGAGATAATGTTGATCCATTTATTGAAAAGTCAACTGGATGGAAAGTATGGAGACGAATCAAATGGGTTTCTCACAATTGGGAGCCTGGAAATACTTTTAAGTACATGTTTATATCAAGAAGATTTATTAAACCTGGAAAAGATCAAGACGTAACCAATTTCTTAAGAAGATTAAAAATGGTTTATGAGAAACACAATTATACAGGAATTGTTGGAGTGTTTAGAGTAATGTCAGGTGGTAATACTAACGAGTATATTATTTGTGAAGGATTTAATAAATACGGTGAAGCTGGTGATTATCCTGATGCTGAAGATAAAACAGAAGAAGATTTATATAATGAAATGTTTGGATGGGAAGCTTATAGAAAAGATGCTGGATTATACAATGAAGGTTTAGAAATGTATAGCAGAACAAGCGAGAGACATCATCTAAATCAAGAATTAAGTACCATGTTAGATTAATGTATAAACATATTTTACATAAAAAAAGCCCTTAATTAAAGGGCTTTTTTTATTGATGTTTTAGAAAATTATTAAATCATATCCGCATTCATCACCTTAGTCCAAGCAGAAACGAAATCATTTACAAATTTTTCTTTATTATCATCTTGAGCATAAACCTCAGAGTAAGAGCGAAGTATTGAATTAGATCCAAAAATCAAATCGACTGCAGTTGCAGTCCACTTAACATTACCTGAAATTCTGTCAATTATTTCATATTTATTATTTCCTGCATCATTCCATTTATTATTCATATCCATCAGGTTAACAAAGAAATCGTTTGATAAAACTCCTATTTGATTGGTAAAAACACCATCACTACTTCCTCCATAGTTAGTATCTAATACCCTCATCCCACCAACAAGAACAGTCATTTCTGGACCTGTTAAACCTAATAACTGAGTTTTATCTAACATCATTTCCTCAGCATTATTTGAATGATCTATATTAATCCAATTTCTATATCCATCAGCTAACGGTTCTAAATTATTAAAGGAATTTTCATCTGTCATTTCTTGAGAAGCATCACCTCTTCCGGTTTTAAATGGTAAGTCAATACTATAACCTGCAGCTTTTGCAGCTTCCTCAACAGCGGTGTTTCCTGCTAAAACAATAGTGTCAGCTACACTTACTCCAAATTCATGCGCAATAGGTTCAAGAATTGATAAGGTTTCAGCTAATCTTGTTGGCTCATTAGCTTTCCAGTCTTTTTGTGGTGCTAATCTAATTCTTCCTCCATTTGCTCCTCCTCTTAAATCAGACCCTCTAAATGTTCTAGCACTGTCCCAAGCTATACAAACACGATCTGAAATAGAAAGACCAGATTTTGATATTATAGTTTTTAATTCTTCAACATTGTAATTTGAATTTCCCTTTGGAACTGGATCTTGCCATATTAGATCTTCTGATGGCGCGTTAGGACCTATATATCTACTTTTTGACCCCATGTCTCTGTGAGTCAATTTGAACCATGCTCTTGCAAATGTTTCAGAAAAATAAGCTTGATCCTCTTTGAATTTCAACGAAATTTCTCTGTATATAGGATCTTTTTTCATTGCCATATCGGCGTCTGTCATTATTGGATTTTGTCTAACATCGGGATTGTTGGCATCGATTGGTTTTTTATTTTCATCAATACTAGTTGGTTCCCATTGCCAAGCTCCAGCAGGACTTTTTCTTAACTCCCAATCGTGGTTGAAAAGCATATCAAAATAACCATTATCCCATTTTGTTGGATAAGTAGTCCATGCCCCTTCCAGACCACTTGTGACTGTATCAGCTCCATTTCCATTTCCTTTAGGGTTTATCCACCCAAAACCTTGATCTTCGATATTAGCACCCTCTGGCTCAGCACCGAGCACACTATCATCTCCATTTCCATGAGCTTTTCCAACTGTGTGACCTCCAGCCGTAAGGGCTACTGTTTCCTCATCGTTCATTGCCATTCTAGCAAATGTTTCTCTTACATGAAGAGCAGTTTTTAAAGGATCGGGTTTTCCGTTGACTCCCTCAGGATTTACATAAATTAAACCCATATGTGTGGCTCCTAGTGGTTGTTCTAAAGTGGAGGGATCTTCCAAATTAGAGTAACGCTCTTCACTGGGTGCTAAAAATTCATTTTCAGAACCCCAGTAAATATCTTTTTCTGGATGCCATATGTCTGCTCTACCATAAGAAAAACCAAACATTTTAAGACCCATACTTTCGTAGGCCACATTACCAGCCAGAATAAATAAATCAGCCCAACTGATATTATTACCATATTTTTTTTTGATAGGCCACAATAACCTTCTAGCCTTATCAAGATTACCATTATCAGGCCACGAATTTAAGGGAGCAAATCTTAAATTTCCAGTTCCAGCACCACCACGTCCATCACCAATTCTATAAGTTCCTGCGGCATGCCATGCCATTCTAATCATAAGCCCTCCGTAGTGCCCCCAGTCCGCAGGCCACCAATCTTGTGGCTCAGTCATTAAATCGTGCATATCTTTTTCAAGCGATTTAAAATCTAAGCTTTTAACAGATTCTTTGTAATTGAAATCATTTCCATAAGGATTTGTTTTCGAATCATGTTGGTGTAAAATATCTAAGTTTAGGGATTTAGGCCACCATTTAGTAACTGAATTTTCTTGTGTGGTAGTTGCACCATGCATAAAAGGGCATTTTCCTGACATATGTTTGTTGTTTTTTATTGATAATTAGATAATTGTAACAAATATATTGTAGAACTTTTTATTATGGAAACAAATTGAAAGCTTATTAGTATAAATATTACTTATATATCATAGTTAAATATCTTTAGTACTTTTGAAAATATACTTTATTTATAATTATGAAAAAAATATTTACAATTTTATTTAGCGTTATACTTTTTTCCTGTTCTTCAGGCTCAGATGATGACGCTAACGCAGGAGGTTCTGGTAATAATGATATATCTTCAGCTACTATTTGGAAAGGGGCTAATACAACATTCACAAAAGGTGGTGGAGATCCTACCGCTCAGGCCAATCAAGACCGATTAACTTCAAATGTTTGGATAACTAGAGGAACTGATGGAGGTCAAATATATAACGTAGCAAAGGAAAGTGCTTATGATAATACTAATAGTCCTGTTGGAACCATGTGGGCTATTGGAACAATAGACCAGGTTGAAACCTTATCATTTAAAAAATTTAGGGCTGCTGTTAGTAAACCAAAAAATGTTGTTGGAAAAAATCTAGTTATGTATTTGGAGGTTGACAATATTTATGTAAGTGTTAAGTTTTTGTCATGGGATCAAGGTAAAATCGGTGGTTTTTCTTACGAAAGAAGCACTAAGTAGTTTTTTACATTTTAACCCTGCTCTGGCTATTTTTTATTTTAAAAATTATGAGTTATCAATTTCTCTAAAATTGTAGCTTTTCAATTATTATATTATAAATATGAAAAAACTTTTTTTATTAGTATTGTTTGTTCCCTTAATTTCCTTTTCTCAAAACGAAACAAGAAATAATAACGGTTTACAAAATTTATTAAAACAAGCTGAAAAACTTGTTGGAAATATAGATTTTAATAAAAAATCA
>JAQWJH010000034.1 GCA_029248455.1 Flavobacteriaceae bacterium
GTGATAAAATAAATTTTAGTTCATTTAAAGCCATTATTCTCTCAGGATCACCTTTCTCTGTCAGATCTAGTGAAGCTCTACATTTTGATTTATCTAAAATAAAAGGTAAAAGGCCTTTACTGGGAATTTGTTATGGAGCTCAATACATAGCTCATTTTAGTGGTGGAAAGGTTGTACCATCCAATAAAAGAGAGTATGGTAGAGCAAATTTGCAATTTATTAACAAAAAAAACAGTCTTTTTAATAACATTCATATTGATTCACAGGTTTGGATGAGCCATAGTGATACTATTAGTTATTTACCAACTAATGCCGAATGTATTGCAAGTACAAAAGATGTAAAAAATGCTGCTTATTCAATTGAAGAAGAAAATGTATATGGTATTCAATTCCATCCTGAGGTTTATCACAGTAAAGATGGAAAAGAAATTTTAAAAAATTTTTTAATTAGTATTGCTAAAATAAAACCTGATTGGACGCCTGACTTATTCTCAAATAAAACAATTTTAAATATTAAAGAAAAAATTGGCTCCGATAAAGTTATTTTAGGATTGTCTGGAGGTGTAGATTCAACCGTCGCATCAGTACTTCTTCACAAAGCTATTGGAAATAATTTACACTGTATTTTTGTTAATAATGGTCTTTTAAGAAAAAATGAGTTTAGTGATGTTTTAAAACAATACGAAGGAATGGGTTTAAATGTTAAAGGGGTTGATGCTTCTAGTTATTTTATTAGCCTTTTAAATGGAGTTTCTGATCCTGAGAAAAAAAGAAAAGTTATTGGAAAAGCTTTTATTGATGTTTTTGATAAAGAATCAAAATTAATTGATGGAGCGAAATGGTTGGCTCAAGGAACTATTTACCCAGATGTCATAGAATCTATTTCTGTAAAGGGTCCTTCAGCTACAATAAAATCTCATCACAACGTAGGAGGCCTTCCTGATTTTATGAAACTTTCAGTTATTGAGCCGCTTAAAATGTTATTCAAAGATGAAGTAAGAAGAGTTGGAGCATCTTTAAATATTGATCCAAATTTACTTAAACGTCATCCTTTTCCTGGCCCTGGCTTAGCAATTAGAATTCTAGGTGATATTTCTCAAGAAAAAGTAAAAATTTTACAAGAAGTTGATGCTATATTTATTAAGGGTTTAAAGGACAATAATCTTTATGAAAAGGTTTGGCAAGCTGGTGCTATTCTTCTTAATGTTAAAAGTGTTGGTGTTATGGGTGATGAAAGAACTTATGAAGAATGTGTAGCATTGAGAGCAGTTGAATCCACAGATGGAATGACTGCTGATTGGGTAAATCTTCCTTATGAATTTTTACAAAATATATCAAATAAAATAATTAATAATGTAAAGGGAGTTAACAGAGTTGTTTATGATATAAGTTCTAAACCTCCGGCGACAATTGAATGGGAATAATAAATAAAATTAAAATATTTTTTTTACTAATACCTGTGTTCATTTTTACTCAGGAAAATAATGATATTTTTTTGAAAACTTTCGTGATTGACACGTTACTTCACAATGTAGAAAAAAAACAAACTTTGTATTCTATTTCTAAAATTTATAATGTACCAGTTGAGGATATTAAAAAATATAATTCTCAAATTAAAGGATCTAGATTGTCTAGAAAAATGATTTTAAAAATTCCGATCAAAAAAGAAGTTGAAACGGATATTAAATTTTTAGAAAAAAGTAATGATACATTAGATTTTGCTGTTTCAAATTTAAATAATAATGTGTTGAATTTATTAGATAGTGTTATTAAGAAAAAAATCATTAAAGTTGCTTTCTTAGCGCCATTTAAATTGGACCAAATAGAGCTAGATTCTGTGAATAATTCTAAAAAGTTTTTAAAAAATTTAAACTTGACTACTATTTCTTTAGATTTTTATAGTGGAGTTATAATGGCATTAGATAAAGTAAAAGAACGAGGAGTAAATGTTGAATTAGATGTTTTGGACACAAAAAACAATTTGGACACTATTTCAAAATTGTTAGAGCAAAACAAACTTGATAAATTTGATTTTGTATTGGGTCCCTTTATTCCAAGGAATATAAATTTAGTTTCTAAAAAAAATCAGGATTTTAAAACCACAATAGTTTCTCCTCTTAGCTCCAAAGAGATTGAGATTAATAAAAATGTGGTTCAATCAATGCCTTCAAAAGTGAATCAAAGAAAAATTATGCTTAATTATATAGATTCTCTAATTGAAATAGATTCAGATCCATGCGTGATGATAATATATGATAATGAGAGTTTAGGTATTAAAAAGAAATTAAATGAAAAATTTCCTTATGCTGAATTAATTAATACTGACGAAAATAACGGTTTTGTAGATCCAGAAATCACCGATTCTTTATTAGTGTCAACAAAAAATAATTATGTTTTTCTAGAATCTGAAAATTTAAATACAATAGCAAGCGTTTCTTCTTTATTAAATTCTCAAATTTCTGATAAAAGAAATATTGCCATGATGACAACATTCAGATCTGATATTTATGAGAACGAAAATATTTCTTTTGAACATTTAGGTAATTTAAATTTTACTTACCCCAGTTACTACTTTCCACAGTATGAAAACGAGGAAATAGGTGTTTTTAATAATAAATATTTAGAAGAATTCGGAAAACGACCAAATAAAATTGCTATTAGAGCGCATGATATTACTTTAGATATGGTTTTTAGAATTGCAATCAAACGCAAGTTTAAAAAGTCGATTGAAATTGGTGAAACTGAATATCTCCAAAACAAGTTCAATTACTCTAATTATAACCAAGGGTTCATCAATGAATCGGTTTATTTAATTAAACACGAAAAATTAAATATCAAAGAAATTAAAATAAAAAATTGAATTTTAAAATATAGTTCAGCTTAGATTCTCTTTCTTATTTCTTTTTGTATTTTTGAGGGCTTAATGATTTATTGATCAAATGTCTAAATCAAAATTTATTTTTGTTACAGGTGGTGTAAGTTCATCTTTAGGTAAAGGAATAATTTCAGCTTCTTTAGCTAAATTGCTTCAAGCTAGAGGTTTAAGTGTAACTATCCAAAAATTTGACCCTTATATAAATGTAGATCCAGGCACATTAAATCCCTATGAACATGGAGAATGTTATGTTACTGATGATGGTGCTGAAACCGATCTGGATTTAGGACATTATGAGAGATTTTTAAATGTCAAAACTTCCCAATCAAATAACGTAACCACTGGAAGAGTTTATCAAACTGTTATTGAAAAAGAGAGAAAAGGCGAGTTTTTAGGAAAAACAGTTCAGGTAATTCCACATATTACTAATGAAATCAAAAGAAGAATTAGACTTCTTGAAGAAAAAAGTTCTTATGATATTATTATCACCGAAATAGGAGGGACTGTGGGTGATATTGAATCATTACCATACATTGAATCAGTAAGGCAATTAAGGTGGGAGTTAGGCAAAAATAATTCTTTAGTAATACACTTAACATTGGTTCCGTATTTGTCTGCAGCTAAAGAATTAAAAACTAAACCAACTCAGCATTCCGTCAAAACTCTAATGGAAAGCGGAATTAATGCGGATATTCTTGTTTGCAGAACTGAACATGAAATATCAGATGATATTAAAAATAAACTAGCATTATTTTGTAACGTTGAGGTTGATTCTGTTATTCAGTCAATTGATGCTTCTACGATTTATGAGGTTCCATTAATGATGAAAAGTGAAAAGTTAGACTTAGTAGTTTTAAGAAAGCTTAATCTCAAATCTTCCAAAATAGCTGATTTAGAGAAGTGGTCAAATTTTGTTGAGAAATTAAAGCATCCGAAACATAAAATTAAGATTGGACTTGTAGGAAAATATGTTGAATTACAAGATTCTTACAAATCTATTTTAGAATCTTTAGTTCATGCAGGATCAGAAAATGAAACTGAGGTTGAAGTTATCTCTATTCACTCTGAACACATTGATGACAACCAAATTAACAATCATATTTCTAAACTTGATGGTATTTTGGTGGCTCCAGGATTTGGTTCTCGTGGAATTGAGGGTAAAATTAAGGCAATCAAATGTGCAAGAGAAAAAAACATTCCTTTTTTTGGTATTTGTTTAGGAATGCAAATGGCAGTTATAGAGTTTTCCAGAAATGTACTAGGTCTTGAAGAAGCTAATTCTACTGAAATGGACGAAAATACCCCACATCCAGTAATTTCTTTAATGGAAAATCAAAAAAATATAACAGACAAGGGTGGTACCATGAGATTAGGTTCATGGGAATGTCAAATCGAAAGTAATACGAAATTAGATAAGATATATCAATCTAAAATTATTTTTGAAAGACATAGGCATCGCTGGGAGTTAAACAATAATTACTCTGGTGAATTTAATAAAAATGGATTAAAAACCTCTGGAATCAATCCTAAAACAGGACTTGTAGAGATTATCGAACTTGTTTCTAATGATTGGTTTATTGGTGTTCAATTTCATCCTGAATATAAAAGTACAGTAGAGTCTCCACATCCATTGTTTGTTTCTTTTGTTAAGGGGTGTTTGGATTATAATAAATTTAAAAATTGATGGAAGAAAATAAAATTGATCCTTTTCAAATAATAGGTTTTGTAATACTAATGGCTGGATTGTTTTGGTGGATATATACACTTCCAGAAATTGAAACGGCCACTAATGATAATCAAGTTACAAATGAAATAAGTAGTGATAAATCTAATAATCCAAAAATAGATTTAAGCAATGATTTTTCTGATCTGAATAGTGTAAATCAAGTTGAGAATAGTTCTTTTATACAAAAAACCGAAGGAATTACTAATACTAACTTTGATGATCAAATTATAATTGAAAATGAAGACTTAAAATTAAAATTTACCTCAAAAGGAGGATTGCTTACAGAAGTCCTTCTGAAGAATTTTACTGATTACAATGGTGAGCCGCTATATATGGTTAAAAATGGCAATCAAAATATAAGTTTAGACTTTACAACATTAACAGGTAAACAAATTAATACGTTAAATTATTTTTTCAAACCTACTATAAATAGTGATTCTAAATCTACAAAACTAGATATGGTTTTATCAGTTTCTGAAAATCAATATTTAAATTTTCAATATGTTATCCCAAAGAAAGGTTTTATGATGGATTTCATCATTAAATCCTATGGTTTTAGTGATGTCATAGATGAAAAAAAATCTATTTCTTTGAACTGGGATTTAAAGGCTTTAAGACAGGCTAAAAGCGTTGAATATGAAAACAGATACAGTCAATTATATTTTCAGTATGATGGAGATGATACAGATTACTTAAGTTCATATAGTGATAGCGAAGAGCAGGAAGACAGTGTTTCTTGGATTTCTTATGGTCAACATTTCTTTAATAGTATATTAGTTTTGGAGAATACAGCTGATAAAGTTTATTTTGAATCTAAAAAACTTTTTGAGGACGAGAGCAAAGAAGTTATTTATACTAAAAATTATTCATCTATTATTCCTCTCAATCTTTCAAGGTCAGAATTAAATTCCAAAATGAATTTATATATCGGACCTAATGACTATGTTATTTTAAAAAATTATGAAAATAATATTTCTGATTCTATATATTTTGGTTGGGGTATTTTTGGATGGATTAACAGGTTTATTTATTTTCCTTTATTTGGTTTTTTAGGAAAATATTTTTCAGCTGGTTTAGCAGTAATCTTAATGACAGTAATTACAAGATTGGCTATGTCACCAGTCACTTACAAAACATATGTTTCTCAAGCAAGAATGAAGGTAATTAAGCCAGAAATAACAGAGCTTAACGAGAAATATAAAAATGATGCAGTAAAAAAACAACAAGAGACTTTTAAACTTTATAATAAAGCAGGTGCTAATCCTCTTTTAGGATGCGTTCCAGCCTTATTTCAACTACCAGTTTTTTACGCATTATTTTGTTTTTTTCCAATTGCTTTTCCACTCAGAGGAAAACCATTTCTTTGGGCTGATGATCTTTCATCATATGATGTTATAGCAGAACTTCCTTTTAGTATTCCTTTTTATGGAGATCATGTGAGTTTACTTCCTATTTTAGCTTCTATCGCAATATTTTTCTATACGATGATGTCTTCTGGTGCTCAAATGCAACCCACACAACCAGGAATGCCAAATATGAAGTTTATCATGTACTTAATGCCGGTAATGATGTTATTCTTTTTTAATAATTATGCCAGTGCTTTTAGTTTGTATTATTTTATCTCAAATATTTTAACAATTTTATTAATGTTAATGATTAAACATTTTATTATTGATGAAGATAAAATACGTCTACAAATACAAGAAAATAAAAAGAAACCTAGTACTCAAAATAGATTTCAAAGAAAGATGAAAGAAATGATGGATAAGGCTGAGGAGCAAAGGAAGTTACAGAACAGAAAATAGATTTATTAAATTATGGCATTAGACAAAACTCGAGTTGTAGTAGCTCTTTCTGGTGGAGTAGACTCAAGTGTAGCAGCTTATCTTTTATCAAAGAAAGGATATGATGTTATAGGTGTTTTTATGAAAAATTGGCATGATGAATCTGTGACTATTTCAAAAGAATGCCCCTGGCTTGAAGATAGTTATGATGCTATGATTGTTTCCGAAAAACTTTCTATTCCTTTTCAAACGGTCGATTTAAGTATTGATTATCAAAAAAAAATTGTTGATTATATGTTTAACGAATACGAAAAAGGAAATACTCCAAATCCAGATGTTTTATGTAACCGTGAAATTAAGTTTGATATTTTTTTGAAAATTGCTATGAAATTGGGAGCAGATTTTATTGCCACTGGTCATTACTGCAGAGTAAAAAAGATTACAAAGAATAATGAAGATGTTTTTAGACTTTTAGAGGGAAAAGACAAGGAAAAAGATCAATCTTACTTTTTATGTCAACTCTCTCAAAATCAATTAAGCAAAACATTATTTCCCCTTGGTGAACTAACCAAAAAAGAAGTTAGATTAATAGCTAAAGAGCAAGGTTTAATTACTGCTGAAAAAAAGGATTCTCAAGGTCTTTGTTTTATTGGTAAGGTTAAATTACCTGATTTTTTACAACAAAAACTAAAACCTAAAAAAGGAAAAATCGTAAAAATTCTTTCTAAAAATAAAATGTATTTTGATAAAGATTTAGAAAATTTCTCAAGTGAAAATTTAACACTAGTCTCGAAACCCTTTAAATATAATATAGAAGATGGTCATTGTATTGGTTATCATTCTGGTGCTCATTTTTTTACGGTAGGTCAAAGAAAAGGATTGGCAGTTGGAGGCACAAAAGATCCGTTATTTGTTTTGGGAACAGATGTTAAAAAAAACGTGATTTATGTTGGAGAGGGAAAAAATCACCCTGGTCTTTTTAGAAAATCTCTTTTTATTAATGCAGAAGATTTTCATTTTGTTCGAGAGGATTTCTTTTTAAACAAAAAAGGTACATTTAAAATTAAGGCTAGGATTAGGTACCGACAACAATTACAACAAGCTTTATTTTTATTTGTAGATAAGGGTGTTTTTTTAATATTTGAGAATAAGCAATCTGCTATAACTAAAGGTCAGTTTGCTGCTTTGTACAATGGTCAAGAATTAGTAGGCTCAGGTGTTATAAGCTGATAATAAAATTTAAAAAT
>JAQWJH010000094.1 GCA_029248455.1 Flavobacteriaceae bacterium
CTTATTTACACTATGGAAACTAACATCAGTGGTCATAAAGATGTTTTTGCAGGTGGAATGCAGGATAATGGAACATCAATTCAAGCTGATAATGATAATGGCTTTTCAATTGGAAATGATTTTGGAAGTGGTGATGGAGCAGCTACTATGTTTTCACAAAATATAGACAATAAATACGTTGTCTATAATCACACTTATAATAATTCGAATTATGTTCTTAATATGAATAATCCTGATTCAGAGAATAAACGAAGTCAATGGTGGAGAATCTCCTCAAATGATGACGACGAAGGAGATTTCATTAATAAACAGGCTTTGGATTCAAATTTTGGTGTTATTTATTCGAATGCTGGTAACGGTAAAGTTAGAGCTTATCACAACTGGGATGATTTTGCCCCAGGTTCTCGAGGCTCCGTCAAAGATTCGTATGTTATAAATGGTCTTGGAACAAATTTATCTGCTTTAACAGTATCCCCTTTTCAGACAGCATCTTCAACTTTATATGCCGGAAACGATAATGGTCAGTTATGGAAAGTAACAAATGCTCAAGATTCTGAAAATTATTCTAAAGAACAAATTGAATGGAATGAGTTTGTTGGCAGTATTTCAGACATTGAATTTGGAGAAAATGAAGATAATATTTTCGTTACTTTTTACAATTACAATGTTGAAAGTATTTTTTACAGTAGCGATGGTGGAAAAAATTGGTCTAAAAAAGAAGGAGACTTGCCTGACCTTCCAGTTTACAGCATATTACAAAGTCCTCTTGACAGTGACGAAGTTATAATTGGAACTGAACTCGGCGTGTGGTTTACAAATAATTTTAGCTCTGATAATCCAACATGGAAGCAAGCAAACGCGGGAATGAAAGATGTTAGAGTAACCGACATGGACTTGAGAAAAGGAGATAATAAAGTCTTTATATCAACCTATGGTCTAGGAATTTTTTCTGGAATTTTTCAAGATACTGAACCAACATTTACGATCAGTTCAAGTGCTAAATCTTTAGAAATTTTAACAGGACAAAAAAAGAGTTTAGAAATTGATTATACAGTCTATAACGATTTTAATGAAGAAATAACATTTTCACTGGAAAACTTTCCTGAAAACACTAATGTTTCTTTCAATCCGAGCAATAAAATATTAGTTAATAAAAATGGAAAATTAAGTGTCGAATTAGAAATTGATGAAAATACTGATATAGGTAGTTACGACTTAACTCTAAAAGCTATTTCAAGTTCGAAAAATAGAGAGTTAAAAATAAAATTAAAAGTCATTTCAAATGACAACGATAAAGATGGTATTTTAAACGATGCAGATAATTGTCCCGACACACCAAATACTAATCAATTAGATACTGATGGTGACAATATCGGAGATGTTTGTGATCCTAACCCTCTTCCTAAAGATACATTTAGTCTTGAATCTTCAAATGAAACATGTCGAAGTTCAAATGACGGTAGCTTATCCCTTGAGATAAAAAGAGACGGATTACCGACTGATGCCAACATAAAATTTAATTTAGCTATTACTGGTGGACCCTCAGGCTTTAGTTTTACAACAGAACAACTAGAAAATGATTCTTGGTCTAAGGCTAATTTAGAGGCAGGAGTTTACATAGTTTGTTTAACAACAGAATATATAGCAAATTATGAACAATGCTTTAACGTAGTTATAAAAGAGCCCCAAGATCTTTCAGTTTTATCATCTGTCAACAGGGACGATAGAAATATTACTCTAGATTTAAGTGGAGGAACTAAATACAATATCATCTTAAATGGTAACCTTATTACAACTTATGATGATAATATTAATCTGTCACTAACCACTGGTATTAACACTATTAAAGTAACTGCTAACAAAGAATGTCAAGGTATATTTGAAGAAACGATATTCATCTCTGAAGATATTCTGTTAAGTCCTAACCCTGCCAATGCAGCATCTAAACTATGGGTAGGTGGGTCTGATGAAAATATTAATATGACACTGTTTGATATCACTGGAAGAGTTATATGGACCAGAAACGATAAAGTCCCTTACTCAAGATCGCTAAACGTGCCTTTCTCAGATGTAAAAGCTGGAATGTACATTCTGAAAGTAGACTCAGAAACAATAAAAAAATCAATTAAAGTAATTAGAGAATGAGAAAACATCTGATTTATAAATTTATAATAATGAGTTATATTTAAATTTTAAAAAAAATACATTCATGTTAAAACATAAAAATTTCATTTTATTATTAGTACTACCTATTCTAGGTCTATTTATATATCAAAATAATAATGACGAAATTGATTATGATTTAGTAAGAAAACAACATAAAGAAAATCTTGAAAAAAGTCCGTTCAAGAAGGGGAAAAAACTTACAAAAAAAGAAAGGAAAAATTTACAGCTTCCTCCCAATGCATACAATGATCGAATTTGGGAATTGACAATGGATCCTATTTTAGGAAGACCAAAAACTGAAAACATCTTTTTAATTCAAGAGGAATTAGAGAAATTATATTCATCTAAAATATCTGGTGTTCCTGGAGAAAATCCCGATATGGCATGGGTTGCTAGAGGTCCTACAAATATTGCTGGAAGAACTAACGGAATAATGTTCGATCCCAATGACAACTCCAATAAAAGAGTTTTTGCAGGTGGAGTTAGTGGAGGAATATTTGTTAATGACAATATTGAAAGTGCTGAGTCTGAATGGAAAATGATTGAAGGAATTCCAAGAAACCTGCCTATTTCTGTTTTAACGTATGACCCTAATAACACTAATATTTTTTATGCAGGAACTGGAGAACTCTATACTGGAGGTGATGCTATAGGAAATGGATTATGGAGATCGACTGATGCAGGAATCACATGGGAAAATATTTTTGGAGGAAAATCAGACTCAGAACAAGTTTTTAAAAGTATGGTTAATGAAATTTATATTACCTCCAAAAGCGATGTAAATCCAATAAGTTTTTTTCAAGCAACATTTGGGCCGAATCTTCCCGGCCCACCAATTGATTATCTTGAAGAAGAAATTATTATAGCCAACCCAACTGATGGATGCTCTACTTTGTCCAATGCAGAAAAAATAAATGGAAAAATTGTACTTATAGAACAAGGTTCAATTGATGGAACTAGTTGTGACTTTGTAAAAAAAGTGTCTGAAGGACAGATAGCTGGTGCCAAGGCTGTTATTATTTACAATAAAGATTCTGGTGATTCTGAATGGTCGGATGATCTTATCACAATGACTTCTGCTGGAGGAGATGTTTCGGATATTAATATCCCCTCAGTTTTTATTAAGGCTGCCGACGGAAAAAAAATAAAGGAATACATAGATAATGAAAAAACAACTATAAAAATTTCCAAAAAAACAAATGTTGCTATTTCTAATGCCACAATAGTTCCTGGAATGTTTTTCATAAATGATGTGGTAGTTAGAAACAATAATGGAACTTCTGAAATATACGTAGCCGCTGGTTCAAGACTTTGGGGTAGAATTTTAGGAGCTAAAGGTAACAATGAAACTACTATTTTAGGTTCAGGACATGATGCAGTATACAAATCTATTGACGGAATAAATTGGTCCAAAATTGAACTCTATCAACCAGTTGACAAGGACAACGATATTCATAATTTGGCTGTTGTTCCTATGGACTTAGAATTAGATAGTGACAATAGATTGTGGGCCTCATCAACAATTAGTCCCCAACACAGTTTAACAGGCGATCAGTGGGGTGATAACCCTCCTAAAGGTGGAGGTAAAATTTACAGATTTAATGAAGAAGGTAACGCGGCAACATTTATAAATGCGATTAAAGTAGAGCGTAATACCCAAATTGGTACTGTTACATTGCAAGGTAGAAGAACAGAAATGACTTTTACTGCAGATAATCAACTTATTGTTTTATGTATTGCTCCACAACTAGACGGAGGATTTTGGAGAGTTGTACCAAGATTATATAAGGGATCAATTGAAAATTGGATTAATGGAACACAAACCGAATTAACCAAACCAAATGATGCAGACGATGGTATTGAAGACTACGATTTTGCAAGAGGACAAGGTTATTATAGTGTTTCACTAGCAGCACATCCAACTGAAAAAAATAATGTTTACGTTGGAGGAATCAATCTTTTCTCTTCAAATCAAGGTGGAAATGATTGGGGGCAATTGACTCACTCAAGAGGAAGACATGCACAATATTTACATGCTGATCAACATTCAGTTATTTTTAATAAAAAAGATCCAAACAAAATTTTAATTGGTAATGATGGTGGGATCGGATACAAAACGCCAGGGGACTTGGTCCCTAGAAATAACAAATTTCATACAGCTCAATATTACACAATTGCAGTAGCACCACTAGGAATGTTTGATGATTATTCGACTAATGTTTTAGGAGATGACCCTTTAATTGGTTCATGGAGTCCAGAACAAGAAGCCCTTATTTACACTATGGAAACTAACATCAGTGGTCATAAAGATGTTTTTGCAGGTGGAATGCAGGATAATGGAACATCAATTCAAGCTGATAATGATAATGGCTTTTCAATTGGAAATGATTTTGGAAGTGGTGATGGAGCA
>JAQWJH010000096.1 GCA_029248455.1 Flavobacteriaceae bacterium
CCCCACTACTCACAAAGAACCAACATATATAATTAATAACGTATTGCATTACTGTGTAGCAAATATTCCAGGTGCTGTTCCCGTAACTTCTACTGAAGCTTTGACAAATGCAACAATTTCAAGAGGGTTAGCTATTGCTAATAAAGGTTGGATAGGTGCATGTAAAGATGACTTGTCTTTAAAATTGGGTCTTAATATTATTAATGGAAGAATTGTATACAAAGCTGTAGCTGATGCATTTAATTTCGACTACACAGAGATTGATAAAATTATTTTATAATGTCTAATATTCCCTCTGTTGATTTATCTAATTTCTTGTCAAGTAATAATGAGTTAAAAAGAGATTTTGTTAAAAAAACTGGAAAAGCATTTCAAGAAATTGGTTTTTTATCATTGAAAGGCCATTTTTTATCCAAAAATAGTTCCGAAAATCTATATGATCAGTTAAAAAAATTCTTCGATTTACCTAAAAATATTAAAAACAAATATGAGTTTGATGGTGTTAAAGGTCAAAGAGGATATACCTCTTTTGGAAAAGAACATGCTAAAGGTAAAAAGGAAGGAGATTTAAAAGAATTTTGGCATTTTGGACAATATTTTGAAAAGGATCAGATTAATTTCAATTACCCTAAAAACATTATTATTGATGAAATTCCAGAATTTAATACTGTTGGATTAGAAACTTATAAAGCTCTTGAAAAAACAGGGTTGTATGTTTTAAGGGCTATTGCTTTATTTCTAAATTTAGAAGAAAATCATTTTGATAAATATGTTGTTGATGGAAATAGCATTTTAAGAGCGATTCACTACCCTCCTATTAAGAAGGAACCAAAAAAAGCCGTTAGAGCTGCTGCTCATGGTGACATTAATTTAATTACTTTATTAATGGGTGCTCATGGAAAAGGTTTACAGGTAAAGAATAACCAGGGTGAATGGATAGACGCAATTGCTGAAAAAGACGAAATTGTGATTAATATTGGAGATATGTTATCTAGATACACAAACAATAAATTAAAATCCACTATTCATCGCGTTGTTAATCCCCCAAAAAAATATTGGAATAAGTCCAGATATTCTATTCCGTTCTTCCTGCATCCAAAAGGATCAATGAATTTAAATGTTTTAGAGAACTGTATTGATACAAATAATCCAAAAAAATATAAAGATATAACTGCTCATGATTTTTTAACAAATAGATTGGTTGATATCGGTGTTATGAAAAAATCATGAAAAAATTAAATTCTCTTTCAGAATTAAAATCTTTTGTAGATCCATCCGAATTATTAACCAATAATAGTTCGCCTCAACCCCTCTCATCCTTTGTTAAACAATATTTAGAAGCTCACTATAGTAAAAAAGGTCGAGCTGGAAAACCAGTTACGGTTATCAAATGTTTTAAGGGAACTAAAAATGAAATGAAAGATTTAGCTAAAATACTTAAAAATAAATGTGGTGTTGGAGGGTCAGTGAAAAACGGACAAATTATAATTCAAGGAGAATTCAGAGACAAAATAACTTCTATATTAATCAATATGGGACATTCAGTAAAAAGAATTGGAGGTTAACCCTCGTGATCATCCTTCTCAATATCTGAATTTTTTAAAATTAAA
Organism: Flavobacteriaceae bacterium; assembly: GCA_029248455.1. Taxonomy (GTDB): domain Bacteria; phylum Bacteroidota; class Bacteroidia; order Flavobacteriales; family Flavobacteriaceae; genus MAG-121220-bin8. The sequence goes on from JAQWJH010000096.1 coordinate 1,611, forward strand.
AACAATAATATTATTATAGATATTATTGAGAAAGGAGTTTTTAAAAAACTTAATGCACTTAATATTCCAAAACTTGTTGCATCTTGAATAAGTTCGAAGCCAACATAAATTGCAAAAATATTTTTTCTGTTTTCATAAAATAAAGCTGAAACTCTTTTATAATAAGATGCCAAACTAAACCAAATTGCTGGAATAAAGGAAATAACTAATGCTATTATCCAATTACTAGAAATAGAGTTGTATATATTTGAAAAAAACTCTTCTGGGTTTTCTTCGATACTTTCTTGAAAAGCTGCTTGGTCAAAGCTTTCAGGATTATTCATATCAATTATTCCCTCAGAAATTATATAGTTTGTAAAAAAAGAAATTACAATGATAATCCCAGGTATTGAAAGCAAAATTGTAAATAAGATTCTAAGAAATAAAGTTGTACCACTAATTGTTCCCGAGAATTGAAAGAATTTTTTCATATTAATTTATTTTAAAGCAATATATAAAGAATTTTTAGCACATTCTAAATAGAATGTATTAATTATCTCTTTTTTCAAATTTGTCTTTTTTTGAATGTCTATTTAATAACGCGGCAACTATTAGAATAAAACAAATTCCAAAAAAAATAAGGTTAAATGTCATTTAATTTGTTTTAACTGCTGTTCCATAAGCTAAAACTTCAGCAGCACCTTGTGCAATAACAGAGGTCATAAATCTAACATTAACCACTGCGTTTGCTCCTAATTTATTAGCATCATCAATCATTCTGGATAACGCTTGTTCTCTCGAATCAGCCTGAAGTTTAGTGTATTCCTCAATTTCTCCTCCAATTAAATTTTTAAATGAAGCAAAAATATCTTTTCCTACATTTCTTGCTCTAACTGTAGAGCCCCTTGCTATACCAAGTGATGCTAATATGTTTTTTCCCGGAATAGTTTCTGTGGTAGTAATTAACATAATTTTTATTTTAAATATAATAAATTAAAAAATCAATTTTTTGGTTACTACCATTTAATAGGTTCAAACCCATTTTTAATTAAATAATCGTTGCATTTTATAAAATGCTTATTTCCAAACCAATGCCCTCTATTTGCACTTAATGGCGAAGGATGACCTGTCTTTAGAATTAAGTTATTTTTTTTTGTAATTAAATTTTCTTTTTTTTTTGCAAACCCACCCCAAAGCATAAAAACAACATTTTTTTTATTAGTTGATATTAATTTTAAAATATAATCTGTAAAAATTTCCCATCCTTTGCCTGAATGACTTCCAGGAAAACCATTTTCAACAGTTAAAACTGAATTTAATAAAAGCACACCTTGTTTTGACCAATCTAGTAAATTTCCATTCTTTCTTATTTCATAATTTAAGTTGTTAGAAATCTCTTTAAAAATATTTATAAGTGAAGGGGGGTGTTTTAATTTAGAATCAACAGAAAAACAAAGTCCATTAGCTTGATTAGGACCATGGTAAGGATCTTGCCCAATTATAACAACTTTAACATTATCTAAACTACAATGATTAAAAGCTGAGAATATCAAGTCACTTGGAGGGTAACAAATTTTATCAACGTATTGATTTTTAATAAAATAGATAAGGTCTTGAAAATACTTTTTACCCATTTCACTTTCTAATATTTTTAACCAGCTATTTTCGATATTTAACTTCAAAGAAATTGTTTATTTTTACTTTTAACAAAATATATAAATACTTTGTCAATTCCCAAGAAAACCCTAGAGGATTTAGAATTTAATATAGTTGTAGAAAATATTTCTAAATATGCAATAACATCCATGGGAAGAGATATTTTAAACTCTATAAAACCTGATTTAGATTTTAAAAAAATTGATTTTAATCTAAATTTGGTTTCTGAATACCTTTCCTCTTTAGAAAACAACAATAATTTTCCAAATCATGGTTTTGAAAATATATCAAAAGAACTTAAAATAATTGAAATTGAAAACAGTCAATTAGAGATTGAATCATTTAGAAAAATTAAGCATATAGTAGAATCAAGTATTCTTCACATCAAGTTTTTAAAAAAATTCAAAAATTATTATAAAAATATTTTTCTTTTAACTCATTCGTTGGAGATCGAAAAAAATATAATAACAGAAATCAGCTCTGTAATTGATAAATATGGGTTTATAAAAGATAATGCTTCTTTTGAATTATTAGAAATTAGAAAAGGTATTAACACAGCAAAATCTAAAATTAGACAAACATTTTCAACTGCTTTAATATCCTACAATAATTCAGGTTATTTAGATGAAATTAAAGAATCTACTATTGACAACAGGAGAGTTTTAGCTGTTAAAGCTATGTATAGAAGAAAAGTAAAGGGTCAAATGATGGGAAGCTCTAAAACCGGAAGTATCGTTTACATTGAACCTCAAGAAACCTTAGTCCAAAGCAGAAAGCTTCAAGACCTTCTTTATGACGAAGATCAAGAGATTAAAAGAATTTTAAAAGAGTTAACCGCTTTTTTGAATCCATATATTTTAACATTATTCAATTATCAAAAATATCTAGCTCATATTGACGTTATTTATTCTAAGGCCAAATATGCCAATGAAATAAATGCAGTAAAACCAAACGTTTCTATTGATAAAAAAGTTAATCTTAAAAATGCTTTCCATCCCCTACTCTTTCAAGCTAATGAGAAAGAAAATATTAAAACATATCCTCAGTCAATCGAGTTAAATAATGGCAATAGGATATTAGTTATTTCAGGTCCCAATGCAGGTGGAAAAAGTATTACATTAAAAACTATTGGCCTTCTTCAATTAATGATGCAGTCAGGAATGCTTATCCCTGTCCATTCCTCTAGTGAAATGTCTATTTTTAAAAATATAATCTCCGATATTGGTGATAATCAATCAATTGAAAATCAATTGAGCACTTATAGTTACAGATTAAAGAACATGAATAGTTTTTTAAGAAAATGTAATTCTGATACTTTATTTTTGATTGATGAATTTGGAACCGGTTCAGATCCTGAATTAGGAGGGGCTTTAGCAGAAATATTTTTGGAGGTCTTTTATGAAAGACAAAGTTATGGGGTAATAACAACTCATTATTCTAATTTAAAATTATTAGCAGATGAACTACCCTTTATGAGTAATGCTAATATGCAGTTTAATGATAAAACTCTCGAGCCAACTTTTAACTTAATTACTGGACAGGCAGGTAGTTCTTTCACATTTGAGGTAGCAGAAAAAAATGGTATTCCTTACAGTATTATTAATAGAGCTAAAAAAAAGATTGAAAGAGGGAAAGTTAGATTTGATGCAACTATTTCGAAACTTCAAAAACAAAGATTACAACTCGATAAAACTACTAATTCTTTAAAAAACGAAGAATTTAAATTTAAAAAAGAGAACGAAAAATTAAGCCATACTAATGAAAAGATTAGATCTAAGCTGGTAAATTATCAAGAATTATTTGATAGTAATCAAAGAATGATAGTTACTGGAAATAAGTTAAATGAAATAGCTGAAAGATATTTTAATGATAATAAAAAAAGAAATCTTATTTCAGAAATAATTAAACTTGTGGATACTTTAAATTCAAAAAGAAAAAAGAAGAACTATTCAAAAATTAAGCTTGATAAAAAAAGAAAAAAAAGAACTGCTCAGATTTTAGAAAATGAACTAGTAGATATTAGAAAAGAAAAGAAAAAAAACAAGAATAAGGTTATTGGCTTGAAACCTAAAGTTGAACTAAAAGTTGGTGATAAAGTCAGGTTAGAAGATAGTAGATCGATTGGGACTATAGATAAAATTGAAAGAAATAAAGCAATTGTCAACTACGGGACTTTTACTACAGAGGTTGATTTAATAAGATTAGATATGGTTTAATATGAATAATAAACACATAATATATTTTGACGGGGTATGTGGTTTATGCAATTCTTTTGTTAAATTATTACTAAAAATAGACAGTGACTTAAAATTTGCGACTTTACAAGGAGTTAGTGGTCAAAAACTATTAAATAAGATGAAATTTGATAAATCAGATTTTGACACAGTTATATTTCAAAAAAACGATCAAATTTATACAAAGTCAACAGCTGTTTTTGAAATTTTTAAAACTATTGGTGGTATTTGGAAAGTATTTTTGTTGTTTAGTTTGTTTCCAGTTTCATTTACTGATTTAATATATAGAAATATAGCAATAAAAAGATATAGAGTTTTTGGAAAAATAGACCAATGCGACATCTCAATGTTCAACAAACCA
>JAQWJH010000102.1 GCA_029248455.1 Flavobacteriaceae bacterium
TGGCAAAGTGAAGAGTTTAAAGCATTAAAAAATTACATATTTGTTGAGGTAGATATTGACTATAATCAACCCATTGCCATGAGATACAGAGTGACAAATATTCCAAGGGTTATCGTTGAAGTGGCAAATAGTGAAAATAATATTCTTATTGACAAGATGGGATTTCGATCAAAAAATCAATACATAAATGACTTGGAATATTATAACAAGTTTGACTTTAAAGAAGTTTATGCCGGGGGATTAAATGAAAAAAAGGTAGGTGAGGCTTACAGAAATCTCCATGTTAGTGATGAAAAAAAAACTTATAATACCTTTTTAAAGCTAAGCTCTAAGTACTTCAATAAAGCATTAAAAAAAGAAAAAAATACTATTAATCAACTAAATATTCTATATAATCTTAGACTTAGAGGATCTGAAAAAAAAGCCAAAAAGAATCTTTCCAAACTAAGTCTTAATCACTCAACTCTTTCAGAGGAAGAAAAAATACTTTTTGAAAAAATAATTACTAATAATGATTAATAGGATTTGTAACTAAAAAGAAGAGAAAATCTTAGTTTATGGTTTAGTTTAAAGTAAGGTAATTGGAATTTTAAAACGGATATATTCCCAACCAAAATTAATACCTAAAATTTCATTTTGTTCACCAACAGCTATAGAAAATGCTTCTAATGATTTTTTTACTTTATTAATTGGAACTGTATATCTTAAAATATCATTATCAGATTTATAGGAATATGCTCCCCATATATTGATTGCTTTATTTAGTATAAAAGTAACTTCATTTTTATCAAATATTGTAAAGATTGTATACTCTCCAGCTGGCACCATAGTTTTATTTATTTCAACATTTGAAAAAAACCGTACTTGAGTTGCTTCATTGGCTCCAGTTCTCCAAACTTTTTTTTGAGGAACAATTTCATCGAAAGTTCTACCATTAAGTTGTGGTCTACTGTAATTGACGATAACTACTTTTTGAGTTATTCGATTACTTGATGGATATTTAGCTTGGTCCATTGGACTTTTATCAATTCCACTAAAGTTTTGAGCTTGCATGGTTAAAGGGAATAATAAAAGAAATATTATAATTTTTTTCATTTTAAAAGTTTATTAATGTTATCAATAGTGGTTTGTAAAACTATTTTATGAACTGAATCTTTTGGGCTTTGAATTTCTTTATCTAATCTTTCTAATAGCTCTTCAATGGTATTTTCTTTTTTCACAAACTAGATATTTTAAGAGTCCTAAATTAAGAAAATATAACTAATCTTTGGTCAATTTAAAAAAAGTAACATGAAACTTGTTATAATTTACCTTACCTTGAATATCTACTTTTCTAATCGCATTACAGAATCCTGTTTCAGAATGAGCGTCTCCGTAATCATCAATATCAGTTCCAGCTACATAGTAATATCTAGACTTTTCGATTTTTACTGCTAATTCACATTCTTTTCCTTTCATATTAAACATACATATTCCACAAGATACTTCGGCTTGGATAACACTAGCTTCGGGATTAAATTTTAATATTTTTTTTAAAGGTTTCTGCCCAAAAGAAAGAATTGGAATAAACAAAAAAAGAAAAGTTAATTTTTTCATTGCAACGTTCTTATTTTTTTGAGGATTTTGTAACAAATAAGTTAAGCCATATTAATCTTGATAAATAATAATTTATTGGAAAAAAGATTAAGATACTTAACGAGATTATTATAATTATCGTTAAAAAGCTTTCTTTACCAAGAGTTGCTAAAAGCAGAATTAAAAGTAAACAACCTAGCCCTATTGCTAAGGCATAGCTGACATACATTGCCCCATAAAAAAGACCTGGTTCTATTTCATATTTAAACTTACAAAAAGAACAGTTTTTATGATAATTTCCTTTTTGAAATAGAATATTTAAATATGGATTTCTTTTAATAAAAAAGTCTCCTTTAGCGCATTTTGGACACTTATTAAATAAAATACTTTTTAATATGATGTTGATGATATTCGTTTTAAAAATTTAAGAAAGAAGTATTAACCAAATTTATTAAACTTTAATTAAAGAGAATAATGAAAAGCTAAATCCATTTAATTTAGATCTTCTTTTTTCATAGAACTAATTTTTTTATTCTTCTTGACTCCATTTTCTAACTCCAGCAATTTTACCCTCTCTTATATAATGTCTTTCATAAAATCTATATTTTTCAATTTCGCCATCCTTTCTATATCTCGTTTCAGTAAATGGAAACATTACAACTGTTAAATTCTTATCATAAGACGGAACTACAGGAATTACATCATAAACATTTCTTGTAATTGAATCATATGGTTCATGCATAGATTTTGCAAGTTCTATCAAACTAGGTAAATCAAATTCAAGTCTTTCCAATCCTTTTTCAGGATAAAAAAAGACAGTTTCTAAATAATTTTCTTCTGTTACAAAATCATAATCTTGATTTACAAATGCAGTTGAAAAATCTAGAGCTAATTGAGCATGTTCCATGCTTCCAATTGAGTAGGTACTACCTTTATTATTTCCGCTTAAAATTTCACCAACATTTTTATCCACGTCAGGTTCATTATTTTGACAGCTAATTACTAAAAAAGCAATTGTTATAAGTAGAGTAACTTTTTTCATTTTAATATTTTAAAGTTAATGAACACTAATATAAAAAAAACATCTTTCCAAAATCATTTTATCCAAAACAAACAAATTGAATAAACTGCAAAAAGTATAAGTAGTTTTTTCATTAGCTCAAATACCATTCAGTAATAAAAGACCCTCCATAGTATCCAACCGTAAATGCAATAATAACTAGAATTGCCATTTTAACCCAGGATTGCCATTTTTTCATATCCATAATAGTAAAATTATTTTTTTCATATTGTCAATTTAATAGCTACATTTTTCTCCACTATCCTTTTTAGTCGATTTCCATTTGAGATTTCCAGCTTTTTCTGCTTTACAAGAATTACCATAAACCAAATTATTACAAGCACACACT
>JAQWJH010000104.1 GCA_029248455.1 Flavobacteriaceae bacterium
CAAACTAATAATTCTTACAAAAATAATTTTGAAATAAGTGGAAGGAATACTAAAAACTCAATTGATACTTTTTTTCTAAACAATTCTTTAGGATTAAATATTTCTGATTTAAGTGTTGGTTCAAATGAAAGTATATCTGGAGTTTATAGATATTTAGGAGAAAATTATGGCTACTCAGCGCAACAAGCATTTTTGGCCTACCAATCTTATCTTATGAATTATGATGAAATTTCCAAGAGTTTTTTTTCACTTGCGAATTATGAAAACGGAGTTGACCAACGATACATAAGCGAAACCAAGGGAGTTAATACTAAATACAATATTAATATTGGAATACAGTTTAAAGAAAATTTTTATTTTGGAATGAATATTAATACACATGATTTATATATTCAAAACTGGACAGGCCATAATGAAACTAATTTTTCAGAAAATTCTGCAATATCCGAGATTAACTTTGAAAATCAAATAACTACACAAGGCGAGGGTCTATCTTTACAATTTGGTGGGATTGCTAAATTAAAATCTTTGAGATTTGGTATTTCTTATCAATCGCCAACATGGTATACACTTCGTGATGAAACTTGGCAATCTATTGATGTAAAATCTATTGATCTTGATGGTATAACCTACCAAGATATAGTTAATCCTAATGTTCTAAATATATATCCAGATTATAAAATAAACACCCCATCTTCTCTTACAACAAGCGCAGCAGTTGTAATTGGAAAATTTGGTATTTTGAGTATGGATTTAGTAAGCAAGGATTACTCTAAATCTAAATTAAGACCCAAAAGAGATTTCACAAGCATTAACTCGGAAATAAGTTCAAAGCTTACCAACACTATTGACCTAAGAATTGGAGGTGAAATTAGGCTAGAAAAATTAAGTCTTAGAGCTGGTTATACCAAATTAGAAAGTCCATATAAGAATTCACTGACAATGACTGATTCTAATTCAACATCTTTTGGTTTTGGTTATGATTTTGATGGGATACTTTTAAGTTTGTCTCATAAAATATTAAAATCCAATAAAAATCATTCATTATTTGATTCTGGACTTACTGATTCAGCAGAATTAATGACCAAGCATAGTCTTTCTAATATTTCTTTAATTTTTAAATTTTAATTACTTATAAATTAATAGTTAAAATCTATTGTTGTATTAACTATTCTTTAATTATCTTTGTTTTACAATTTTTTACTATGAAATATGACAAGTTTTTAGATGATTTAGATTTAATTGATTCAGATCATAAAAAATTTTCAGCTGAAACCCCATTAAGAGAAGATGCATTTGAGATTTCAGACAAAGAAAAAATTTCCATAATTGAAAAAAATGTTAAAGAAATTCTTTTCACTTTGGGAATGGATATGAACGATGACAGTTTAAAGGGAACTCCTAAGAGAGTTGCTAAAGCATATGTTAATGAACTTTTTGGTGGATTAAACCCTGAGAATATGCCAAAGGGCTCAACATTTAATAATAAATACCAATACAGTGAAATGCTCGTTGAAAAAAATATTACAGTTTTTTCTACTTGTGAGCATCATTTATTACCAATTTATGGAAAAGCTCATGTTGCTTATTTCTCAAATAATAATGTTATTGGCCTTTCAAAAATGAACAGAATAGTTGATTATTTTGCTAGAAGACCACAAGTTCAAGAAAGGTTAACAATACAAGTTGTAAAAGCGCTACAAAAAATTCTAAAAACTGATGATGTAGCCTGTGTCATTGATGCTAAACACATGTGTGTAAACTCAAGAGGAATTAGACATATAGACTGTAGTACGGTAACTGGAGAATTTGGTGGCAAATTCAAAGACAAATTAATTAAAAGAGAATTTTTAGATTATATTCGTACTGACAGTTCACTATAATCTACAATGAAATCTGATTTTAACAATAATTTAAAAATATACAACTCTCTTTCAGGAAAAAAAGAACCTTTTGTTCCAATAAACAAGAAAAAAATTGGCATGTATGTGTGTGGACCAACTGTCTACAATAATGCCCATTTAGGTAATTGTAGAACATTTATTTCATTTGATTTAATCAATAGATATTTAATTCACCTTGGCTTTAAAGTTAGATACGTTAGAAATCTAACTGATGTTGGACATTTAGAAAATGATGATGATGATGGTGAGGATAAGATCTCTAAAAAGGCAAAAGTTGAAAAATTAGAACCGATGGAAATTGTTCAAAAATATTCGATTGATTTTCATAAAGTAATGGAAAGGTTCAATACATTACAGCCAAGCATAGAACCAACAGCAACTGGACATATTATTGAACAAATTGATTGTATTGAACAAATAATTAAATCTGGCTACGCTTATGAAAAAAACGATTCTGTATATTTTGATGTTTTGAAGTTCAATAAAAAAAATAATTATGGTAGATTAAGTGGAAGAAAACTTGAGAATATGATGAACAACTCTCGTTCTCTTGACGGAGTCACTGATAAAAAAAATCCCCAAGATTTTGCACTTTGGAAAAAAGCTGAGGAAAGTCATATTATGTTTTGGAACTCACCATGGGGAAAAGGGTTTCCGGGATGGCACTTAGAATGTACTGCAATGAGTAAAAAATATCTTGGCGATTATTTTGATATTCATGGAGGTGGAATGGATTTAAAATTTCCTCATCACGATTGTGAAATAGCTCAATCGGAAGCATTAAGTAATAAAAATCCCGCTAAATATTGGATGCACACTAATATGCTAACCCTAAACGGTAAAAAAATGTCGAAATCTATTGATAATTTTATTTTACCAAATGAAATATTTTCAGGAAACAATAAATTTTTTGAGAAACAATTTAGTCCAAACGTAGTTAAGTTTTTTATGTATCAAGCGCATTATAGAAGTGTTCTTGATATTAGCAATGATTCATTGATTGCTTCTGAAAAAGGGCTTAACAAACTTTTTAATGGCCTAAATTTAATTCCAGAATTAGATTGTAACGAAAAACCCTCAGATTTTGATATTGAAAGCTGGATTAATAATTGTTATTTGAAAATGAATGATGATTTTAATACTCCTATGTTAATAGCTGAATTATTTGACTGCTTAAGTTTTATTAATAATGTAAAAAAATCTTCAAAAAACTTAAATATAATTGACAAAGAAAAATTAAAAAGCACTTTTAAAATATTCCTTTTTGATATTTTAGGTCTGGTAGATAAGCCTGAAAGCAATAACACTGAAAATAAAATTTCATCGGAACTTATTGGGCTTTTAATTAAATTAAGAAATCAATCAAGAGAAAATAAAGATTTTAAATTATCTGATCAAATTAGGGATGATTTAATGAATTTAGGAATTCAATTAAATGATGATAAAAAAGAATCCTCCTACAAGATAATAAAATGAATAAGGTAGTTATATATCCCTTACTATTGATTATAAAACTTTATCAAAAAATTATTTCACCCCTTCTTCCTTCAACCTGCCGCTATACACCAACTTGCTCTGAATATTCAAAATTATGTCTTATAAAATATGGTGTTATTAAAGGGCTATTACTTTCTTTTAAAAGAATCATAAAATGTAATCCGTGGGGTGGTAAAGGTTTTGATCCAGTACCTTAATTTTATTTATATTTATTTAAACTTTTTATATGACTTTTTTAAAAATTGATTGGGCACCAAACGAAATTTTTTTCTCATTAGGCCCCATTGCAATTCACTGGTATAGTATCATGTTTATAATTGCTTTTTCATTAGGATATTATATTATTAGTAAAATATATATTAATGATAAAAAACCTGTTGAACTCGTAGAACCTTTATTCATATATGTTGTTTTAGGTACACTTATTGGAGCTAGATTAGGTGAAGTGTTTTTTTATAACTGGGAATATTTTCAAAATAATTTAATTGAAATTTTATTACCAATAAAAAAAGATTCCAATAGTTCATTATTGTTTGGAATGATTGATGGATTCAAATTTGTTGGATATAGAGGGCTTGCAAGTCATGGTGCTACTATTGGCATCATTACCTCTATGTTTATTTATAAAAATAAATTTAAATACGACTCTGTTTTATGGATATTTGACAGAATTGTAATTCCAATAGCTGTTGGAGGAATGTTTGTAAGAATAGGAAACTTTTTTAATTCAGAAATAGTAGGCAATTATACAGGAAACAATTTTGGAATTATATTTTCTAATAGAGGAGAAATTTACCCAAGACACCCTGCTCAATTATATGAAGCGTTCGGATATCTTATCTTATTTATTCTTCTTTGGAATTTATATTGGAAATCAGACTTTAAAAATCAAAAAGGGTTTCTTTTTGGTCTTTTTTTAATTTGCTTATTTACAATTCGGGTACTAGTTGAATTTGTAAAAGAAAGTCAAGGTGGGTTCGAGGATCAATTAGGAATACTTTCCACAGGTCAATGGTTGAGTATTCCATTCATTTTAATCGGAATATTTTTAATGATATTTAGTAAAAAAAATATTTAAATTGTTATTTTTTTAAACTTTTTCTCAAGGTGTCAAACATAACTGGAGTTGCTATAAATACTGATGAATAAGTACCTACCATTACACCAACAATTAGAGCAAACATAAATCCTTGAATCGATTCACCTCCAAAAATAAATATTGCCAATAAAACAACTAGTGTTGTAAATGAAGTATTTAGTGTTCTACTTAAAGTTGAATTAAGTGCTCCATTAACTGTCTTATCAAATTCCCAAGATTTATTAATCAATCTAAATTCTCTAATTCTATCAAAAACTACAACCGTATCGTTTAAAGAATAACCAATAACTGTTAAAATAGCAGCAATAAATGCCTGGTTAATCTCCATATTAAATGGCATCCAAGTATAAGCTATGGAAAATACTCCTAATACAATTAAAACATCATGAAATACAGCAGCTACAGCACCTAATGAATACTGCCAATCTCTAAACCTCAAAAGGATATATAAAAACACAACTAATAAGGAACCAAAAATTGCAAATACTGAATTTTTCTTAATATCATCCGCTATTGTTGGACCTACCTTTGAGGATGACATTATTCCAACTTGTTTATCATCAGAACCGTTAACAAAATCATCATATGAAATATCCATAGGAAGATAACCATTCAAAGATTCAAACATTTTTTCTTGAATTTCAGTATCGACCTCAGAACCTTCAACATCGACTTTGTAATTTGTAGTAATTTTTAGTTGATTGTCTGAACCATAGGTTTTAGCTTCTGCATTACCAAAAACTTCAATTAAATTATTTTGAACATCAGCAGGATTGACATTATCATTAAATCTTACAGTGTAGGATCTTCCTCCTACAAAATCAACTCCTTGATTTAATCCATTAGTAAAGAGTGAAAAAACACCTATTGATAATAGTGATAAAGAAAGCATATAGGCAACTTTTCTTTTTTCTAGAAAAGTTATAGTTAGGTTCCTAAATAAATTTTTTGTTGATCTAGTAGAAAATTCTAAACTTTTTCCTTTACTAATTCTAGCATCAACTAACATTCTAGTTATAAATATTGCAGTAAATAAAGAAGTCGCTATACCAATTAAAAGTGTTGTTGCAAAACCTTTAATTGGGCCAGAACCAAACACAAATAATATTAAAGCTGTCAGTCCAGTTGTTATATTAGCATCTAAAATGGAAGATAGAGCATTACTAAAGCCATCACTGACTGCTTGTTTTTGGCCCTTTCCTTTGGATAACTCTTCTCTAATTCTTTCAAAAATAAGAACATTAGCATCAACAGACATACCAATTGTTAATACAATTCCAGCAATTCCAGGCAAAGTTAAAACTGCTCCTAAACCTGCTAAGATTCCAAAAATTAGAACAATATTTAAAACTAATGCAGTATCAGCATATATACCAGCTCTTCCATAGTAAAATGTCATCCATATTAGCACTAACAAAAGTGCTATTGCAAATGAATTAATTCCCCTTTCAATATTTTCTTTTCCAAGAGAGGGACCAACTACTTCAGATTCAATAATCTCTGCTGAAGCAGGTAGTTTACCAGCCCTTAAAACGTTAGCTAAATCAATTGCTTCATTTAAAGTAAATTGTCCTGATATTTCGGATCTTCCACCCGAAATGGCACCTTTCGAAACACCAGGTGCAGAATAAACTATTTCATCTAAAACAATTGCAATATTACTTTTATCTCTGTAAGCATTTCCTGTCATTTCTTCCCATTTTCTAGCACCTTTTCCATTCATTTGCATAGATACTGCTGGAGAGCCTACCTGATCATAACTTTGAGTAGCATCAACCACAACACTTCCACTTAATGGAGGTTGATTGTCTCTGTTTGATTGAATCGCATACAAATCAACGATTTTGGAATTAGCATCAGGTTTACCAAATAAAAATTTAGTAAATCTTTTCTCAGCAGGTAATAGTTGTCTTACTTCAGGAAACGATAAATATTCTTCAATTTTATCTTGGTCTTTTTCATAGAACTGTGCTAGCACTGGTCCTCCTTGATATCCAGTACCAACTAAATAATCAAATAATGGATTTTTTTGAGTTGATATTGAATCATTTGCTTCAACGTCTGCTAATAAATCATCTATTTTTGAAGTTTCTTTCTCTGTATCATTTTCGTCATCGACTAAAATATTTTTCAAAACCTCATTAGCTTGAGAAAGAAAGGTCAAAAAAGTATCATTTTTTTCAGTTACCCAAAATTCTAATTGGGCAGTGCTTTGTAATAAGTTTTTTACACGAGCAACATCTTTTGCACCAGGAAGTTCAACTCGAATTCTACCAGAATTTCCTAATCTTTGAATATTAGGTTGCGTTACTCCGAACTTATCTATTCTTTTTCTTAGAACTTCAAATGCTGAAACTATTGATTCGTCAATTTTTCTTCTAATAATTGGTTTTACTTCATCATCCGTCATTTCAAAATTTATTTCCTCACTAAGGGATCTATTTGCAAATATGTCTGGTGAAGCTAAGCTGGTATCACCTTTAATTAAATCAAATGAAGTAAAAAAAGATTCTAAATAAGTATCATCGCTTTGCTTTTGCAATTCATCAGTATCATCAAGAGCTTTATTAAAAACTGGATCCCTAGAATTTTCAGCTAAGCCCTTAAGAATATCTTTTACAGAAATTTGTAAGGTAACATCAATACCACCTTTTAAATCCAAACCTTTATTAAGTTCCTTGGATTTAGAGTTTGTATAACCAAAATGGTTTTCTTTTGTAGATTCTGAAATAGAATCTAGATAATTGGTGTAAAGTTCTTGTCTTTTTTCTGAAAAATTTGGTTCATTTTCAGTGACTAAATTTATTGAGTATTCTTTAGCATTATCTTCAACGCTAGAGCTTAAGAAAGTGAATGATATTTGATATAGGCTTACCAAGCCAAAACAAAAAGCAAAAAACTTTATGAGTCCATTATTTTGCATAAAATTAAATTTAAGAAAATTTCTTTTTTAAAAACGAGCAAATATAAGATTTCCTGACAGATAAAGCAATTAATAATAACGCTTAAGAAAAAGGTCTGATAAATTAATTAGATTTAAGTGCAAGGTTCATTCTTCTAACTGCTTCGGCACTTTGACTGAATTTCATCATTTCATCATCATTTAAATCCAAATTAATGATTTTTTCACAACCATTTTTTCCAATAACACAAGGAACTCCAATACAAATGTCATCTTGATTGTATTCACCATCTAGATATACAGAACAAGGAATGATTCGCTTTTGATCATTTAGTATTGAACTTACTAAATAAGCAACTGATGCGCCTGGTGCGTACCAAGCTGATGTTCCTAATAACTTTGTTAAAGTTGCTCCGCCGACCATTGTGTCTTGGGCAACTTTATCTAACTTTTCTTTTGATATTAGAGTTGAGATAGGAATACCATTATAACATGCAAGTCTTGTCAAAGGTATCATAGTTGTATCTCCATGTCCTCCAATAACCATTCCGTGAATATCATTTGCTGGTCTTTCTAGCGATAAAGACAAGTAAGTCTTGAACCTTGAACTATCTAGAGCTCCTCCCATTCCAATAACTCTGTTTTTTGGTAAACCAGTTGAATTTAAAGTCAAATATGTCATGGTATCCATTGGATTTGACACGACTACTATTATAGTATCACTTGAATATTTTAAAATATTTTGTGAGACTTCTTTTACAATTCCTGCATTAATACCTATTAATTCCTCTCTGGTCATTCCAGGTTTTCTTGGAATTCCAGATGTAATTACTACTACATCACTATTTGCGGTAATAGAATAATCTCCCGTGGTTCCAACTATTTTGGTACCAAAACCTAATGTAGTCGCAGTTTGCATCATATCCAATGCTTTTCCCTCAGCAAATCCTTCTTTTATATCCAGAAGAACCACTTCACTAGCAATTGACTGCGAAGCAATTACATCAGCGCAAGTTGAACCTACATTTCCAGCTCCTACTATTGTTACCTTCATATATTATGTTAATTTTTTATTAAACATCAATGTTTGCATAAGTTGCATTTTTCTCAATAAATTCCCTTCTTGGCGGAACCTCATCTCCCATTAGCATTGTAAAAACACGATCTGCTTCAACAGCATTATCAATAGTAACCTTTCTAAAAGTTCTAAATTCAGGGTTCATGGTTGTATCCCACAGCTGAATTGCATTCATTTCCCCTAAACCTTTGTACCTTTGGATAGATGCGCCTTGTCCAAATTCCTCGATAAACTTATCACGTTCTTCATCGTTCCATGCATATTGTTTTTTTGCTCCTCTTTTAACCAAATATAGTGGAGGAGTTGCAATGTAAATATTTCCATTAACAATTAGTTCTTTCATGTACCTAAAAAAGAAGGTTAAAATTAGGGTAGCTATGTGGCTTCCATCGACATCGGCATCACACATAATCACCACTTTATGGTATCTTAATTTTTCTAAATTTAAAGCTTTACTGTCCTCTTCGGTTCCAATTGTAACTCCTAAAGCTGTATAAATATTTATAATTTCTTGATTTTCAAAAACTTTATGCTGCATAGCTTTTTCGACATTTAAAATCTTTCCTCTCAAGGGTAAAATAGCCTGAAAATTTCTGTCTCTACCTTGCTTGGCTGTTCCACCAGCTGAGTCACCCTCTACTAAAAAAACTTCACAGAGTTCTGGATTTTGTTCTGAACAATCCGATAATTTTCCAGGTAACCCTCCCCCACTCATAACGGTTTTTCTCTGAACCATTTCTCTAGCTTTTCTTGCAGCGTGTCTGGCTTGAGCTGCCAATATCACTTTATCAACAATGATTTTAGCATCATTAGGGTTTTCCTCTAAATAATTTTCAAGCATTTCCGAAACCGACTGAGAAACTGCTGAATTAACTTCTCTGTTTCCAAGTTTTGTTTTAGTTTGGCCCTCAAACTGGGGTTCAGCAACTTTAACAGAAACTATAGCGGTAAGACCTTCCCTAAAATCATCTCCAGCTATATCAAACTTTAATTTATCCAACATTCCTGAGGAATCTGCGTATTTTTTGAGGGTTGATGTTAAACCTCTTCTAAAACCTGCTAAATGTGTTCCACCCTCGTGAGTATTTATATTGTTTACATATGAATGTAAATTTTCAGAAAATGAGGTGTTATAAATCATAGCTACTTCAACAGGGATATTATTTTTTTCTCCCTCCATTGAAATAACATCAGAAGTTAACGGCTCTCTATTTTCATCTAAAAAACGAATAAACTCCTTTAAACCTTCTTCAGACTTAAATACTTCTGAAATAAATTTACCATCGACTTGAGATCTTTTATCAGTAATCGATAAGGTTATTCCTTTATTTAAAAAAGATAATTCTCTTAATCTGTTAGATAAGGTTTCATAACTGTATTCCTGAACCTCTTTAAAGATAGATTTATCAGGCTTAAAAGTTACCTCAGTTCCATTTTTATCAGATTTACCATCTGTTTTTACTGGGTAAAGTGATTTACCTTTTTCATATTCTTGAATCCATATTTTTCCATCTCTATAAACTTTTGCAGTTAAGTGATCAGATAAAGCATTCACAACAGAAACACCAACCCCATGCAATCCTCCAGAAACTTTGTAAGAATCTTTATCAAATTTTCCTCCAGCTCCAATTTTGGTCATGACAACTTCAAGAGCAGAAACACCCTCTTTTTTATGAATACCCACAGGAATTCCTCTTCCATCATCCAAGACTGTAACAGAGTTATCCTCATTGATAAAAACATTTATTTCATTGCAATGTCCAGCCATTGCTTCATCAATTGAATTATCAACAACTTCATAAACTAAATGATGTAATCCTCTAACTCCAACATCACCAATATACATTGAAGGACGCATTCTAACATGCTCCATTCCTTCTAATGCCTGAATACTATCAGCGGAATACTGATTCTTATTAATTTCTTCGCTCATTATATGATTTTTGGTTAAATAAAATTGGTTATCCAAATATAAGAAAACAGGACTCTAATTAACCATTCTGACAGAGAAGAATGCCCCTAAGTTATCAACAATTTTTGTGTAAAAAAATTAAGTGTTTTTATACGAATCTAAATGAACATTAGAAACTGATCTTCCTGAGGGATCATTCATGTTTTTGAAAGATTTATCCCATTCAAGCGCAATTGGAGTGCTGCATGCAACTGAGGGCACAGACGGCACTGTTTTCGCAGCTGTTTCTGATGGAAAATGAGATTCAAATATCGATCTGTAATAGTATTCTTCTTTTGACATTGGTGTTTGAAAAGGAAAAGTAAATTTTGCATTTTCAAACATATTATCCGAAACTTCTATTTCAACTAATTCTTTTAATTTATCTATCCAATCATAACCAACTCCATCACTGAATTGTTCTTTTTGCCTCCATGCAACTGAGGGAGGTAAATAATTTTCGAAAGATTTTCTTAGTACCCACTTCTCCATCCTTTCTTTTGTAATCATTTTGTCTTTTGGATTAATTCGCATCGCAACATCCATGAATTCTTTGTCCAAAAAAGGAACTCTACCTTCAATTCCCCAAGCTGCTAAAGATTTATTGGCTCTCAAACAATCGTATTGATATAATTTTTCTAATTTTCTAACAGTCTCTTTATGAAATTCTTTTGGATTTGGTGCTTTGTGAAAATATAAGTAACCGCCAAAAATTTCATCAGCCCCCTCACCGGACAAAACCATTTTTATTCCCATGGATTTTATGACTCTTGCCATTAGATACATTGGAGTTGAAGCTCTTACAGTTGTGACATCATATGTTTCTAAGTGAAAAATAACATCTTTAATAGCATCCAAACCTTCTTGAATTGTAAAAGTCACTTCATGATGAATTGACCCTATATGATCAGCCACAAGCTTAGCAGCTTTTAAATCTGGAGAACCAACAAGACCAACAGCAAAGGAGTGCAGCTGTGGATACCATGCAGCTTTTTTATCATCTGATTCAACTCTGTTTTTGGAGTATTTTTTTGCTAATGCTGAAGTTATTGAAGAATCCAATCCGCCAGATAAAAGGACGCCATAAGGAACATCACTCATTAATTGTCTATGCACAGCTTGTTCTAATGCATTTTGCAATTCCTCAAAATTAGTTTCATTTTTAGAAACTGAACTAAATTCCATCCAATCTCTCTTGTACCATTTGACTGGCTTACTATCATTGCTTGACATGTAATGGCCAGGAGGAAAAATTTCAATTTTATTACAAATTCCCTCTAATGCTTTTAACTCAGAAGCTACATAAAAAGTTCCAAATTTATCCCAACCAATGTAAAGAGGGATAATACCCATGTGATCTCTCGCTACTAAATATACATCATTAACTTCATCGTAAAGAACAAAAGCAAAAATTCCATTCAAATCATCTAAAAAATTAATTCCCTTTTCTTTGTACAAAGCCAAGATAATTTCACAATCAGAATTAGTTTGAAAATCATAATTTATGTTCAATTTGTCTTTTAAATTTCTGTGGTTATAAATTTCTCCGTTAGCAGCTAAAATCAGTTGATTATCAGATGAATAAATAGGTTGATTTCCTGACTGAGGGTCAACAATAGCCAGACGTTCATGAGCTAATAATACATTATCTCCACAATGAATACCACTCCAATCTGGTCCTCTGTGTCTTACTTTTTTAGACATCTCCAAAACCTTTGGTCTAAGAATTTCAACTTTTTGTTTTATATCTAGGGCACAAACTATTCCACACATATTTTAAAAATTTATACAAATATGATTAAAATATATAAAATTGAAATATAAATATTATAATTAATAACATATTTATTATATTTTATAAAAATTAATTATAAATTATAACATATGTATAAAAAATAATATATTATCATTATAAATTGAAAGATTTAGTAATTTGTAATTTTAAAAAAAAATTATAAATAATGAAAAAACCTATAATTGATTTAAAAAAAATCAATATTAGTATTGATAATAAAAATATACTTTCAGATGTTTCTTTTTTAATGAGAAATGGGGAATTCATGTATCTAATTGGAAAAACTGGAAGCGGAAAAAGTAGTTTGCTTAAAATCCTATATGGAGATATAAAAATTAATGATGGGACTGGAGAAGTCGTTGGAATGGATATTTTAAATATTAAAGAAAAAAACATACCTTTTCTGAGAAGAAAATTAGGTGTTGTATTTCAAGATTTTAAACTTTTACCTGATCGTTCAATTGAAAAAAATTTAGAATTCGTACTAAAAGCAACAGACTGGAGAGATAAAAAAAAGATAAGTGACAGGATATCGAAAGTTTTAGAAAAAGTAAAATTATCCGAGACACTTAAAAAATTTCCACATGAGCTTTCAGGCGGAGAACAACAGAGAGTCGCTATTGCCAGAGCTATTTTAAATGATCCTGAATTAATTTTAGCTGATGAGCCTACAGGTAACCTAGACCCAGCCACAAGTGTTGAAATAATGGAAGTTTTAAAAGAAATAAATAACAATGGGACTACTATTTTAATAGCGACTCATGATTATGACATCATATCGAAATTTCCAGCAAAAACACTTAGAATTGAAGATGGAAAATTTTATCAACTTCAAGAAAAAAAATAATTAAATATTACCTTTTCTCTTTCTTTCGTTTTCGTCAAGATATATTTTTCTTAATCTAATAGTTTCAGGCGTAACTTCAACGTATTCATCTTTTTGAATATATTCCAAAGCCTCTTCTAGTCCAAATTTAATTGGAGGAGCTAACTTAACTTTATCATCACTTCCCGAAGCTCTTACGTTTGATAGTTTTTTTGTTTTGGTAACATTAACAACAATATCATCTGCCCTGGTGTTTTCCCCAATTACTTGCCCAGTATAGATAGCATCTCCAGGATGAACAAAAAACTTTCCTCGGTCCTGTAATTTATCTAAAGAATATGGAATTGCTGTTCCCTGCTCCATTGAAATTAATGATCCTGTTAATCTTTTTGGCATTTCTCCTTTGAAAGACTGAAACTCAATGAACCTATGATTCATAATTGCTTCTCCAGCCGATGCTGTAATTAACAAGTTTCTTAAACCTATGATTCCTCTTGAGGGAATCATGAATTTACAAATCATTCTTGAACCTTTCCCGTCCATACTCACCATTTCTCCTTTTCTAACAGCAACCATTTCAATGGCTTTTCCAGAGACATGTTCCGGTAAATCAATAATCAACTCTTCAACAGGCTCTGACTTAACTCCATTTATATCTTTTATAATAACTTGTGGTTGTCCAATTTGAAGCTCATAACCCTCTCTTCTCATTGTTTCAATAAGAACAGATAAATGCAGTACACCTCTTCCAAAAACCAAAAATTTATCAGCAGACCCAGTATCTTCAAGTCTCATAGCAAGATTTTTTTCAAGTTCTTTTTCTAACCTTTCTTTTATATGTCTTGAAGTAACATATTTTCCTTCTTTTCCAAAAAAAGGAGAATCATTAATTGTAAAGAGCATACTCATTGTAGGCTCATCGATATTTATGGTTGGTAAAGCGTCAGGATTTTCAAAATCAGCTAGTGTATCGCCAATTTCAAAATTATCAAGTCCAACTACTGCACAAATATCACCTGCATCAACCCTATCGACTTTTAACTTCCCTAAACCATCAAAAACATTAAGTTCTTTAACTCTTGATTTATGTACTGATCCATCTCTTTTAACTAAGCTAATATTATCTCCTTGATTTAAAACCCCTCTTTGTAATCTTCCAATAGCTACTCTTCCAGTGAAAGAAGAATAATCCAATGAGGTTATTAGCATTTGAGTTGTACCCTGTGTAACTTTAGGAGCAGGAATATGCTTGATTACAGAATCTAATAGTGGCTCAACACTATCAGTTTGGTTTTTCCAATCCTCAGACATCCAATTATTTTTGGCAGAACCATAGATAACCGGAAAATCTAATTGCCATTCCTCTGCATCTAAATCAAACATTAAATCAAATACTGATTCATAAACTTCCTCAGGCGTACAATTTTCCTTGTCGACTTTATTCACTACCACTAAAGGTTTCAATTTAAGTTCTAATGCTTTTTGTAATACAAATCGAGTTTGTGGCATAGGCCCTTCAAAAGCATCAACTA
>JAQWJH010000106.1 GCA_029248455.1 Flavobacteriaceae bacterium
GCAGGATTTGAAATACTTATATCTGCAAAAGTTACAGATCTATAATTTTCAGAAATATTACTATAAACTTCTAATGATTTGGATGGTTTAAAACTTGCTCCTAAACCAAAGAGAAAGAAATTTCTCTTTCTAATTTCACTATCCTCTATAGTACGATTTAAAATAACATTGCCAGCACCATCTAAATTGATTTTTTTATAAAAACCATCACTCTCTGTTTTAATATATTCAAACCTAAAACCAGGTGTTAATGATAGCTTCTCAGAAAAATAAAAAATATTTTCTCCAAATAATGAATAATTTAAATTCGGATAATAGTAGCTGGATTGATTATTGTAATTTGGAAAGTTATCAAAACTAAATTTAAAATTTGCACTTGAGTCAGAAGATCCAGGGCCCTGTTGACTTGTATTGTTGGATTTATAAAATTTAAATCCAACTAAAAAAACATTTTTTTTATTTTTTAGATCATACTTTTTTAAAAATCTAGATTCTAAACCAATATTTTTAAAATCGCCTTTAATTAAATCTCTTTCATTATTGGAATCAATTTGATCGACTCTATTTGTTCTGAATCCCAAAGCATTTCTTGTAGCTTTTAATCCAAAAAGATTTAAGCTAAAGTTAGTAGCTGGATTAAACTGGTGCTTAATCTTGAAATTATATAAAAACCAATTTAAACCAAACCAGTTTCTAGATCTATTACTTTGTAAAGGATTTTTGTAAAACATTGAATCTGATAAACCACCAGCTTGATGAGCTAAATATTTCATGTAGGTAAATTCAGTACTCAAACTTGTCTTATCGTTAATTTGATATCTTAAGTTAAAAAATGAATTAAAAGATTCAAAATCAGAATTAGGTCTAAAACCATCTCCTTTTTTATAATTTATAAAAGAATAATAACTCAGTTTATTTTTAGTTCCACTTAAACAGGTAAAATTTGTATATAAAGAATTACTTCCAATCGAATTTCTAGTTATAATTTCAAACGGCTTATTTAAAACTGGATCTCTAATAATGAAATTGACTAAACCACCAAACTGAGTTCCATACTGAAGTGAAGCAGCTCCTCTAACTATCTGTATCTCTTTTAATGCTTCAGCTGGTGGGGTATAATAACTTTCTGGATAACCTAAAGCATCGGCACTAATATCATAACTGTTTTGTCTTGTATTAAAATTCGATGTTCTATTTGGATCTAAACCTCGTCCTCCTATATTTAATTGTAATCCAGCGTCATCATTTTGGTAAATATTTAATCCTGCTACTTGATTATATATTTGCCGTGAATTATTAGAAGCTAAATTAGCCATGGATAGGTCCATGGAAATTACCTCTGATTTTTTTCCAGCATAAATAGCAGTCCCTTCAACATCTTTTAATTTACTTAATTGGAAAATTTTTTGATTATTAGCCTTAACCACCACTTCAGAAAGCTCTTGAATAGGATTTGAAAAAACAACATTTAAAACTAGATCACCTTTAAGTTCTAAAGTTTTTTCAAAATATTGGTAACCTTCAGCAATAAAAACTAATGTGATTAGTTTCTTTTCAGTAAGTATCTCATAATACCCATCACTTTTAGTATTACCTATCAGTCCAGATTCTAGATCATAAATAGTAACACCATCTAATCTAAAATTCGTTAATTTTTCTGAAACATGTCCGGAAATTTTGTTCTGAGAAAATGAACAAAAACTAAAAATAAATAACAAAATAAATATTTTAAAATCCTTTAATTTCATCTTTTAATGGTAAAATCCATTTTTTATGTTTGAATGATTCTTTTTCATTATATAAATCTACATTTTTGTCAACATAACGTTGGCTTAATCTTCCGTTTAAAGCAACATAACTATCAACATAAACCTGAACGTCTTGATCTTCGTTGGAAGAATAATAATCTCCTAAAAAATGTGCATATTCTAAAATGAAATCAGGTTGAAAACTCATTTGTTTTTCTTGAAAAGGAGTTAAAAAGTCGTCATTATTTACATAAAAAAATGAGCCTGTTTTTTTATTAGCAATTTTAAAAACAGAGCTACCTACTTTTTCTACTAACATGACTCTCCATGAAAATCTATAGCCCTGCTCGTTCCAAAACAGTTCGCCGGGATACAATAGATACCTAAAAGGAAATAAAAATTGAATAATAAAAAAAATAGAAATAATAGAAACTATAAATTTTGGTTTTTTTAGTCTGTAAATCTCAACAATCTTATAATGATTTGATTTGATAAAATTTATTGGAATTATTTTTTTTAATAAACTGATAACCTTTAAATGAAATGATGAATCAAAGAAAATTAATGACCCCATTATCATAATGTAGGGGAACATACCTATTGGAAAGAGCACCTTTGTAAAAAGGTGAAAAAAGATTACTAAAAGAAAGGCATAAATTCTTGTGGGTTTATACAAAAGTAAAAAAGGTATTAACAAATCATAAAACATTCCTCCCCAACTCATTAGATAGTGAACCCACTCGAGTTGCATTAAATTTTCCCCAATTAATGGTAAATCAAACTTGGATGGTAACCATATTTTTAATGGCATTGCTTTAAAAAGCCAATCAGAGTTTATTTTAGCTAGTCCAGAGTAAAAATAAACAATAGTCAATAGAATTTTTATAGAATCAATAGTCCATTTAGGCACCTGTAAGTAGCTTCTTTTTTTAATTAAATTATCTATAGAAAAGGAAGCATTAGCTGGTAAAAAAATCATTAAAAAACTCAGAATACTTATTAAATAGTAATGATTTAAATAAGTGGTTTTATCCATTAATTCTATGTAAGTAAAACTCAAAAAAAAGAGAAAAATTGACAATCTATACTTTAAACCAACTGCTACTAAAAAGGCTGAAATGCCACAAATAATAAATAATACATAAGTATAGTGGTCTAGAGGTTTTACCCACTCAAAACCATAGTATGAAAAATGAAATGAAGGTTCAATATATAAAGTTTCAATCCATCCCTTAAACCAAAATCTAATAATACTGAAACACATTAAAAGACCAAAACCAATTCTAAATACTGCTAGAGGAGCAGAACTATATTTTTTTTCTAAATAATTGGAAGTATTCAATTTATTTTTAAAAAAAAAGATTCTCTAATAACAAAGAATCTTAAAATTATTTTTTTAAGTTAATCTTTTTTAATCACCATCAGCATCTGTATAGTCTACATTTATACTAAAAGCTTGAAGCATATCTACCTTGAATAAAACTACAACTGACTGGATAGCATCATAGGTAACTAACATCTTATTATTATCAGATTCAATTTGATTAATAAAATTATTAGATAACGTATTTATTTGACTTTTTGCAGTTTCCAGTTTTGAAGCTATTAATGCAGCAAGTGTTGATCCATCTTTAGAACTGTTTAAGTGAGTCAGATAAGATTTTAAACTTGGCCCAGAAGATAAACCATCATAAGAGGTTCCATTATAAAATTTAATAGTGGCATCTAAAGCATTTAAAAGTAAAACTTTTGAAACTTCCTTATTGTAAAAAGCCTCTACATTTTCCTTCAAAGGATTCCCTGAAAACACACCTGCTGGGATTCCGACTTTATTTGCTCTAAGCCCTTTTTCATAGTAGAAAATAAAATCATTAATTAATTTGTTAACACTTGAACTAGCTGTATTATCAGTGGATGATATAAAAGAAGTTCTGTAATCAGTCCAATCATTAATAACGGAATTAGTGGAATTCAACATTTTATTTACTAATGATGTTAAGTAATTAGAATAATCAGATCCGCCTGTATATTTATTTAAAATATTAGTATCGTCAGATGCAATTCCAAATAACATATAATCTAGAGCTGGAAAACCTTGAGAGGAGTAATTAGAAACATCATCAAAATTTGTATTACCTAACATGATATTATTTTCAATTCTAGTTTTAAATGCTGGATAAGAATTCATTTTAGATTTAAAATATATTTCTTCTGATTTTCCAATATCAAACATTTCAATATGTTGCCAAGATTTGTAAGAAATTAACCATTTTGAACGAATATCGTCAAGATTTGACTGGTTTGGAATAGCAACAAAAGATTTGGTAGAATTATCAAGATCTATTAGTGTTTGTTTAAATGAACTATGAGCTGGCAGGATAATCTTATCTGCCCAGTGAACCAGCATTTTAGCTCTGTCATAAGCAATTGGAGCAATATCATCACTTTGACTTTCATCATCAGAACCCCCGCAATTAACTAATAAAAGGGAAGTAAAAAATAATAAAATTATATTTTTTCTAATCATTAGCACATATTAAAAAAGACTCAGTGTTTAAAACACTGAGTCTTGAAAATTTAATTTCAATCAAAACAAAAACAATTTTTTCGAAATATGTAAACATTAATTTATAAGTTCATTTTAGTTTTAATATCATTGGCCATAGCAGTACAATCTGCAGAGCTAACAGTCCAGAAATTATCAATCTTTGCTAACATAGTATTAACCTCAGATGCAGTAAAATAAGGCTTTCCTGTTCCATCGTTTGTAGCCTGCAAACTCATTATAAAACCATATCCCTCAGAAAGGGCATGAATTGCATCTGCTGGTGTTCCTGCTGCTGCCTTTGTAACATAATCATTTAAATAATCAACTGCTTTATGACCAATTATTTTTGATACATGCATTTGAATAATTTTTGCTTGTGCATCCCTAACAGTATAATTTTTAGCAACTATGGCTGCTCTTCCCATTACAAAAGCATCATAAATAATTTTTGCAATTCCTTGAGAATTAGTATCATTTACTTTTTTAGCATATTTACTAAGTAGAACTCCATCACCTAGGGTTGGGTTTTTATAGTCACCCTCTTCTCCATATAGATAACCAAATCCCTCATCCCAATAGTGTTCCATTTGTGTATAATTTTTTCCTGATACCAAAGTTCCAGCATCATTGTCAGCTATATTAGTTCCTGTATCTAATTTAGATTTTGATAAATATCCATTTACAATTTGATCACAAGCCAAACCTCCAATTAGACCTTTTGTAAATAATTGAACTAACTCATGACCTTTAGCATTAATATAGACAGTTCTTTTAGAATCAGTCATCCAACCAGCTGTTCCATTAGCAGCTTTTTTGGTATCATCTGCACTATCCATTTTAGGTATAACATTTGCTGCAAAGTCATCGATCCAACCGTCAAAAGTTGTAACAAGGGTAGCAGAATGGCCAGTAGAGGTAGAAAAAGTTTTACTTCTTACTTTTTTTCCTGAACTATTTAGTTTAGCATCACTAAATCCAGTACCGTCTTTAAACATTGCGGTAAGTTCGGTTTTTATTTTTGTTTTGTCTTTCATTCCACTGTAAAGTTCACTAGCCATTTGTAATCTAGCAGTTTGACCAGTAAAACTCACAGTTGAAACACCGCTTCTTTCAAAAGTATAATCAGTGGGAGGAGTTACAATGTTTTGAACTGCATCATCATCATCAGAACAAGAGGTTAAGAATAACGAAACACAGAAAACAACAAGATATGAGGGTAAAAATTTAATTTTCATAATAATTATTTAATAATTTGTTTTTTTAAATATTGAGCGAAAATAATACACAAAATTATTAAAAACAAGCTTATTTTTAATTATTCTAAATAAAGATAAAGGAGTTTTTTTGAACTAATTTATAATCAATTACTTATGGTTTTATAAAAATTTTACTTGCAAAATTATAAGCCGATTCAAAGTTTAAGGAATTTATATTTAACTCGACTTTTTTGGAATTAAAATAAGAAATTAACTTTTCGGTTGGAAAATTTCCAGTAAGTTCGTTCTTAGCCATTGGACAACCTCCAAAACCTTGAATTGCACAATCAAACCTTAAACATCCAGCCCTGTAAGCTGAATCAATTTTATCATACCATTTACCAGGATTTGTATGAAAATGTGCTCCAAATTCAATATTAGGATAATCCACAATAGCTTTAGAAAAGACCTCAAAAACATCATCCTTTTTAGCAGCTCCGATTGTATCTGAAATTGAAATAATTTTTATTCCTAATAATTTGAGAACTGATATCCACTTATCGACTATTTCATAATTCCATGGATCTCCGTAAGGATTGCCGAAACCCATTGAGAGATATATAACTATCTCTTTATCGTGTTTATCACAAATTGATATTATTTTCTTGAGCTCAGTAATGGATTCGTTTATAGTTTTATTAGTATTTCTCATTTGAAAATTTTCAGAAATTGAAAATGGATAACCTAAATAATCAATTTTTGGAAAGCTACAAGCTTCTTTGGCTCCTCTAAAATTTGCTACAATTGATAATAATTTAGATTTTGAGTTAGTTAAATCTAAATTGTCTAATACATAATGTGTGTCTTTCATTTGTGGGACTGCTCTAGGCGACACAAAGCTTCCAAAATCTATTACATCGAATCCCACTGAAAGTAAAGATTGAATATAATCGATTTTATTTTTTGACGGAATCCAATCTTTAATACCCTGCATTGCATCTCTAGGACACTCAATAACTTTTACAATTGACATCTTATAAAGTTAGTTTATTAATTATTTTAATATCCAAATTGAGAAAAAAACATAAACGCTTATTTCAATCAAATACCTTTTATTACTTAATAAATTGTAATGAGATAAAAAATCTTTTATTTTACTTGAAAAAAGTGAAAACCCTATGAAAATTAAATTAGCCTGAAACCAAAATATTAAACCTAAAATAAAAAATTGAATCTCGGAATTTAATGTATCATGAAATATAAAATTTGGGAAAAGAGCAATAAAAAATAAACTCACTTTAGGATTTACTAGGTTCATAATCAAACCTTTTTTGAAAAAATTATTGTTTTCAGATTTATAAACATCGTTTTCTGTTCTATTTTTTCTTTTTCTATAGACTACTATTGCCAAGTATATAAAATAGGAAGCGCCAATTAACTTTAGTAGATAAAAAATAAATTCATTTTCCCTAATTAAAAAAGATAGCCCAAGTACTACCAAAAGAGTGTGAAGCAACAATCCAGTGGTCAGTCCTAGGGATATTAAAATACCTGTTTTTTTACCTTTATAAAAACTTTGAGAAATTACATATAGAATATCAGGACCTGGACTTAAAGTTAATATTACTGAAGTAACAAAAAACGTAATGACAATTCCAAAATCCATAAATAAATATAATGAATAATAAAGTCTTCTTATTCTTAATCAAGAATTAAATAAATCATATATTTTTGCAGTCTAAATTATAATAATGAATCAAATAGATGTTCTTCAGGACAGTTTAAATCCGACTCGACACAAACTAATTTCACATCCACTATACCACGCACTTGATACAAAAGAAAAAATCACTCTTTTCATGGAAAATCACGTGTTTGCAGTTTGGGATTTCATGTCATTAATAAAAGCTTTACAAAAGAACTTAACGTGTACTAGTATTCCATGGACTCCAAATCCAAACAATTTTTCTGGAAAACTTGTAAACGAAATAGTTCTAGCTGAAGAAAGTGACATAGATATGAATGACAACCCAAAAAGTCATTTTGAATTATATTTAGAATCTATGGAAAATCTTGGCGCTGACACTAATTTGATAAAAAAATTTATAAGGGAAATAAATAGCAGCCAATCCTATTATGAAAGTGTAAAAAAATTTAATATTCCCTCTGTTGTTAAAGAATTTATGGATTTTACTTTTGATATTATAAAGACTAATAAAAACCATGTCATAGCTAGCGTTTTTACTTTTGGTAGGGAAGATTTAATTCCCGATATGTTTATAGAAATTGTAAAAAAATTATCCTCAAAAAATAATATTAAAGCAGATCTTTTAATTTATTATTTAGAAAGACATATTGAACTGGATGCAGATGAGCATGGACCTATGGCTTTAAAAATGATTAAAAATCTTTGTGGTTCAGATCCAATTAAATGGGAAGAGGCAACAATAGCATCAGAAAAGGCATTAAAAATGAGAATTAAATTATGGGATTACGTTCTTAACGAAGTTGTCTAATAATTATAATATATAACGAGTTTATTTTATATATTGTAAAAATTATGAAAAAAATCTTCTCATTTTTTATTGTTTTATTACTAACTACTAATTTTATTTTTTCCCAGGATTCTGAATCTGACGATTCTGACCTAAGCTATCATTCACTTGATGAACTTAAATCTTTTGAGGGAATTTACGGAAGTGATGAATTTCCGCTAAAGTTTAAACTATACGAAAAAGAAAATAAGCTTGTTATGTCTTGGGTTGGAAGATCTGAAGAAGAAGCTATGGTTCTAGATGAGGATGAAAAAAATAAATTCAGTATGCCTATGGCTGGTTTAGAACTTGATTTTAGGGTTGATGAAACTAGATTTGAAACTAAAACTGTTTCAAGTAAAGGGACAAATATTAAAATTCAAAAAACAATTTTAAGAAAGATGATTTTCAAAATAAGTGGAAATGAGATAGCATTTACAATGCTTCCACCACAAGACAATTCTGACCAAGAACAATAAGCCAAAAAAATTATTATAATTTAAATAATAGCTTTATCCCCTCTTACTTTAGTACTTAAACGTATGGCATCTTGAACATCATAAATAAATATTTTACCATCTCCAACTTGTCCATCAGAACCATGCTCTAAAATAGAATCGACACATTTCTCTAAATTTTTATCGCTCACCACACAAATAATCATGGTTCGATTTTGTAGGGCTAGTGATTGCTCTGTTCCACGATAAATTTTGGTATAACTTTTTTGCAAACCAGATCCTGAAACTGGAATAACCGTTATACAAGGAATATCAACTGCCTTTAATGCTTTTTGTATAGCCTTCAGCTTTGAAGGTCTAATTATAGCTTCTACTTTTTTCATAAATTTTAATTTTTATAGTTATTCAAAATTAGAATACGATTCTAATCCAAAAGAAGCAGCGTCTATCCCTACCCTTTCTTCTTCAACTGGAATTCTTACACCAATTGTTTTTTTCATTAAATACATAACCAAGTATGTAAAAATAAAAGAAAAAAGTGCAATTACTGAAACACCCTTTAATTGAACCAAAAATAAAGCAGAATCTCCGCTATATAATAATCCGTTTTCAGAAGCAAATAAACCAACTGCAATAGCACCAAAAAAACCATTAACACCATGAACTGCAATAGCACCTACTGGGTCGTCAATTTTCATCTTATCAATAACTTGAACTGCCACATCCACTAAAACACCTGCAGCTAAACCAATTATTATAGCAGAAGATGCATCCACAACATTACATCCTGCTGTAATAGAAACTAAGCCCGCTAAAATTCCATTAATTACCATTGTAATATCAATTAATCCATATCTAAATTGAGTATATATCATAGTTGAAATTCCTCCTGCAGCTGAAGCTAAAAAAGTATTAGTAATTACTTTTCCAATTAAATCCCAATTTCCTACCGCTCCCAAAGTTGATCCTGGATTAAATCCAAACCAACCGAACCATAAAATAAAACATCCTATGGCAGCAAGTGGAATATTATGTCCAGGAATTGTATTTGGCTTACCATCAACTTTATACTTTCCTAATCTTGGTCCCAGTACCATTGCCGCTGCAAGAGCAGCAAATCCTCCCATAGCATGTACAGCAGCAGAACCAGCAAAGTCATTAAATCCAGCAGACGATAACCAACCTTGGGGGTTCATACCCAATTAGCAACCATAGGATACATAATACCACAAAAAACCAATACTAATATTGTATATGACCAAAGTTTCATTCGCTCGGCTAAAGCACCTGAAACTATTGAAATAGCAGCAATAGCAAAACCTAACTGGATAAACCAAAAAAGTTGATTAGAAACTGTCAAACCAAGACCTAAATCATTTTCAGAAACTCCAAAATCGAACGCAAACCAACCATTGGAAGCTCCATAAGCAATTCCAAAACCAACTACATAAAATATTAGTCCTCCAAACACAATATCAATAAATACTTTTGCTATAATACTCATTGCATTTTTGGATCTCACAAAACCTGATTCTAATAATGCAAAACCACCCTCCATAAAAAATATTAAAGCTGCACAAAGAGCAACCCACACTGTATCAATAGCATTAGTTAAATCGGGTTGATACTCAATAATTGTAGATTCTAAAGTTCCCATAAAATAAATTTTTTGTTAATCTAATTTAATTATATGATTACTAAGTATTTAAAAACAAATAAGTCGAATTTTTTATTAATTAGATAATTTTAAATATCTAAAATTTTTAATTTGATAATTTTTAATGCCCTAAAATACCATATTAACACAAACCAATTTTTTAAAAGAAATTTCAGTAATTTTAATAGAAAATTATAGACTTTCAAATGAAAAAAATAATATACCTAATATCTGCCATTTTAATTCTTTCTTGTAGTGACAGTGAAGAAGAATTGCCTTTGAACAACCCAACTGAGTTTACATTTGAATATAATATTCATGAAAGTCTCCCCTCAGATTGGATAAGTGAGTTTTACGTAATCATGAAAAATCTTGATGATTTAATTCCAATTAAAGCGACAAATTACTTCTATGAATTACCAATTTATGCTTGGAATAGTAATGTGGATAAACCTTACAGAAGTAAAATTGGGGATGCATCCGGTGCTTCAATTAGTGGAAACGGTGGAGCGGTTAACGATAAGTACATGGTTTTAGAAATTCCAAATGATGAATTTGTATATAACTATATGCATCGATATTCGGTAATTGACCATGAATATTTTCACGTCTACCAAATGTCTCTTTCAAAAAATTTCTTTGATGGAAATATAGAACTAAAATGGATGTCCGAAGGAGGTGCTGCTTCATTTGAATCTCTTTATATACAACAATATTATTCATATAATTATTTTAAAGTCGATCAAAATAGAGTAGACATTTCTGTGATTAATAATCCAGAAATTTTTGAAAAATTTTCCACATCAAATATGGTAGATTCTAATTATTCATCCTCTGTATTTATGTTTTTGGCTCTTGTTAAAGAATTGCAGAAAAAGGGTTCAACAGAATCAGAAGCTTTTCAATTGGTTTTAAAAGATTTTTGGTTAAGAGACCCAACAAACAGTAATTGGAAAACCATATTTCTTGAAGTTTTCGACATTAGCGTCGATCAATTTTATTCAACTCTAAAAGGATACACTAATAGTATTGAAACTGTTTTACCCTCTGAATCTCTAAAGTTGGAAAGTATTTTTAAT
Source organism: Flavobacteriaceae bacterium (assembly GCA_029248455.1). Taxonomy (GTDB): domain Bacteria; phylum Bacteroidota; class Bacteroidia; order Flavobacteriales; family Flavobacteriaceae; genus MAG-121220-bin8. The sequence goes on from JAQWJH010000106.1 coordinate 11,221, forward strand.
TAGCTTTTTGTATTTAAATAAAATATATAAGAGACAGCTAATCTGGATTACAATTTGTGAAGTTGTTTTTGGAGAGGGTGAGTTTAAAAAAGAATGGAAAGCTTTAACCCTACACGAGAGATGGGAAATAAGAATCAAAATGATAAAGTAAAATTTGGTGACTTATTAATATTATTTGAAGATATTGAGCTTAATAA
>JAQWJH010000113.1 GCA_029248455.1 Flavobacteriaceae bacterium
TTGTCGTTAATAACTAGATTATCCATTTAATTTTAATAATTAATTTTGTAATCGATTACAAATATACTAAAAATAGATTTCAAGAAATATTAATCTATTAAAAGCTAAAAAATGATACATGTTTATTTAATGCCAGGTATGTCTGCAAACTCTTTAATTTTTGAAAAAATTAAATTTCCTAAAAACTTTGAATTACATAAGTTAGACTGGATAAGTCCCAATATTGATGAATCAATAGAGAATTATGCTGAAAGATTGTCAGAAAAAATAGTTCACAAAAACCCAGTTTTAATTGGTGTTTCCTTTGGAGGGATATTAGTCCAAGAAATATCAAAAATTATAAAAGTTAACAAGCTAATAATTATTTCTAGTATAAAGTGTAATAAAGAAATGCCTTCACACATGAAATTTGGTAAAATCACCAAAAGCTATAAGCTTCTTCCTGTAAAATGGATTAATGATTTTGAATCTTTAATTTCATTTGTTTTAGGTCCTAAAATTAAAAAAAGAGTTGATTTGTACAGAAAATACCTTTCTGTTAGAGATGAAAATTATTTAAGTTGGTCATTAAGGGAAATGATTGAGTGGAAACAATCTAAGCCTTTAAAAAATATAATTCATATTCATGGAACTAAAGATTTAGTTTTCCCAACTCTTTACATAAAAAATTTTATTGAAGTTCCAAGAGGTGATCACGCTATGATATTAAAAAGAGCTGAATGGATTAATCAAAACCTCCCAAAAATGATAATGTAGATTTTAAATCCTTTTCATTTGTTGTTGCATCATTTTGATTTGATCTGATAACATTTTTTGAGTATCTATTTTTTTAGCCTCATTTAAAAGTGTTGTAGCTTCTCTCTTCCTTCTTTTTTGAATCAAAATACCTGCTAAACTTAATTTTGCCATTGCTAGGTCATGATTCATAGAAAGTCCTATTGAAATTGCTTTTTTAAAATATTTTTCAGCTAAAGTTAAATTAGTTTGAGAAGATATTACACCTCTTAAGTAGTTATAGTATCCGACTTGTTTTTTTGTTAATGTACTTTCAGGATTTTTAATTTTATCAAGCCATTTTTCAGTCCCATTAAAATCTTGTTTTCTTAATCTTAAAAAAGCAAGTATAATAATCTCGTTTTTGAAATATAAAAGAACAAATATTAGAACTAAAAAAATTAATGCTATTCCATTTCCAATATTGTTTTCATAAAATTGAAAAATAGAGTAGGCTAATGTTAATACTGCTAGAATGAGTTTTATATATTTTGGGTACATAAGTTATTTTTTTTAGAAATTAGCTCTTAATTTTTTTTATAAATTAGATTTGAGTTAGTAAAAAGATGTTGTATATTTGGCCGAATTTTGAGTAAAAATAGTTAATTAATCGTAATGAAAAGAACTTTTCAACCATCAAAAAGAAAAAGACGTAATAAACACGGCTTTAGAGAAAGAATGTCTACTCCGAGTGGTAGAAAAGTGTTATCAAGCAGAAGATCTAAAGGCAGAAATAAGATATCTGTTTCTTGCGAACCAAGACACAAAAAATAAGTGAATAAAAATTTAAAAAAAATTAAGGTGTTACTTATCAAGTAACACCTTTTTTTATATATATTCATTAACTAAATTTTAAATAGTAAATGCCATTAAGAAAAGATTTAAAAAGTATATTAATAATTGGATCAGGCCCAATTATAATAGGACAAGCATGTGAGTTTGATTATTCTGGATCTCAAGCACTTAGGTCACTTAGAGAGGATGGAATAAAAACAATTTTAATTAATTCCAATCCAGCAACAATCATGACTGATCCAGTCATGGCTGATCATGTTTATTTAAAACCGTTGACCACTAGTTCAATAAAGGAAATATTGACAACACATGATATTGACGCTGTTTTACCCACAATGGGTGGTCAGAGCGCTTTAAATCTTTGCATTGAAGCAGATGAAAAGGGAATTTGGAATGATTTTGATGTAGAAATAATTGGAGTTGATATTGATGCTATAAATATCTGTGAGGATAGAGAACAATTTAAACAACTTTTAAAGAAAATTAATATTCCTGTTGCACCTGCCAAAACTGCTACTTCTTTTTTAAAGGGTAAAGAAATTGCTCAAGAGTTTGGTTTTCCCCTTGTTATAAGACCATCATTTACACTAGGCGGAAGCGGAGCTTCACTTGTTTACAAAGCTGAGGATTTTGATGAATTGTTAACTAGAGGTTTGGAAGCGTCACCAATACACGAGGTGTTAATTGACAAAGCTTTAATGGGTTGGAAAGAATACGAATTGGAACTTTTGAGAGATAAAAATGATAATGTAGTAATTATCTGTACGATAGAAAATATGGATCCAATGGGTATACATACAGGTGACTCTATAACTGTTGCACCTGCTATGACTCTTTCTGATACGGCTTATCAAAGAATGAGAGATATGGCTATAAAAATGATGAGAAGTATTGGAGATTTTGCTGGAGGATGTAATGTTCAGTTTGCAGTTAGTCCAGATGAAAAAGAGGATATAATTGCAATTGAAATTAATCCAAGGGTGTCGAGGTCATCAGCTCTTGCTTCTAAAGCATCTGGCTATCCAATTGCAAAAATTGCTAGTAAATTGGCTATTGGTTATAGTTTAGATGAGTTGGATAATCAAATAACAAAATCAACATCTGCATTATTTGAGCCAACCCTTGATTATGTTATTGTAAAAATACCAAGATGGAATTTTGATAAATTTGAAGGATCTGAAAGAACTTTGGGGCTTCAAATGAAGTCAGTTGGTGAAGTCATGGGTATTGGTAGATCTTTCATGGAAGCTCTTCACAAAGCAACTCAATCTCTTGAAATAAAAAGAAATGGAATAGGTGCCGATGGAAAAGGATATACAGATTATGAAACAGTTATAAGTAAATTAACCCATGCATCTTGGGATAGAGTTTTTGTTATTTACGATGCAATTAAAATGGGAATTTCTTTAAATCGCATCCATGATATTACAAAAATTGATATTTGGTATTTAAGACAATATGAATCTTTGATTAATCTTGAAAAAGAAATATGTAAGTTAAATGTTGATCAAATTTCAAAAGAATTATTACTAGAAGCAAAGAAAATGGGATTTGCTGATAGGCAAATTGCTCATATGTTGGGTTGCTTGGAAAGTGTTGTTCATAAAAAAAGAAAAAGTCTAAATATCAATAGGGTTTTTAAACTAGTTGATACATGTGCTGCTGAGTTTAAGGCAAAAACACCTTATTATTATTCAACTTTTGAAGAATCAATTCAATTGGCTGATGGTTCCATTATTACTCAAAATGAGAGTGAAGTAACCAAAAGAAAAAAAATTATCGTGTTGGGCTCTGGACCAAATCGAATCGGTCAGGGTATAGAGTTTGATTATTGTTGTGTTCATGGTGTTCTAGCTTCGTCTGAGTGTGATTATGAAACAATAATGATTAATTGTAATCCTGAAACTGTTTCAACTGACTTTGATATTGCTGATAAATTATACTTTGAACCTGTATTTTGGGAACATATATATGACATAATTCAACACGAAAAACCTGAAGGAGTTATTGTACAGTTAGGAGGCCAAACTGCACTTAAATTAGCTGAAAAACTTGATAGATATGGTATTAAAATTATGGGCACAACTTATAAAGCACTTGATTTGGCTGAAGACAGAGGAAGTTTTTCTACGTTACTAAAAGATAATAATATTCCTTACCCAGAATTTGGTGTTGCTGAAACTGCCGATCAAGCACTTATTCTCGCTGATAAATTAGATTTTCCAATTTTAGTAAGACCCTCATATGTTTTAGGAGGTCAAGGAATGAAAATTGTTATTAATAAGCAAGAATTAGAAGCTCATGTCGTTGATTTATTACAAAAAATTCCGAATAATAAACTATTATTGGATCATTATTTAGACGGAGCAATAGAGGCCGAAGCTGATGCCATATGCGATGGTGAAAATGTACTTATCATTGGAATTATGGAACATATTGAACCGTGTGGAGTTCATTCTGGTGATTCCAACGCCACGCTTCCTCCCTTTAATTTAGGTAAACTTGAAATGCAACAAATAATTGACCACACTAAAAAAATTGCACTTTCTTTAAATACTGTAGGATTAATTAATATACAATTTGCAGTAAAAGATGAAGTTGTCTATATTATTGAAGCAAATCCTAGAGCTTCAAGAACTGTCCCATTTATAGCAAAAGCTTATAAACAGCCATATGTTAATTATGCCACAAAAGTTATGTTGGGTAAATTAAAAGTTTCAGAAATAAAATACAATCCTGTATTGAAAGGTTTCGCAATTAAACAACCTGTCTTTTCCTTTAATAAATTTCCAAATGTAAATAAAAGTTTGGGTCCTGAAATGAAAAGTACTGGTGAAAGTATTCTGTTTATTGATGATTTAAAAGATGATCAATTTTATGAATTATACTCAAGAAGGAAAATGTATTTGAGCAAATAATTTTATTAAATTATATTAGAGTCATGGAAATAGTTTTGCTTATTGCATTATTAGCTGCGATTGCTTTAATTTTTTACATTCAATGGAGTAATAAAAACTCTAACTCATCGGATGACTTATTAGTTCAATTAACAAATAACCTGAGTAATGAAATTCAGAGTATTAGAAAAGAAGTTGGAGAAAATTCTGAAAAAAATAGATTAGAAATTGAAAGTAAACTTTCAAGTATAAACAAAGAAATTAATAATTTTCATAAATCTTCAAATGAAAATATTCAAAAACAATTTTCTGAATCCAACAAAGTTATTAAAGATGTTACTGAAGTTTTAGGAGAAATTAAGGGAACAAATAAGCAAGTCTTAAGTTTTGCTAATCAGATGAAATCTTTAGAAAAAATATTAAGCAATCAAAAGCAAAGAGGAATTCTTGGAGAAATACAACTTGAAAATTTATTAGCTAATGTTTTGCCACCAGAATTATTTCAAATGCAATATAATTTCAAAAGTGGAGAGGCAGTTGATGCGGTTGTAAAAGTAGGTGATTTTTTAATTCCTGTGGATGCCAAATTTTCTTTGGATAACTACAACAAGATGATAGAAAGTAGTGACCAAAATGAGATAGAAAACTTGGAAAAGAAATTCAAGTCAGATATTAAGCTAAGAATCGATGAAACTTCAAAATATATTAGACCCTCTGAACAAACAACTGATTATGCATATATGTTTATACCTGCTGACGGACTTTACCAAGATTTATTAAATAGTAGAGTAGGTACTTTACAAATTAATTCAAAAGATTTAGTTTCTTATGCTTATTCAAAAAAAGTGATGATAGTTTCCCCCATGAGTTTATTTCCAATGCTTCAAATAACTGTTAAAGCCTTACACAATTTAAAGGTTGAGGATTCAATTAATGATGTATTAAAGAATGTCGATAAGCTTTCCAATCATTTAAATGCATACAAAACATACCATGATAAATTAGGAAATACCTTGGGAACGGTGGTAAATCATTACAACGATAGCACAAAAGAATTTAAAAAAATTGATAAAGACGTTATCAAGATATCATCAGGAAATTCACAATTAAATATAAATTCTGAGTTAATTGAAAAACCTCAGTCCATAAATTAAATTCCTGTATAATTCCAAGGGTTAATATTCTTTAATTCATTTTTAATTTTATCATCAATATTAAGTGTTTCAATAAAATCATGAATTGTTACTTGGTTTATTGAGGAATTTTTTCTTGTAAGCGCTTTTAGTGCTTCATAAGGATTAGGATAGCCCTCCCTTCTTAGAATTGTTTGTATTGCCTCAGCAACGACTGCCCAATTTTTATTTAAGTCACTTTCAATTTTAGCTTTATTAACAATTAATTTATTTAAGCCTTTAATAGTTGAATTAATAGCAATTGAAGTATGACTAAAGGGTACACCTATATTTCTTAAAACAGTACTATCAGTAAGATCTCTTTGAAGCCTTGAAACAGGTAATTTTGATGCTAAATGTTTAAAAATAGCATTTGCAATTCCTAAATTTCCCTCTGAATTTTCAAAATCAATTGGGTTTACTTTATGTGGCATAGCTGAAGAACCAACCTCATTTTTCTTTATTTTTTGTTTAAAATAATCCATTGATATATAGGTCCAGATATCTCTGTTAAAATCAATTATAATTGTATTGATTCTGCTTAAACAGTCACAAAGAGAAGCTAAATGGTCGTAGTGTTCAATTTGGGTAGTTGGAAAAGAATGTTTAAGTCCTAAATCATTAACTAATTTTGTACCAAAACTTTTCCAATCGATTAAAGGAAATGCTACATGATGGGCATTAAAGTTTCCTGTAGCTCCACCAAATTTAGCAGCAATTGGGATAGTATTTAAGAATTTTAATTGCTCTTCAATTCTTTTGTAAAAAACCATAAATTCCTTTCCTAATCTTGTAGGTGAAGCTGGTTGACCATGAGTTCTGGCAAGCATGGAAATTTTTGAATATTCTTCACTTTTTTTGTTTAACAATTCTAATAATTCGTTAAGCTCTGGAACATATATATCATTTAAAGCATTTTTAATTGAAAGAGGAATTGCAGTATTATTTATGTCTTGAGAAGTTAGGCCAAAATGAATAAACTCTTGAAATTTATCTAAATTCAACTCTTTGAATTTATTTTTTAAAAAATACTCAACTGCTTTAACATCATGATTTGTTTCTTCTTCAATTTTTTTTATCAAAACGGCATCGTTTTGGGAAAAATTTAAATATATATTTTTTATTTTTTTAACTGAATCCTTAGGAAATTTCTTTAAAGATGGGATTTCAGTTTTCGTTAAAGCAATAAAATATTCTATTTCTACTAAAACTCTATATTTAATTAAAGCCTGTTCAGAGAAAAAATCTATAAACTTTTTAGTTTTTTCAGAATACCTTCCGTCAATTGGAGAAATAGCATTTAATGAATTACTTTTCATATACTTTTTTTAAAAGTTTACAAAGTTAACTTATTTAGAACTTACTTTCTATTTAAGACCTTAAACTCTTCGTAACAACCACTAATTGCATCTAAAATTTGGAGATCATTTGCTGTCAAAATAAAGTTATCTGAGTAATTACAATTTCTTAATATCTCATCAATATCTACTTTTTCAACTTGTAATAGTTCTTTTAATGTTTCCCTGTCGAATTTTGAAGCTAATAATTCTCTTATCCTATAATCATCCTTCATTTGTTTTAATTTTTTTAATTGTTTGGGATTTTTTCCAAATAAATTATATAAGAAATCAGCAGGGTTAAAAATTGAGTTAACTATCTTCGAAAAAGCTCCAACATTCCTAGATCCTCCTTCATAACCCTTTGATGGTAAACCTGGAATACTATATCTAAATGATCTACTAATAGGTATATTTCTGGCATCAATTTCTAAATAACCAGTTAGTTTATAAGGACTCACAATAACCTCTTCAAGCGCATATGCAAGTTCTGTTAATTGTATTTTAGAGTTCTCAAATTTTAGCAAATCATTTGTAACTCTTACTTTAATTGGTTTGTAACCTAAATAAGACAAATATAAAGTATCATTAAGTTTTGCAGCAATTTCAAATTTTCCTTTTTTATCTGAAATTACTCCAATTACTTGATTAAGATTTATAACGTGAACACTTGCAATTGGAGAATTATCTTCTGCATTTTCAACATACCCTTTTAAAGTTAGTGTTTGAGTATATCCATGACTAGAAATTAAGCTTAATAGTATTAAAATAAATAGATTCTTTTTTATTTTACTCATTTATATGACGAAAATACAAACTAAAAACATGATTATGTAAATAAAAATTTATTTAAAATATAATTAACTTTTAATTTCTTTTATAAAGTCGATTAACTTTGACATTGCAATAGCCCGGTGACTAATTTTATTTTTAATCTCAATGGATAATTCAGCAAAACTCTTATTCAACCCCATAGGTTTAAAAATGGAATCATAACCAAAACCATTTTTACCTTTTCTCTTGTAAAGAATTTCTCCGTTTACTATACCTTCAAATTGATAAATTTGCTGTTTAAAAATTAGTACAATAATTGTTTTAAATCTTGCCTTTCTATTTTTTTTATTTTTTAGTAATTCTAATAATTTATTAATGTTTTTGTTAGAATTACATTCGATTCCAGCAAATCTCGCAGAATGTACGCCTGGTTTTCCATTTAAAACTTCGACTTCTAGTCCAGTGTCATCAGCGAAAACATTTACACCAAATTTAGAATGAATAAATTCGGCCTTAAAAGTAGCATTTCCCTCAATAGTTTCTTCATTCTCAGGTATTTCATCATAAAAGTTTAATTCATTAAGATTTCCTAATTGAATATTTTTAGGAATTATTTTTTCAATTTCTAAAAATTTATTTTTATTTCTTGAAGCAAATATTAATTTCATTTTTATTGATTATGGTATGGATGGTCATTAACAATAGTAAACGCTCTATATAGTTGTTCTACAATAAAGAGCCTAATTATTTGATGTGAGAAAGTCATTTTTGATAATGATATTGTTGAATTGGAACGCATATAAATATTTTCAGAAAATCCATATGCTCCCCCAACAACAAAAACTATATTTTTTTTTGAGATTATTAAACTGTTTTCGATAAATTTTGAAAAATCAGTTGAAGAATAGGTTTTTCCTCTTTCGTCAAAAAGAATAACCTGATCATCTTTATTTATTTTTTCTAAAATCTTGATTCCCTCCTTTTTTTTAATTTCATTATGACTTACCTTTTTTATTTTAAGATTATTTAGTTCTATAAGTTCAAATTTTATATAATAATTTATCCTCTTAATATAGTTTGAAATTAGAGATCCTAAAAAATTGTCTGATGTTTTTCCAACAACTAATAACTTAATTTTCATTAAATAAACAATTGGGTTAATTTTATGAAACAAATATAGTTATATGGGTTTGTTTACAACTAACTTTATTAATTCACTAATTAATAATTTTTTTAATTTTCTAAGAAAAATTAAATTTAAAAGTCTTTATGGTTTTTCTTTGTATGAATTATTTAGATTATATCTAACTGGGCTTTTAAAAGGGTCAATTACAACCAGAGCTGGAAGTATTTCTTTTAGTTTTTTCATGGCTTTTTTTCCTTTTGTATTGTTTGTGCTGAATTTAATTCCCTTTTTCCCAATTGAAAATTTTGATCAGATTTTTTTAGACTTAATTGAGTCATTAATTCCAAAAGAATCTTCAAATTTTTTTCATGAAATTTTTATTGATATTAATAGTAAAAAGAGAACTGGATTACTTTCAACTACCCTTTTTTTATCTATAATTTTAATTGGTAATGGAGTAAATTCTATTTTTTCAGGATTTTCAGATTCATATCATATTGAATTTTCAAGAAATTTCATAAAACAATATTTGTATGCTGTTATGGTTGGTTTAATATTAGTATTAGTTGTATTATTTGCAACAATCTTTTCAATTTTTTTTGATTTTTTAATTACCAAAAATATTGTTATTATTTCCTTTATCTTTTTTCTATTAAAGTATGTTTTTTTAATTTTAATTGCACTTGTGTCTTTTTCCTCCTTATATTTTTTTGGGACCATTCAAGGAAGAAATTTAAAATTTTTTTCACCTGGATCAGTAATGACTACTTTATTATTATTACTTTCTACTTATTTTTTTGGAGTTTATATTGATAATTTTTCAAATTATAATGAACTGTATGGGTCAATTGGGGCTGTAATTATCATGATGTTATTTATATGGGTTAATTCAATATCATTACTACTTGGCTTTGAACTAAATGTTGTTATTTACAAAATGAAGAATAATTAAAATGAATTATTTTATTGACGTAATTGTTCCTTTACCACTTAATAATTTATTTACTTATAAAGTAAATAAAAAAGAGTATGAATATATTAAAATAGGTTTTAGAGTGATAGTGCCTTTCGGAAAATCTAAATTCATCACTTCTTTGGTAGCTAAAAAACATAACCAAACACCAGATTTTTATTCACCAAAAGAAATAGAATATATCCTAGATAAAGAATCAACAATCAATGACAATCAGTTAAAATTTTTTAATTGGATATCCGAATATTACATGTGTCCAATTGGACAAGTAATTAAAGTTGCTCTACCTAAATTATTATTATTAAAAAGTGAAAGCGAAATAGTTCTAATTAATGAAAATGATGACATTCTTTCGCTATCTAACGATGCTAAACAAATATTGGATCTTTTAAAAATTAATAAAAAAATTACTTATAAGGAAATCATTTATGTTCTAAAAAAACGAAATATAAATAAAACTATTATAGAATTAAGTGATTTAAATTTAATCAAATTAAAAGAGGAAGTATACGATTATTTTAAACCAAAAACCATTACTAAAATTAGTTTTAAAAATTGGCCAATAAATGACGTTGAAAAATTCGATTTATTGAATTTATTGAAAAGAAAAAAATCTCAACAAAAAGTTATTGAAATTCTTTTCAAATATTCGAAAGATAATTATCCCTCAATAAAAGAGCTCACCAAATTAAGTAAAGTTTCAAGGGCGACTATTAATAGTTTAATTGATTCTCAAATTCTAATCAAGAAAACAGAAATAATCAATAGGACTCAATTTAATTATTGTAAAAAAGATAAAATAAAGAATCTTAATAATGCTCAAAATAAGGCTTTGGATCAAATAATTAAAAAATTTGATGATAAAAATGTTTGTTTACTACACGGTATTACCTCTTCTGGAAAAACTGAAATTTATGCTAGCTTGATTTCCAAATATTTAAAAAATAATGAACAAGTTTTATACTTAGTTCCTGAAATTGCACTAACTACTCAGTTAATATCTCGTTTGAAAAAATATTTTGGTGATTCTTTGGTGGTTTACCATTCCAAATATTCCGCTGAGCAAAGAACAGAAATTTGGAAAAAAGTAATAAATAATGAACAAAAAGCAAGGGTAGTAATTGGCGCTAGATCATCAATTTTTTTGCCTTTTAAAAATTTGGGGTTGATTATAATTGATGAAGAGCATGAAAATGCCTACAAACAATTTAATCCTAGTCCAAGATACCATGCTAGAGATGCTGCTATTTTTTTAGGAAGAATTCATAAAGCAAAAACTTTATTAGGCTCAGCCACACCTAGTGTAGAATCGTATTTTAATGCAATTACAAACAAGTATGGTCTAATCAAACTTGATAAGAGATTTGGTAATGTTAGCTTACCTAAAATCATTGTAAACGATTTAAAAGAATCCAAATCAAAAAAAAATTTTTCAGGAAATTTCTCACAATTATTGATAAAAAATATAAGAGATGCAATTGACAATAACGAACAAATTATATTATTTCAAAATAGAAGAGGACACTCTCCTTATTTAGAATGCAGTTCTTGTGGATTTGTATATCAATGTATTAATTGTGATGTTAGTCTAACGTATCACATAGATACAAATCAATTAAAATGTCATCATTGTGGATATAATGAAAAAAATAACATTAGATGCAAAAAATGCTCTAGTGATAATATTTTAAAAAGAGGAGTGGGCACTCAACAAATTGAAGAGGAGATTAAACAAATTTTTCCTCTTATTAATGTAAAAAGAATGGATCATGACTCAACAAGGAAAAAAAATTCTTTTCAAGAAATAATTAATGGTTTTGAACAAAATGATTTCGAAATTTTGATAGGAACTCAAATGTTAACAAAAGGATTGGATTTTAAAAATGTCTCTTTAGTTGGGGTGATTAATGCTGATAGTTTAATTTATTTTCCTGATTTCAGATCCCAAGAAAAATGTTTCCAGCTTCTTCAGCAAGTCTCAGGTAGGGCAGGAAGATTCAAAAAACAAGGAAGTGTAGTTATTCAAACTTTTAATCCCAAGCATAATTTAATTAAAAAGATTGTTAATGATGATTTTAAAGGGATGTTTGACGAACAACTAAACCAAAGGTTTATTTTTGATTACCCCCCATACACAAGATTAATAAAAATTATTTTGAAAAATAAAGATTTAACTAAATTAATAAGAGCCTCTAATTGGTTGTCGGAGGCTTTAAAAAATCAATTTAAAGATCAATTACTTGGCCCAGAATCTCCTATAATTTCAAGAGTTAAGAATAAACACATTAAAAATATTTTAATTAAAATCCCTATTAAAAATAACCAAACAAAATCTAAAATATTAATAAGCAATACACTAAGAACTTTTCAAGGGATCTCAATCTTCAGTAATATTGAAATTTTGATTGACGTCGATCCCTACAATTAAAATTTATCACAAATTTTGCAAGTCGATTTTATTAGTGTATTTTTGCGACCAATTTTTTAATAAAATATATGAACCATTACGAAGCTGTTTTCATTTTAAATCCCGTTTTATCTGATGATCAGGTAAAGGAGACAGTAAAAAAATTTGAAGACCACCTTACGAAACAGGGTGCACAAATCGTTTCAACAGAAAAATGGGGGTTAAAAAAATTAGCTTACCCTATCCAAAATAAACAAAGTGGATTTTATAACTTAATTGATTTTAAAGCTCCCTCAACAGTTATTGATTCATTTGAAGTTGAGTTAAGAAGAGATGAAAGGATAATGCGTTATTTAAATGTTAAACTAGATAAGTTTGCCGACGCATGGTCAATAAAAAGAAGAGAAAGAAATCCAAAAAAAGCATAGATTATGTCATCAATAGAACAAGCAGGTAAAGGAAATCAAGGAGAAATAAGATACCTAACTCCACTAGATATAGCAACTAAAGACAAAAAAAAATACTGTAGATTTAAAAGGTCTGGAATAAAGTATATTGATTATAAAGACCCCGATTTTCTTTTAAAATTTATAAATGAACAAGGTAAGATTTTACCAAGACGTTTAACAGGAACTTCCTTGAAATTTCAAAGAAAAATATCTGTTGCCGTTAAACGTGCAAGACATTTGGCACTTCTTCCTTATCAAGCTGATATGTTAAAATAACTACTATGGAATTAATTTTAAAAAACGATGTACCTAATCTAGGTTTTAAAGATGATATTGTTTCTGTTAAAAATGGTTACGGAAGAAATTTTCTAATTCCAAAAGGATTAGCTGTTTTAGCGACAAGTTCTGCAAGAAAAGTATTGGCAGAAAACATTAAACAAAGTGAATTCAAACAAAAGAAAATCATTGATGAAGCAACTAAAATTTCTAAGAAACTTGATAAGTTAGAAATTAAAATTTCTGCTAAGTCTGGTTCAGGAGGAAAACTTTTTGGATCTATTTCAAATTCTGATTTGAATAGTGAGTTATCAAATTTAGGTTTCGAATTTGATAAAAAGATTATAAAAGTCCAAGGTGGAAATATAAAGAGGTTAGGAACTTATACTGCTTCAATAAGATTGCATAGAGATGTTATCAATGAAATTACTTTTGATGTAATAAAATCTCAAGAATAAATTAAAAATAATTTATCCTCTAATTTCTTGATTGAATTAAAAAATTAGATATTTGTTTTAATATTATAAAATAAATGTCAAAATCACCTTCAAATCCTAAGGGAACCCGAGATTTTTTACCACATATTTTATCTAAGAGAAATTACATATTAGATATAATAAAGAATAATTTCAAGTTATTTGGATTTTCTGAAATTGAAACCCCTGCTTTAGAAAAAAACTCTACATTATTAGGAAAATATGGGAATGAAGGGGACAGGTTAGTATTTAAAATACTTAACTCAGGTGATAAAATAAAAAAGGCTAATTTAAAAGCTCACTCAGAAAACAATTATTCTGATTTTATTGATTCAGTTAGTAACAAAGGTCTGAGGTACGATTTAACTGTCCCTCTTGCTCGTTTTGTAGCTCAACATCAGAATGATTTAGTTTTCCCTTTTAAACGTTTTCAAATCCAAAATGTATGGCGAGCAGATAGGCCTCAGCATGGTAGATTCCAAGAGTTTACTCAATGTGATGCTGATGTAATAGGAACAAATTCTATACTTCAAGAAATAGAATTAATTAAATTATATGATTCAGTTTTTTCTGATTTGGGATTTGAAGATATCGTTTTTAAAATCAATCACCGTAGTATCTTAACAGCACTTGCAAAATATATTGGTTTAGAAAATAAATTAAGTGAATTTGTTTCTGCCATAGATAAAATAGATAAAATAGGTTTAGATAATGTTCTTAAAGAAGTGGAACATCTAACTGAAAATAATTCTATTTCAAATCTTTCAGAAATTTTAAGTCAAGAAAAAAATAATATACATCATTTCGATAAATTATTTCAAAATATTTTGCATACAAAAAAAGGAATTGAAGAACTGCAAACTATATTAGAATTTATATGTCAATCTAGTTCATTTAAAAATGAAATTAGATTTGATATAACTTTAGCAAGAGGATTAAATTATTATACAGGAACAATTGTAGAAGTAATTTCTAAATCTGATACCAAAATTGGTTCGTTAGGAGGCGGAGGACGATATGATGATTTAACATCACTTTTTAATTTCAAAAATGCCAGTGGCGTTGGAATCTCTTTTGGCTTAGACAGAATATATCTTTTAATGGAAGAGCAAAATTTATTTCCAAAACACATAGATAAGAGCTTTGATATAATTATTATAAATTTTGGTTTAAAATATTTGAAAAAATTATATCCACTCATTGATTCGTTAAGGAAAAATGGAAAGAAAATTAATATTTACCCTGACAATGTAAAATTGAATAAGCAATTTTCATATGCTAATAAACATAAAGTTATCAATGCAATTATTATGGGTGAAAATGAATTTAAAAAAAATCAGATAATTATCAAAAATATGGTTGATGGAACTCAATCAGAGTATTTACTTAGCGAAGTAAATTCAGAATTATTTTAAAAGTAGCGAGGGGGAGACTTGAACTCCCGACCTCCGGGTTATGAATCCGACGCTCTAACCACCTGAGCTACCTCGCCATTTCAACGCGCGTAAATATATAAACAAATTAACTAGACTCAAACTAAGAATAAAAATTATTTTATTTTTTTTTACATCAATTTTAATCTATATATTGCCATTATATGGATTTAAAAGTAAAGTTTGAGTTAGAGTTTCCTATTCAAGCATCTCCCCAGATGCTGTATCAATATATATCATCAGCATCTGGACTATCCGAGTGGTTTGCTGATAATGTAAATTCAAGAGGAATTATCTTTTCTTTTTTTTGGGACGGTTCTGAAGAAAAAGCGGAGTTAATTAGCAGTAAATCTAATAATTTTGTAAAATTTAGATGGCTTGATGAAAGTGATGACCAGGATAAATGTTTTTTTGAAATAAAAATTGTTGTCGATGAAATCACTAAAGACGTTTCATTAATGATTACTGATTTTTCTTATGAGGATGAGGTTGAAGAAACGAAAATGTTGTGGGACAGTCAAATTTCTGATTTAAAGCAAGTTTTGGGATCCTCTTAATAATCAATGATAAATTATAACGGAAATCTTAAAGATCATTACCTCAATGATTTTACTAATAGAGCTTTTTTATATGGGGACTCTGTTTTTGAAACAATCAAAGTTGTAAATAATAAAATTATGTTTTGGGAAGAGCATTATTTGAGATTAATGTCTTCAATGAGAATACTCCGAATTAAAATACCGTCAATTTATACACCTGATTTTTTTGAAAATCAAATAATTAAAACAATAATTAATTTAGATAAATCTTTTTCAGGAAGAGTAAGATTGTCAGTTTTTCGTGATGGAAAAGGTTATTATATGCCTGAAATAAATGAACCTACTTTTATTATTACGGCGAATAAAATTTCAGAAAAATTCTTTAAAATTAATACAGGATCCTACAAAATAGATTTATATAAAGATTTTAAAGTTCAGTCTGACTTATTGTCAAACTTAAAAACTAATAATAAAGTATTAAATGTGATAGCTAGTATTTATGCAAAAGATAATGGTTTAGATAACTGTATTTTATTAAATGAAAAAAAACAAGTTGCGGAATTTATTAATGGTAATATCTTTATTGTTAATGATAATGTAATAAAAACCCCTCCGATATCTACAGGATGTCTTAATGGTATTATGAGAAATAAAATTATTGAGTTAGTAAATGGTGTTAATGATTATAAAATAATAGAACAGAATTTTTCTCCTTATGAACTAATTTCTTCAAACGAAATATGGGTCACTAATTCAATTTCAGGTATTATTGCAGTAACTGAATACAGAAAAAAATATTTTGCAGATGGAGTTTGTAAAAATATTTTAAAATATTTTAATCTAGAAATTTCTAAACTTTAATTATGGTTCGGATTTTCGGGTGAATTAGACCAAATTAAATAATCTCCACCTAAATTAATTAAGTTTTTTTTCCATATATTTTTGCAGCTTTTAAGTAATTTTTTATAACCAGAATAATTATTATTAATTGTCCATGATGAGTTGTTTATTTCATCCTCTAATTGAAAACTATCCCAGCCAGAGTAACCTAAAAAAAATTTTATGTTATTTTTTTTTAATTTATTATTATTAATTAGATTTAAAACGCTATCAAAATTTCCTCCCCAATAAATTTCATTATTTATTTTAATACTTTCAGAAATTAAATTTGGTTTATTATGAATAAAATAAAGGTTTTCTTTTTGAACTGGACCACCATTATATATAGGAAAGTTAAACTTTAAATCAGGTAATAATTGTTTTGTTGAATATTCTAAAGCTTTGTTTAAAATAAAACCAACAGAACCATTTTGGTTACTTTCAACAATTAATATTACTGATCTATTAAAATTAATATCACTCAATACATTGGGTTCAGCAATCAGTAAATCACCTTTATTTATCATTTAACTTTAAATTAATTTACTCAAATTATATGATTTATATCCATTTATAAACTCTTGAACAGACATTTTCTTTTTACCCTCAATTTGTAACTCTAAAACCTTTAAATAACCATCATTAACCGATATTTTCATTAAATTATCATTCATATTGATTATTCCATTTAATTTATCTGATCTCTTTTCTTTGAAATAAATTACATTATATAATTTAAAAGTCTTTTGAGTTTTTTCACTTTTCGTCCAAGCCGTAGGATGTGGAGATAGTCCTCTGACAAAGTTAAAAATTTCTAACCCTGATTTATTCCAATTAATTCTTGTATTTTCTTTAACTAATTTTGGTGCTTTTAAAAGCTTTTTTGATTCAATTTGTTTTTGAGTTATGAGTTTACCACTGATAATTTGCTTTAAAGTTGTTAAAATTAATTGACTTCCAATTTCTTTTAATCTTTGATAAAGATTTCCTGTGTTTTCTGCATTTCCAATTTCAACCTCTCTTTGTTCAATAATATTTCCGAAATCAATTTTTTCATTAATGAAAAATGTAGATACGCCAGTAGATTGAAGTCCCTTTATAATTGCCCAGTGAATAGGAGCAGCCCCTCTTAACTGTGGAAGTAGTGAAGCATGTAAATTAATTGTTCCAAATTTTGGAATTTCCCAAACAATTTTTGGCAACATTCTAAACGCAACAACAACAAATAGATCAGCTTTAATTGATTTTAATTCATTAATAAAATTTTCCTCTTTTAAATTGTGTGGCTGAAGTAACTTTAAGTTTTTTTCTAATGCATATTTTTTAACTTCAGAACAATTAATTTTCTTTCCTCTTCCTGCTTTTTTATCTGGAGCAGTAATAACCGCTTTAACTTTATAATTATCACTTATAATCGCATCAAGACTCCTGACTGCGAAATCAGGTGTACCCATGAAAATTATACTTAAACTATTCATTTTTAAATTTATTGTTTAACATGGATTAAAATTTCTTTTACTCTATTTTCTATTGAGTCTTTTTTCAAAAATATAATTCTCATATTAAAATATTCATAAATTTTAACTATTTCTTCATATATTATTTTTGCTTGATTAAAGGTTTCATATCTACAATTATCTTGGATATAAATATTTTTCCAAGGTGGAAGAATAAAAACCATGTCATATTTTATAGTTCTACATTTTCTATTAAGTTCGTTAGTGTACTTTAATCCTATATAATTCAAATACGCCAAAGTTTCGTGAACTCCTCTATCGTAAAAAGTTATTAATGAAGTTTGTTCTTTATTAAACTGCTTAGTTCTTAATTCAATTAATTTTTTTGTAAAATTTAATGGATCTTCTAGAAAGGCTTGGTCAGTTCCTTTTTTCTTACCTTCAATTGTTAATCCTCTAATTATTTCATTTTCACAATTAAAAGATTTTCTTTCTAATTCATTTATTAAACTAGTTTTTCCAGATCCCGGACCCCCAGTTATTAAAATTTTTTTAGTAACATTCATTTATTACAAATTTATTAATTTATAAATCTTTATTTCTATATATTTGAGATTATGTCAATACAAAATAATGACTTTTACACTAGATTAAAACAACAACTATTGGATTCCTCTAGTTGGCCCTGTATTTATAAATTTAAATTTATTTTAAAAACAGATTTAGATAATATCTCTGTATTAAAAAAAATTTTTAATGAAATCGATGCGAATTTTACATCAAGACTTTCATCCTCAAAAAATTTTACAAGTGTTACAATTACTGCAAAGATGAAATCTCCAGATCAAATTATAGAAAAATATAAATCAGCTTCTATAATCAAAGGAATCATTTCTTTATAAGATTTATTTATTAAATTTGTTTAACAATTACCATTTAAATCACCCTAGTTTTGATAGATAACTTAGAATACAACACTGAGAGAAGTAAATTAATAATCCCGGAATATGGAAGACATCTTCACAAAATGATAGATCAAGCTCTTTCATGTAATGATAGGAATGAAAGAAATAATATTGCTAAGGCTATAATTGGGGTTATGGGAAATTTAAATCCACATTTAAGAGACGTACCAGATTTTCAACATAAACTCTGGGATCAACTTTTTATTATGTCAGATTTCAAATTAGATGTTGACTCTCCATACCCGTTACCATCAAAAGAAGAATTTTCTCAAAGACCAGATAAGTTAAATTATCCTCAAAACTTTCCAAAATATAGATTTTATGGGAATAATATTAAAAGAATGATTGATGTAGCAATGGAATGGGAGGAGGGTGAGATGAAAAAACAATTAATTTATGTCATTGCTAATCACATGAAAAAGTGTTTTTTAAACTGGAATAAAGATACTGTTGAAGATGATGTTATTTTTGGTCATTTGTTAGAACTTTCCGATGGTAAGCTTATATTAGATTCATCATCTAAACCTCTCTCAGAATCACATAATTTAATTAAATTAACCAATAAAAAATTTACAAAGCACTCTTCAAAACACAAAAAACCTTACCGTAATTTTAAAAAAAGAAACAATAATTAATTTATTTAATGGGTACTTTTTCAATTGAAGGCGGTATTAAATTAAGTGGTGAGATTACTCCACAAGGTGCTAAAAATGAGGCGTTGCAAGTAATATGTGCAACACTTTTAACAAAATATGAGGTAGTCATTGATAATATTCCTAATATCATTGATGTAATTAAATTAATTGATTTATTATCCTCACTTGGAGTTGAAATAAAAAAAATTTCTGACAACAAATATTCATTTAAAGCAGAATATGTAAATATAGATTATTTACAATCCGAATCCTTTAAGAGAAAAGGCAGTAGCTTAAGAGGTTCAATTATGATTGTTGGCCCATTGTTAGCTCGTTTTGGTAAGGGTTTTATCCCTAAGCCCGGAGGTGATAAGATTGGACGAAGAAGGTTAGACACTCATTTTTTAGGTTTAATTAAGTTAGGAGCTTCGTTCAGGTACAACAAAGAAGAACATTTTTATGGCGTGGAGTCTAAAAAATTAAAAGGTAATTATATTCTTTTAGATCAAGCTTCTGTAACAGGTACTGCAAATGTTTTAATGGCTGCTTGTTTAGCTCAAGGTGAAACAAAAATTTATAATGCTGCATGTGAACCTTATATCCAACAATTGAGTAAAATGTTGGTTAATATGGGAGCTATAATTTCAGGTATTGGATCAAATCTATTAGTTATAAAAGGTGTAAAATTCCTCAATGGTTGTACTCATAAAGTTTTGCCTGATATGATCGAAATTGGAAGTTGGATTGGAATGGCAGCGATGACAAAAAGTAATATTACTATTAAAAATGTAAGTATAAAGAATTTGGGTCAAATTCTAGACGTTTTTAGAAAGCTGGGAATAAAGATTAATATAATTGGAGATGACATTCATATTCCCGAGCATAAAAAAGGATATGAAATTCAAAATTTTATTGATGGTTCAGTTTTATCAATTTCTGATGCACCATGGCCTGGCTTTACGCCAGATTTGTTAAGTATTATTTTGGTTATTGCTACTCAAGCTCGAGGAAGTGTTTTAATTCATCAAAAAATGTTTGAAAGTAGATTGTTTTTTGTTGATAAACTAATAGATATGGGAGCTAAAATTATTCTGTGTGACCCTCATAGAGCAAATGTCATAGGTCATGATTTCAAATCTCAACTAAAGGCTACTACAATGGTTTCACCTGATATTAGAGCTGGAATTTCATTATTGATTGCTGCACTCTCTGCCAAAGGAACAAGCATAATTCATAATATTGAACAAATTGACAGGGGATATGAAAATATTGATGGAAGATTGAAGGCCTTAGGGGCTAAAATAAAAAGAATATGAATCTTATCTTTTACTTATCTTATTTCCAGTAATTGACTTTTGTCTGGAACATTTAAATCTGTTAATTTCAGGATTTCTCTTTTTTAGATGCTTTTGACTCACCCCACTATTCACTCTTTTTCTCCATCTCTTAAAACTAGATTCTTTTAAATTAGTTCTCATTAATTTAATGACATCTTTTTCATTCAAATTGAACTGAAATAATATAGCTTCAAAAGGAGTTCTGTCCTCCCAAGCCATTTCAATCACTCTATCAATCTGAATCGAATTTAGATTTAACATATTATAAGTTTGTAATAAAGTTATCAGCATCCAAAAGTAGTTTTTCTTTTTTCAATGAATTCATTTTATCAAAACTGCTTATTAGCATTCGCATTCTTGGATTTTTACTAAAAAAGACTCTTTGTTTGTCCATAAATGACCAAAAAAGACCATCCCATATTTCACTCCATTCACCCTTTTTGTAATCACTCATTTTAATTATATAATTGCTGCTACTAATATATGGCTTAGTTGACATTAATCCACCATCGGCATATTGACTCATCCCATATACGTTTGGAACCATAACCCAATCATAGGAATCAATAAATAATTCCATAAACCAACGATACACGTCATCCGGATCAAATTCGCACAAAACCATAAAATTTCCTAAAATCATTAATCTTTCTATATGGTTCGCATAGCCGGTTTTATTTACCTTTTTAATTGTGTCATCAACTGGGTCAATTCCTGTTGTTCCATCATAAAATGAATTAGGAATTTTTCTTTTGAATCCCCAATAATTTTTAGTTCTTTCTTCACTTCCTTTAGAAAAATAAACTCCCCTTATAAATTCTCTCCAACCTATAATTTGTCTAATAAAACCTTCAGCTGAATTGATAGGAATGTTATTTTTTTTGTAAAAATCAATTGTAGTTTTTAGAACTTCCTTAGGATTTAGAAGACCACTATTTAAAAGGGGCGATAAAATACTATGGTTAATTATTGATTCTTTTATTAAAACAGCATCTTCATAAATTCCGAATTCTTCAAACCTTGAAATTAGAAAATTTTTAAACCAAATATTAGCTGATTTATAATCAGTTGGATACAACTGATTTTCACTTATTTCACCTAAATTATTTCCAAAATTTATTTCAACATATTTTTTGGAATTCAAATAATGAAAACTTTTTATTTTTGAATAATCTAAAATAGGAGTCTGTTTATTTTTAGGAAACTTTTTCCTGTTCATATCATCAAATGTCCATTTACCACCAACAGGCTTTTTTTCTTCATCTAAAAGAATATTTAGCTTAGTTCTTTGATTTTTGTAAAAACTAGTTTGAAAAAGTTTTTTTTTCTCAGGCTTAAAAAAAGTTGTGAGTTCATTTTGGTTATTTATGAATAAAGGATTTTCATAAAATTTTATTTCAATATTTTTTTCACAACAAATAGAAGAAATCCTTTTTTCTAACCAATTATCTACAGGATTGTAAATATTTATTTGTTTTGCTTGTGTGTTTTTTAAAAACTCTCTTATATCAGAACTTTTATTTTGTGAATCTATGTAAATAACTTTTAATCCTTTTTTAATCAAATAATCATTATAATTTTTCATAGAATCTCTATGAAATAATATTTTTTGCTTGTGAAATTTGTATTGATTAAAAAACAAATATTCTTCAATTAAAAAAGTTGTGTTCGAGTTCTCTAAGATTGTACTTTCCTCGAAAAGTTGGTTTGGAAAAATTAAATTTATATTCAATTGTTTAGAGCTTTTTTATAGGTTGTAAGACATCTTTCTCTGGCTTCTTTGTGATCAATTATTGGACTAATATATTTATCAGTTTCAAATTCAGGAACCCATTTTTTTATATAAAAAAAGTGTTTATCAAATTTTTTAAGTTGTTCATGTGGGTTAAAAATTCTAAAGTACGGAGCAGCATCTACACCACATCCTGCTACCCATTGCCAGTTACCAACGTTGCTAGCTGTTTCATAATCAAATAATTTTTCTCTAAAATATGCTTCTCCCCATCTCCAATCAATAAGTAAATGTTTA
>JAQWJH010000001.1 GCA_029248455.1 Flavobacteriaceae bacterium
TTGTATTTTCTTAATTGAAACATTATTTACAAAAAAATAATAAGGTAAAGTGGAAGCAAATTTTATGAAATTGTAAGTTATAATAGTAGAATTAAATATTATGAAAAGTATAAGTGGACTAAATTCTATTTTCAATCTTAGGAAAGTAATTACAGTTAGTGCTAAAACAGAAATAGAAAGGTGAATACTTGATTTGACGTAAAAGTCAAAAAATGAATACAACATTTTCATATTTACAAAAATAAAGAAGTGTTGATAATTTATGTTTTTAACTTAAAAACTTTCTTATTTAATTAACAAAATAATACAACTTTTAATCACTAAATTAATTATTTTTGAATTCTTAAATACAAAGGTTAATATGGATAAATTTTCTAGTAGACATATTGGTATAAATAATATTCAGAAAGAAGAGATGCTGGATTGTTTAGGATTAAATTCAATGGAACAATTAATATCTGAAACTATTCCAAAAAATATTAGATTAAAAAGAGAATTAGATTTAGATGATGAGCTTAGTGAAAATGAATTTTTGGCTCATATTGATAAACTTTCAAAAAAAAATAAAAATTATAAATCCTACATTGGACTGGGATATCATCAATCTATTACTCCCTCAGTAATTAAAAGAAATATTTTAGAAAACCCTAGTTGGTATACGGCCTACACACCTTATCAAGCTGAAATTGCTCAAGGAAGAATGGAGGCCTTACTTAATTACCAAACAATAATATGCGATTTGACTGGAATGGAATTGTCCAACGCATCACTACTGGACGAAAGTACCTCAGCTGCAGAAGCAATGACAATGCTTTTTAGCGCTAGAACACGAACCCAAAAAAAAGAAAATATTAATAAATTTTTTGTTGCCGAAGACACCCTAGCTCAAACAATTTCTCTTATTCAGACAAGAGCTGAACCTTTAAATATTGAAGTAGTTGTTGGAAAATTAGAAGAATTCGACTTTTCAAGTAAATTTTATGGATGCTTGATGCAATACCCAGGTTTATATGGTAATATTAATGACTTAAAAAAATATTGTGAAAAAGCAAAATCAAATGATTTAAAAATCGTAATTGCAGCTGATCTATTATCACTATGCCTAATTAAAGAACCCTCTGCTTTTGGTGCTGATGTAGTGGTAGGGACATCTCAAAGATTTGGTATTCCTCTTGGTTATGGAGGGCCTCACGCCGCTTTTTTCGCAACAAAAGAAGAATACAAAAGGTCAATTCCTGGACGAATTATTGGTGTTTCAAAAGATGTTGACGGAAATCCTGCTTTAAGAATGGCTTTACAAACCAGAGAACAGCACATCAAAAGAGATAGAGCAACCTCAAATATTTGCACGTCACAAGTACTATTGGCTGTTATGGCAAGTATGTATGGTGTTTTTCACGGTCCTGAAGGTTTAAGAAATATTGCTTTAAAAATTCATTATTTAACTGTTACACTTGAGAATGTTTTGGCAAAAATTGGTGTCAAGCAATTAAATAAAAGTTTTTTTGATACATTACTTCTTGAGGGTCCATCTCAAAAAATTAAACCAATAGCTGAGAAAAATAAAATCAACTTTAATTATATCGATGATAATCATTTCTCAATTTCTATCAACGAATCTACTTCCAAGAATGAAATACAATTGATTGTTGATGTTATAGCTAAGGCCATAGATAAATCCTCAATTTTAGTAGATAAGATTTGTAATGAAATTAAAATAACTAGTCATTATTTGAGAAAAACTAAATTTCTAGAAACCAAAATTTTTAATACACATCACTCAGAAACGAGTATAATGAGATATATTAAAAGTTTAGAAAAAAAAGATTTATCTCTTACCCATTCAATGATTTCGCTGGGATCATGCACTATGAAATTAAATGCAGCTTCAGAAATGATTCCTATTAGCTGGTCCAAATGGAACAATATTCATCCTTTTGTTCCCCTTAATCAAGCAAGAGGATATCAAAATTTAATTGTTAAATTGGAAGAACAACTTAATGAAATAACCGGATTTTCTGGAACTTCATTACAACCAAATTCAGGTGCTCAGGGAGAATATGCCGGCTTAATGGTTATTAGAGCATACTTGAAAAGTATTAATCAAGGCCATAGAAATATTTGTCTGATACCTTCCTCAGCTCATGGGACTAATCCAGCATCTGCTGTTATGGCAGGAATGAGTGTTGTAGTTGTTGGAACAGATAAATATGGTAATATTAATGAGAAGGAGTTGAAAGAAAAAGCAGAGCTCTACAAAGACAATTTAGCTGCATTAATGATTACTTATCCCTCTACTCATGGAGTTTTTGAATCTTCAATACAAGAAATAACAAAAACTATACACAACAACGGAGGACAAGTATACATGGACGGAGCTAATATGAACGCTCAAGTTGGTCTCACAAATCCGTACACCATAGGTGCTGATGTTTGTCATTTGAACCTTCACAAAACTTTTGCTATTCCTCATGGAGGAGGTGGTCCTGGTGTTGGCCCCATATGTGTTGCCAAGCATTTGGTTCCATTTCTTCCCAATAACCCAATTATTAATGTTAGTTCAAATTATGGTGTAAAATCAATTTCAGCAGCTCCATGGGGTTCAGCCTTGGCTTGTGTAATTTCATATGGATACATTTGTATGCTGGGTTCTAAAGGCCTTAAATCGTCAACTGAATATGCAATTTTAAATGCAAATTACATAAAGTATAGAATTGAAAAAAGTTATAATATTTTATATCAAGGTGAAAATGGAAGAGCTGCACATGAGTTAATAATTGATTGCCGTCCTTTCAAAGAAAACGGAGTAGAAGTGATGGATATCGCTAAAAGGTTGATTGATTATGGCTTCCATGCTCCCACAGTTTCATTTCCAGTTCCAGGAACAATGATGATAGAACCGACAGAAAGTGAAAATTTAGATGAAATTGATCGATTTTGTGATGCTATGATAGCAATTAGATCTGAAATAGATAATTGCTCAAAAGAGGATAAAAACAACTTACTAAAAAATGCTCCTCATACAATTGTAATGATTAGTTCTGAAAATTGGGAATTCCCTTACACAAGAATTGAAGCAGCATTTCCTTTACCTTTTGTAAAAGAAAATAAATTTTGGCCCTCTGTAAGACGAGTTGATGATGCATTTGGAGATAGAAATCTTATTTGTACATGCGCTCCAATAGAAACGTATTTAGAAAACTAGGTTATTATTAGTAAGTTTTCTATTTTGCATTATCAAACTTGAGATAATATGTCAATATGCATTACTGGAACAGGTTCTTATATTCCAGAAATAATTAAAAAAAACCAAGATTTTTTAAATAATAAATTTCTAAACCCTGACGGATCAGAGTTTAATGTTACCAATGATGTTATTATTAAAAAATTTAAGGCTATTACAGGAATTGAAGAACGTAGATATGCTAAACATAATTATAACACTTCTGATTTAGCTTTTTTTGCTGCTAAAAAAGCAATAAAAGATGCAAAAATTAACCCTGAAACTTTAAATTACATTATAGTTGCACATAATTTTGGAGATATAAAAGCAAAATCCAAACAAATTGATCAACTTCCCAGTTTAGCAAGTAGAGTCAAATACAAACTTGGAATAAACAATCCAGATTGTATTTGTTATGACTTAATATTCGGATGTCCTGGTTGGATTGAAGGTGTAATACAGGCACAAGCTTTTATTAAAGCGGGAATGGCAAAAAAGTGCTTGGTTATAGGGGCAGAAACTTTATCAAGAACTTATGATGCGAGTGATAGAGATTCTATGATTTTCTCAGATGGTGCAGGTGCTACAATAATTGAAAAAAATGATAATACTGATAATCAAGGAATTTTATCTCACAAGAGCTGTACATTTTCATTAGAAAATACTTTTGATTTATTTTTGGGAGAATCCTTCAATCAAAAAGAACAATCAAAAGAGAGGTATATTAAAATGCATGGTCATAAAATTTATGAATTTGCTATTACAAAAGTCCCACAAGCCATGAAAGAATGTTTAGAGTCCAGTAAAAAATCGGTAAAAAATGTAAAGAAGATATTTTTACATCAGGCAAATGAAAAAATGGATGATGCTATGGTAAACAGATTTTATAAATTATATGATTTACCAAGACCAGAAAATGTTATGCCAATGTCAATAGCAAAACTTGGTAATAGTTCTGTTGCAACCATCCCTACATTATACGATTTGGTGATGAATAATAAAATTACTGGTCACTCTCTAAAAAGAGGAGATATTATTCTTTTTGGAAGTGTTGGTGCTGGAATGAATGTAAATGCAATAACTTACCAAGTCTAAAATTTTCTAAAAAAACTTATTAAAACACTTTAAATCAATATTCATAACTTTGAATAACAAATAAAATTATGTTTTACCTTAATGATATTGGAAAGTATTTTATAATGATAAGGATGTCATTTTTTAAACCTTGTAAATGGAAAATATTAAAAAACTTAATTTTTAAAGAAATTAATGATCTTATCATCGAGTCTATTCCAATAGTTTCTATATTATCGTTTTTCATCGGAGCTGTCATATCAATACAAACTGCTTTAAATTTAACTAGCCCGTTTCTTTCTAAATCATTAGTTGGTTTTGCGACTAGACAATCTATTATTCTTGAATTTGCACCAACATTTATGTCCATAATAATGGCTGGAAAAGTTGGATCATTTATAACCTCCAGTATTG
The DNA here is from genome assembly GCA_029248455.1 of Flavobacteriaceae bacterium. Lineage (GTDB taxonomy): Bacteria > Bacteroidota > Bacteroidia > Flavobacteriales > Flavobacteriaceae > MAG-121220-bin8. The sequence goes on from JAQWJH010000001.1 coordinate 4,712, forward strand.
GTACTATGAGAGTTACTGAACAAATTGATGCTCTTGAAGTAATGGGAATAAATCCTTTAAATTATTTAGTTTTCCCTAAAATAGTAGCTTTATTATTTTATCCTTTTGTAATTACCATATCAATGTTTGTTGGAATATTTGGAGGATTATTAGCCATGACATTTGCTGGAGTTCCAAGCGAAGCCTTTATAACTGGAATCCAAATGGATTTTGAACCTTACCATATATTTTACTCGTATATTAAAACAATTTTGTTCGCATTAATATTGGCTACAGTTCCTTCTTATCATGGATACTATATGAGGGGCGGAGCACTTGAAGTTGGGAAAGCAAGTACAAAATCTTTTGTTTGGACATCTATAATAATTATAGTTGTTAATTTTATAATAACTCAGTTATTGTTAAGCTAATGATAGAAGTAAAGTCCTTAATTAAATCATTTGATGGAAATTTAATCCTCAACAATATTTCTACAAAATTTGTTCAAGGTAAAACCAATTTGATTATTGGACAAAGTGGTTCTGGGAAAACAGTATTGTTAAAATGTTTACTTGGTCTTCATAGTCCAGATGAAGGTGAAATAATTTTTGATGGAGTTTCTAATAAAAATATGGATGAAGCACAAAAAACATTACTTAGAAGAGAAATGGGAATGGTCTTTCAGGGAAGTGCTCTTTTTGATTCAATGACAGTTTTAGAAAACGTCATGTTTCCATTAAAAATGTTAACAAAAAAAAACGATGACGAAATTCTCGAAAGAGCTAAAAATGCTATTAATAGAGTTGAATTAGATAAAGCTATTCAAAAACTCCCCTCTGAACTTTCTGGTGGAATGCAAAAAAGAGTAGCAATAGCTAGAGCAATTGTAATGAATCCAAAATATTTATTTTGTGATGAACCTAATTCTGGGTTAGACCCAAAGACTGCCATTGTTATTGACAATCTCATTCAGGAAATAACTAAAGAATATAACATTACAACAGTTATTAATTCTCATGACATGAATTCTGTTATGGAAATTGGAGAAAAAATAATATTTCTTGAAAATGGAACCAAAAACTGGGAGGGTTCAAACAAAGAAATTTTTTCAACTAAAAATAAATCAATAACTGATTTTGTTTATTCATCTGAACTATTAAAAAAAGTCAAGAAATTTTTATAGTTCAATTTCTCTATTTAAAATAAAAGAATCATTAGTAAGTTTAAACTTAATCCATTTTTTGATCTTTAATTCTTGATTTTCAATAAATTCATTTGAGACGTTTTTTGACCATTTGGCCTTAAAAACTGGAATAGTATCTACTCCGTCACTTTGATATTTAATTATTTTTTCAAAACTAAAATCAATTATATCACTGTAATTTATTTTAACTTCTTCTGTAATTGAACGAAATAAATCATTATTTTTTTTCTTTATTTCTAATTTGTCAAGTTTTTGTTTTAAGATTTTTATTTCTTGGTTTTTGTTCTCTAAGTCTATAGAATCTCTATATCTAAGTTCAGTAAGAAAGCGTTTTTGTTCTTTAAAGTCATCTTCAATAACTTGTTGATTAACAATAATTTCAGTTAATGATAGTGAAGGATATTTCTTTATTTGGGCGTTAAGTAAATTTATAGTTTGACTAGAAATTGGATCTAGTCCAAACGAATTTAAAACTATTTTAGATTCTTTGTCTTTCCAGGGCCAAGTATATTCTTTTTGATTTTTATTTGAATCATAAGTTTTTATTGCAGTTCTTTCCAAATAATCTTTATTTTTTAATCCATCTAATTCAATCTTCAAAAATTCATCGGCAGAACTATTAAAATTACTTTCATTTAAAACTCCAAAAAATGTATCTAGTGCAGGAATAATCATTAAAATTGAGAAGAAAGTAACTAGTCTAGCTATAAATTTTCTTTTTTTTGAATTAGCATAATTTATCATTGGAAATCTAAGGATTTTTATAACTAAATAGGTAGCTAAAACAATGTATAAAGTATTTATCATAAATAAATACATTGCTCCTCCTGCAAAATCAAAATTTCCAGTTGCTAATCCAAATCCTACTGTACACAATGGTGGCATAAGTGCGGTAGCTATTGCAACTCCATAAATAACAGAAGATATTGTTCCCTTTTTGGTTTTAGCAATTATAAGCGCAAGACCACCAAAAAAAGCAATCAAAATATCTCTAATATCTGGCTTTGTTCGGGACAAAAGTTCGGATGATTCTTCTCTTAAAGGAAAAAAAGCGAAAAATAAATAGGCTGTTACAATACTCAAAACAACCATAATTATAAAATTTAACAAGGATTTTTTGAGGGTTTCTAAATCATTGATTGCTATTGACATCCCAAAGCCTAAAATAGGACCCATAAGAGGTGAAATCAACATGGCTCCGATAACTACAGGGATCGAATTCGCATTAAGACCGACAGAAGCAACAAAAATAGAACAAATTAAAATCCAAGCAGTAGCTCCTTTAATAGAAATATCATCTTTGATAGATATTAATGTTGATTCTTTATCAGTGTTATGACTAAAGTCTAATGTTTCTTTTAAAAAAGAATATATAAATCCTAAAATACCGTATGATTTTTTTTCATCAATTGGATGATTTTTAAGATTATCATCCTCTGAAAAATTAAACTTAGATTCCATTATTATTTTTGCTTTAACCCAGTTAAATCTGATGAACTTCTTATTTTTTCTCCTAAACCATCAATCATTTTAATATTATATTTTTTACAAATGAAAGATTCTGGAACTTCTCCTGTGGATCTGTCTCCGCCATTGGCAAAAATATCAGGTTTTATGGCTTCGAGAGATTTACAAACTGTTTTGTCTTTATCAACTGATAAAAAAACTTCATCCACCATTTTTAAACATCTAACTATTTTGACTCTGTCGGACTCATCCATAAAAGATTTTCCTTTTTTCAAAACACATTGATGGTTGTTATTAACAATTACAACCAGCTTATCACCAAGTTTTTTGGCTAGTTTTAAATATTCTAAGTGACCCACATGAATTGGATCAAAATATCCACTAACAGCAACTTTTTTCATTTTAAATTTTTTTAACCCTAGTTACAGGTGAAAATAAATATTTTTTATTTTTAATAATATTCTTACAAATATATCTTTTTCTTAATTTACCTATTTTCTTATAAATTTGATTATTAAACTCAAATAAGCTTTCGCTCATAACATCAAATAAAAAAACAGAATCATTATGCTTATCATATTTGCTAAGTGAAATTACC